>JAVBLB010000149.1:0-30836 GCA_031553735.1 Candidatus Adiutrix sp.
ACCTGGTCGTAGCGCCGCCGGAACTCGCCTGTACGGCTCAAACACCCGGCGGCGCGGTGCCGGTGTAAGCTGGTAACGCCACATTCTTCCCGTCGAGATCTTTGGCCGTAGCGGCCTGACGCAAATGTCTCCGCAGCGCCAGTTGTTTGAGCCGTACAGGCGAGTTCTGGCGCTGCTTACGGGGACTTGCTGACACAACGGAAATTTCTTCGGGGGTCCAGGGGGCGAGAGCCCCCGGCGCGGGTGGGTCCAGGGCAGGGTGCGCGCAGCACCCTCCCCTGGCGGGGTCCGGGGCAGCGCCCCGGCGGGCGGCCGAGACCCTCGCGATTCACACCCCGCTTTGCAAGCGATTATCCCGAGGCCCACCAGCAATCCGCAATGTAGAATCGCCGAATACCGGGAATCGATTGCACCACCGGGCGCGGGCCGAACATCCAAGCGTTGCCCACAGATAACGCCTGGTCGATTGCCCGCCGAAAACGGCCCGCATATCAGTCATCGGTTGGCCGGGAACCGCATTTCCGGGTGGCCCCGAAGATGAGCAGGGCCAGGCCGGTGAGGGCGGCCCCGCCGAAAGGGACGGCGGTGATGTCGAAGTGGTGGAAAAGGTGCCCGCCGAGGGCCGCCCCGCCGCCGATGCCGAGGTTGAAAAAAACAGCGTAAATGGACATGGCCAGTTCGGTGGCTTCGGGCGCGGCCTGAAAAAGCTGGAATTGGAAGAGCACCGTGAATCCGCTCAGGGCCGCGCCCCAGGCGGCGCAGATGAGGATCGCCCCGATCGGGAGGGCGACGGCCTGATTGGCCAGAATCAGGCCGGCGGTGATGACCGCCAGGGCCAGGAGGCTGGCCGGGGCGCTCCAGCGCCCGGTGAAGAGGCTGGCCAGAAAGCCGCCGGCGATGCCGGCCGTCCCGAACAGCCAGATGAAATTGACCACCGCCGGGGGATCCCAGCCGCCCGTCAGCCGCAGGAAGGGGGCCAGGTAGGTGAAGGCGGCGGCGTGTCCGCCGAGGGTCAGGGCCAGGACCAGATAGAGCCGCCACACCGCCGGCCGGCCGGCGATGCGGGCCAGGTTTTTCAGGGGACGATGATTGTCGGCGGGCAGTTTCGGCAGGAGCGCGGCCAGAAGGCCGATCAGCGACAGCCCGGCGAGACCCGCCGCCAGAAAGGTGGCCCGCCAGCCCAGGGCCTGGCCCAACCGGGTGCCGAGGGGAACGCCCAGAACGGTCGACAGCGACACCCCGGCGGCCACCACCGCCAGGGCTTTGGAGCCCAGACCCTCCGGAGCCAGGCGCACGGCGGTGGGGCTGGCGATGGCCCACAAAACGGCGTGGGCGGCGGCGGTGAGCACCCGGGAGACCATCAGAGTGATGAAGTCGGTGGCCAAGGCGGCCAGGCCGTGGCTGAAGACGAAAAGGGCCAGGGCGCCCAGAAGCAGCCGACGGCGGTCGATCCGGGCCAGGAGCACGGCCAGCGGCAGGGTCAGCGCGGCCGTCACCCAGGCGTAGCCGGTGACCAGAAGGCCGGTGAAGGCCTCGGTGCGGCCCAGGCCGGCGGCGATGTCCGGCAGCAGGCCCATGGGCATCAGCGAGGTGCTGACGAAAAGGAACATGGTCAGGCCCAGGCCGGCGATGCCCGCCCAGGCGTTGGCGTTTTCCGGCTTCGGGCCGTTCGGCCCGGCGTTTTCAGGGGGCATGGCGACCTCCGTGGCGGCCGGGGCGGGTCGGCTGACCCCAGGTGTTTCGGCGGTTTATTGCTTTTTCGCCCTGATCAGGCCCATACCGTCGGCCAGCGCCTCATGTTCCACCGTGATACCCGTAAACCCCGCTTCGGTCAGCATTTCCCGGTATTCTTGTTCCGTATAAGACCGACCGTGCTCATAGACATTCAAAAAAACCAGGTTATTGGCGACCGATACCGGAGGAGCCAGGCGGGAATTTTCCAAAATGCTGCCAAAAATGAAAATCCGGCCTCCCGGAGACATGGCCCGGCCGATATTTTTCAGGGACCGCCGGGCGTCCTCCGGCGAAAGAGTCTGGATGAGCGCCCGCAGAACGGCCGCATCATACTGTCCGGCAGGCGCCTCGGAAGAGAGATCGGTCGCCGAAACCCCGATCCGGTCGGACATTCCCGCTTCGGCTATGAAACGTTCCGCCAGTTTGGCCACCAGCGGCAAATCCGCGACGGTGGCTTTGAGATGCGGGTATCGAGCGCAGACGGCCATCGATACCCCTCCGGTTCCGCCCCCGGCGTCGAGCAGGCGCTCGAATTCGGAAAAGTCGAATTTTTCCGCGATTTCCTTTCCGCCCCTGACGCTGCTGTGAACCTGCTTTTGAAAATAGGCCAGGAGGTCTTCATCGGGCAGGGCGCGAAAATTGAACTGGGCTTGGGGCTTTCCGGCTCGAACGGTCTCGGCCGTTTTCAGGCCGGCCGTCCAAAACATCGCATACAGCTCGCTCAATCCGCCGATGTATTCCGGACGCCCGCGAACCAGAAAAATCGCGGCTTCTTCGCTGTTCGAAAAACGCCCGCTTTCCACCTTCAGCAGGTTCGCCGCGACCAGAGCGTACAAAACCGGGGCCAGTTTATCCTCATGGACCCTCAAAGCTTCCGCCAGCGTTTTCGCCTCCATGGGACCATCCCGGAGCGGAGTGAACACGTCGAGCCGCATGCCGGCCAGCATGGCCAACGAATGAAAGACGTTATGATAATGTCGCGCAATGGTCGTCGGTTTCAGAACCTCACCTGATGAAGGGTCGCTTCGCGTCCGCTCCGTGTCGGCGTTCATATCATCACTCCCTCCCTTTGGCTTCGGCCTCTGGCCATCAATAAAAATGTCTGTATCCGAAGGGACAGGCCGCCAGGCACAGGCCGCACATGGGGAGCGAGTTCCGGCCGCTCCGGGCCCGGCGGTGGGCCTGGCAGGTTTTGACGTCCAGGAGATCGTCCCGGGTGAGGCCGGCCCGCCAGGTCGTTCCCCGGATGGCCCCCACCGGGCAGGCTTCGACGCACCGGCGGCAGGAGCCGCAGCCGGAATCGACCCGGGGCTCGGCCGCCGGCAGCGGGGCGTCGGTGAAGATGGTGCCCAGCCAGACGTGGGGGCCGTATTCCCGGGTCACCAGGACGCCCATCCGCCCGATCCAGCCCAGGGCGGCCCGGCAGGCGGTGGTTTTGTGCTGGTAAAGGGCGGTCAGATAGGCTTCGGGATTCATATCACCGCCGAGGCCGTCGAGAAAGATTTCATAGCCGTAGCCCCGGGCCTCGTGCCCGGCGGCCCGCAGGACTTCCAGCCCCCGGGCCACCACGACGTCCACCTTGGCCCGGGAGCGGCGGTAGGCCTCCACATAGGCCGGATCAGCCGCCTCCCGCCCCGGCCGGCGGGCCAGATCGGGCGCGTCGAAGGGCAGGGCCAGGGAGACGCCCCGGGGGAGATCCTCCCGGGGCCGGGGCCGCACCGGGCGCAGATCGGCGAAACCCGCCAGAACCGCCCCGGCCTGTTTCAACTCCCGGGCCAGCCGATCCGCCAGAGCCGTATCCGGTATATCGGCGAAAGCCGATTCCAATGGAAGCCGAAGGGGCGGTTCACTCATCAGTCAAGCTCCAAAAAACCCGGCGGCAGTTGGTCGTCGGTCAGGGGTTCCTCCCGGGGCCGGGCTTCGGGATCCAGATCCAGCCCCAGGCTCCGGGCCATGGTTTGATAGCGCCCGTGGTCCAGGCGCAACGCGCCGCTGGAGGTGACCACGATGGCCGAGGGGGCCACCGGGCAGTCATGTTCGCAGTAGCCGCAGCCGTAACAGCGGTTTTCATCGACCACCGGCACGGGCGCGGTATTCCCCGGCTGCTGGACCAGATCCAGCGCGCCATACGGGCAGACTTCCTGGCAGACCACGCAGCGGCGGTCCTCGGCCCAGGCCAGGCACATTCTTTTATGGATTTTCGCCGTGCCCATCTTGGCCCAGCGTTTTTCATCCAGGGGCAGATTCAGGATGGCCCCGGTGGGGCAGACCCGGCCGCAGGCGTTGCATTCCGGCTCGCAGGGGCCGCGCCGGGCGGCCAGGCGCGGGCTGAAGAGGGGGGCCGGCCCGGTCGACCATCCGGCCGGGGCCAGGGCGTTGGTTGGGCAGACCTTGATGCACTCCCCGCAGCGAAGGCAGCGGGCCAGGAAATCCGCTTCCGGCCGGGTGCCTGGCGGCCGCACCAGTTGAACCGGGTGTGCCCGCCCGCCCGGCCGCCGCCGGACGGCCGCCCCCGGGACGGTCGCCTGGAGCAGCACCAGGACGGCCCCGCTCAGGGCCGAGCCGAGAAAGGCCCGGCGGGAGAGCCGCAGGAAGCTCCCCCGGGGTTCGCCTTCCAACTCGACCGGGGTCGGAGTCGGGGCGGCCTTGGAAAACTGAAAATTCACCGCCCGCACCGGGCAGACGTCCACACAGGTCCGGCAGGTCACGCATTCGGCGAAACGGGTGCGGCGGCCGTCGTCGCTGATGGCCCCGGTGGGGCATTGGCGGACGCAGATACGGCAGCCGATGCACTGGTCCCCGACCCGCCGCCGCCAGCGGGGCCGCCAGGACAGGAGGGCCAACAGGGCCCCGGCCGGACACAGGAAGCGGCACCAGAAACGCGGCCGGCGGCTTTCCAGCCAAAAAACCAGGCCGAAAAAAATGAGGAGGAACCAGAAGGAATCCAGGGCCCGGGCGGGCAGGGCGGCATAGGCCAAGTCGGTCCAGCCTCGGTCCTCGAAAAAAGGCCGGCCGAAGGTCAGCAGCCGGTCGGCGGCCGCCACCCCCAGAGGGTGGAAGAGCAGGGCGTACAAACGAGTGATCAGGGGAATCGGGGCCAGCCAGAAAAAGAGGTTGCCGCCGATCGCCGCCCCGCCGAGGGCGGCCGCCAGCAGAAAATATTTCATCCGGCGGAGGCGCGGGGAGGAGGGCGGCGGCTCCCGCCGGGTTTTAAAAACAGCCCTCACCCGGCGGGTCAGCCAGCCGACCAGATCCAGGGTGATGCCGAAAGGGCAGAGATAGCCGCAGAAGACCCGGCCCAGAAAGAGGGCGGCGAACAGGAGAATCAACCCGGGCAGGAGGCGTTCGATCCAGGCCCGGGCGGCCAGGGGGGCGGCCAGGGCCGTCAGGGGGTCGAGGCGGAGGAACAAATCCGGCGGCGGAAAAGCGATTCCGGCCGCCCGGACCAGGAGATAGAGGAACAGCCCCAGGCTCGCGGCCTGAATGACGCGGCGGAGAAGACGGGAGTTTCGTCGTTCCGCGGCCATGGGGCGCCGTCAGCTTTTTCGCCGGGCCAGTTCCCGGTGGGCGATGTCGCGGCGGTAATAGCAGTTCTTGAAGTGCAGCCCCCGCACCTGGTCATAGACCGTGAAGAGGGCTTTTTCCAAGGTGTCGTCCTTGGCGGCGATGGTCAGCACCCGCCCGCCGGCGGTCACCACTTCCCGGTGGTCGTTGACGGCCGTGCCGGCGTGGAAGATCAGCGAGGCCCCGGCCTTGGCCGGCACGCACTCGGTGATGACCAGCCCGGTCTGGTAGTCGCCCGGATAGCCGCCGGAGGCGATGACCACGCAGACCGCGATTTCGTCGTGCCATTCCACCGGGGCGGTTTCCAGTTCGCCCCGGGCGCAGGCGAGCATGATGTCCACCAGGTCGGATTTCAGAAGCGGCATCAGCACTTCCGTCTCCGGGTCGCCGAAGCGGGCGTTGTATTCGATGACCTGGGGGCCCTGATAAGGGGATCCGGCCGGGGGCAGCATCAGGCCGAAATACAGGCAGCCCCGGTAATCGAGGCCGTCGGCCCGCAGCCCGGCCAGGGTGGGCTGGATGATGGCCCGGTCGACCGCTTCGGCCAGTTCCGGGGTATAGACGGCCACCGGGCTGTAAGCGCCCATGCCGCCGGTGTTGGGGCCGGTGTCGCCTTCGCCCAGCCGTTTGTGATCCTGGACCGGGGGCATGGTCCGGATGGTCCGGCCGTCGGTGAAGGCCAGGATGGTGACTTCCTCGCCGTCGATGCAGTCCTCGATGACCACCTCCAGGCCGGCCGCGCCGAAGCGGCCTTCCTCCATGGCTTCGCGCACGGCGTTTTGGGCTTCGACCCGGTTTCGGGCCACGGTGACGCCCTTGCCCTGGGCCAGGCCGGCGGCCTTGACCACGATGGGGCCGTCGGGCTTTTCATCCAGATACCGAAGGGCTTCGTCCATCGAAGTGAAACAGCGGTAGGCGGCGGTGGGGATGCCGTGGCGGGCCATGAAATCCTTGGCCAGGGACTTGGAACTTTCCAATTGGGCGGCGGCGGCCCCGGGGCCGAAAACGGTCAGCCCGGCCGCCCGCATCCGGTCGGCCAGCCCCAGGGCCAGGGGGGCCTCGGGGCCGATGACCACGAGGCCGACGGCTTCCTTTTGGGCGAAGGCGGTCAGGCCGTCGAGGTCGTCCACTTTCAGGGGGACCAGTTGGGCCAGGGGGGCCAGACCGGGGTTGCCGGGGGCGGCGAAGAGGCGGCCGGCCCGCGGGCTCTGGGCCAGTTTCCAGGTCAGGGCGTGTTCCCGGGCCCCGCCGCCCACCACCAGGATATCGATCTTGTCCGCGTCAACGTTGTGATTTTCCATGGTTACCATTTATTTCGTCAAAGATGTCCCAGTGGGAAGGCGTCTCATTCGCCGCCGCCGGGCCGGGCCAGCCGGGCCAGGACTTCCGGCAGGAGCCGGTGTTCCTCGGCCAGGATGCGGGCGCTTAAGGTTTCCTCGGTGTCGTCGTCCAGAACGGGCACGGCCGCCTGGGCGATGATGCGGCCGCCATCCATGACCTCGTTGACCCAGTGGACCGTGCAGCCGCTGATCTTCACCCCGTATTCCAGGGCCTGCTTCTGGGCCGCCAGGCCGGGGAAGGCAGGCAAAAGGGACGGGTGGATGTTGACGATGCGGTCCCGAAAGGCGGAAAGCAAGGTCGGCCCCGCCAGGCGCATGAAGCCGGCCAGAACCACCAGGTCCACCCCCTGGTTCCGAAGAAGCTCCACGATGCGGCCTTCGAAGGCGGTCTGGTCGGCGAAATTTTTCCGGTCCGCCACCAGGGCCGGGATGCCCCGGCCGGCGGCGACGGCCAGGGCCGGGGCCTCCGGATTGTCGCTGATGACCGCGCGGATCTCGGCCGGGAGGCGCCCGGCTTCGATGGCCCCGATGATGGCCGCGAGGTTGCTGCCCCGGCCGGAGACCAGGACGCCCAGGGCCAGGGCTTTAGACATCGGTCACCCCCGGGATGACGGTCGCCCGGGGGCCGGGGACCAGTTCGCCGATGCGGTAAACCGTTTCCCCGGCCTCGGCCAGGGCGGCGGCGAGGCCCTCGACCTCCGCCGGGGGGACGACCATGACCAGGCCGAGCCCCATGTTGAAGGTCCGGTACATTTCCGCGGCCGCCACCCGGCCCCATTGCCGCAGGAGCTGGAAGACCGGCGGCACCGGCCAGGCCGCCGGGTCCACCAGGGCCGACAGGCCCTCCGGCAGGGCCCTGGGCAGGTTTTCCTGGAAACCGCCGCCGGTGAGGTGGACCAGGGCCTTGATCCGGAAACAGGAGAGAAGGGGCAGCACGATTTTGGGATACAGCCGGGTCGGGGTCAGGAGTTCCTCGCCCAAGGGGCGGCCCAGCTCTTCGAAATAGTCGTCCACGGTGAACTTCTTGTGCTCGAAGCAGATTTTGCGCACCAGGGAGAAGCCGTTGGAGTGGAGGCCGCTGGAGGGCAGGGCCAGAAGGGCGTCCCCGGCGGCCAGGTCGGCGGCGGGCAAGAGCTTGGCCCGGTCCGCCAGGCCCACGCAGAAGCCGGCGATGTCATATTCGCCGGGGCCGTAGAAGCCGGCCATCTCGGCGGTCTCCCCGCCGATCAGGGCGCAGCCCGATTCGCGGCAGCCGTCGGCCACCCCGCCCACCACCTCGGCCACCTGGGCCGGGTCGAGCCGGCCGACGGCCAGGTAGTCCAGAAAAAAGAGCGGCTCGGCCCCCTGGGCCAGCACGTCGTTGACGCACATGGCCACCACGTCGCGGCCGATGGTGTCGTGCCGGTTCATCATGAAGGCGATCTTCAGCTTGGTGCCCACCCCGTCGGTGCCGGAGACCAGCACCGGTTCCTTCATCCCGGCCGCGTTCAGGGCGAAGAGCCCCCCGAAGCCGCCCAGGTCGCCCAGCACTTCCGGGCGGTAGGTGGAGCGGACGGCGGATTTTATCTTTTCCACGGCCAGGTTGCCGGCGTCGATATCCACCCCGGCGTCGCGGTAGGACAGGCCGGGCTTCTGGTCATGAGCATCGTGGGACATAGCTATCCATCACCTCGGTTTCACATCGGGCGAACATTCCAGGGGCGTGGGATATTCGCCGCTGAAGCAGGCCGTGCACATGCGTTCCTCGGCCGCGTCGTCCACCGAGGCCATCAACCCGGCCCGCGAAAGGTAGTGGAGGCCGACGGCTTCCAAAGTGGTGTTGATTTCCTCCAGGCTCGTGACCGCGGCGATGAGCTCTTCCCGCACGGCGGTGTCGATGCCGTAATAGCAGGGATGGGTGATGGGGGGGGACGAGATGCAGAAGTGGACCTCCCGGGCCCCGGCCCGGCGGACCAGGGAGATGAGCCGGGCGCTGGTGGTGCCGCGCACCAGGGAGTCATCCACCAAAATGACCCGCTTGTCTTTCAGGTTGGCCCGGATGGGGTTGAGCTTCATTTCCACCGTGGCCGAGCGGTCGGCCTGGTCGGGCAGGATGAAGGTGCGGCCCACATAGCGGTTCTTGATGAGGCCTTCGACATACGGCAGGCCGCTTTCGGCGGCGAAACCCAGGGCGGCGGCGATGCCGGTGTCGGGCACCGGGGTGACGATGTCGGCCTGGCCCTTGAATTCGCGGGCCAGTTGCCGCCCCATGCGGTGGCGGGCCTGCCAGACCGACAGGCCGTCGATCACGCTGTCCGGCCGGGCGAAATAGATGTATTCGAAGACGCAGTGGGCTCGTCGAGGCCGGCTGTCGATGCGCCGGGAGCGGACTCCGTTCCAATCGATGATCACCATCTCCCCGGGCTCGACGTCACGGACGAACTCGGCTCGGACGGCGTCCAGGGCGCAGGTTTCCGAGGCCAGGATGTAGCCGCCGCCGGGCGTCCGCCCCAGGCACAGCGGCCGGAAGCCGTAGGGGTCGCGGGCGCCGATGAGCCGGTCGCCGCTCATGATGGTCAGGCAGTAGGCCCCCTCCACCCGGCGGAGGCTCTCGGCCACCTGGTCCTCGAACGCCGGGGCATCGGAGCGGACGATCAGGTTCAGGATGGCCTCGGTATCGGTGGTGGTCTGGAAGGCGCAGCCGCCCCGGACCAGATTCTCGCGGATGCTGCGGGAATTGGTCAGACTGCCGTTGTGGGCCAGGCAGATCAGGCCGCCGGAAAAAAAGCCCAGGATGGGCTGGATGTTGCCGAAGTCGCTGGCCCCGAAGGTGGAATACCGCACATGCCCGACGGCCGCGTGGCCGGCCAGGGTGGGGACCCGGTCCTTGAAGGCCTCGCGCATCAGGCCCATGCCCTTTTCCAGGTCGATGTGCACGCCGTCGGTCACGGCGATGCCGGCGCTTTCCTGGCCCCGGTGCTGCAGGGCGAACAGGGCCAGGTAACACAGGCCGGAGACCGCCTCGCCCGGCGCCCAGACGCCGACCACGCCGCATTCCTCACGCCACCGGGCTTCCGAGCCGGCGGGCATTTCAAAATCTTTCCTCATTCGCACTCCGTATCTTGCAGATCAGCCGCCGCAGCCGTTTTCTGTGGTGGACAGGGCGACCATTTCGGCCAGGCTGCCTTGGTGCAGGGCGGCCAGCTCGGCCAGCGGGGCCTCCAGCGTTTCGCCGCCCACGGTCAGGCGGAACGTATCCCCGCCCACGGTTCCCAGGAAGGTCAGCTCGAGTTTCGCCTCCCGGGCCAGGGCCTCCAGGGCGGCCCGGCGGTCCGGGGTGGTCGAAACCGCCACCCGGGATTGACTTTCGCCGAACAGGGCCGCGGCCACGGAGGTGTCGGCGGTCCAGTTCAGATCCAGGCCCAGGTTCCCGGCCAGGCTCGATTCGGCCAGGGTCACGGCCAGGCCGCCCTCGGCGCAGTCGTGGGCCGAACAGAGCAGTTCCCGGCCGGCGGCCGCGACCAGGAAGTCGTTGAGCCGCCGGGCTTCGGCCAGGTCGATCTCCGGCACTTCGCCCTCGTCCCGGCCGGTCAGAAGGTAGTGGGCCTCGCTGGCCCCCAGTTCCTCGCGGGTCCGGCCCACCAGGAACACCAGGTCGCCGGACCGTTTGAAATCCGGGCTGACCCGGCGGTCGATATCCTCCAGAAGGCCGACCATGCCGATGGTCGGAGTGGGGAGGATGGGCTGGCCGTTGTATTCGTTGTAAAAGCTGACGTTGCCGCCGGTGACCGGGGTGTCGAGTTCGCGGGCGGCCTCGGCCAGGCCGTCGGTGGCCTGGATGAACTGCCAGTAAATTTCGGGGTTCTCGGGGTTGCCGAAGTTGAGGCAGTTGGTCAGGGCCAGGGGCCGGGCGCCGACGCAGGCCACGTTGCGCGCGGCTTCGGCCACGGCGATGGCCCCGCCCCGCCGGGGATTGAGGTAGACGTAGCGGCCGTTGCAGTCGGCGGCCAGGGCCAGGCCCTTTTTCGTGCCCGGGAGGCGCAGAAGGGCCGCGTCGCCGCCGGGACGCAGCACGGTGTTGAGGCCGACCATGTGGTCATACTGCTCATAGATCCAGCGTTTGGAACAGATGTTGGGGCTGGCCAGGAGCTTTTTCAGAAGCCCGGCCCAGTCGCCGTAGCCCCGGAGCGCGCTCAGGTCGGCCGTTTTCCGGGCCTCGAAATAGGCCGGCTCGGCCCAGGGCCGGATGTTCACCGGGGCCCGGTCGGTAAGCAAGCCCGCCGGCACCGAGGCTAACACCTCCGCCCCGCGCCGGACGGTGAAGTGCCCGTCGCCGGTGACTTCGCCGATGGCCGCGGCGGTCAGGTCCCACTTGTCGAAGATTTTTTGGATGGCCGGCACCTTGTCCGGCAGCACCACCAGGAGCATCCGCTCCTGGGATTCGGAGAGCATGATCTCCCAGGGTTTCAGGCCCTCTTCCCGCAGGGGCACCTTTTCGATGTCGATGTAGAGCCCGTTGCCGGCCCGGCCGGCCATCTCCGAGGCCGAAGAGGTCAGGCCGGCCGCCCCCAGGTCCTGAAGGCCCACCACCAGGCCCTGCTCGAGAATCTCCAGGGTGGCCTCCAAGAGAAGCTTTTCCATGAAGGGGTCGCCCACCTGGACGTTGGGGCGCTTGTCGGCGTCGGCGTCGTTCAGTTCCTCGGAGGCGAAACTGGCCCCCTTGATGCCGTCGCGGCCGGTGCGGGCCCCCACCACCATGACGATGTTGCCCACGCCGGTGGCCGCGCCCTTGAAGATCTTGTCGGCATCCACCAGGCCCACGCACATGGCGTTGACCAGGGGGTTGCCCTGATAGGCCGGGTGGAAACAGGCTTCGCCCCCCACGGTGGGGATGCCCATGCAGTTGCCGTAGCCGGCGATGCCGGCCACCACGCCGCTCAGCAGATGCCGGGTGCGGTTGTTGTCCAGGCGGCCGAAACGCAGGCTGTTGAGGGAGGCTATCGGCCGGGCCCCCATGGCGAAGATGTCGCGGATGATGCCGCCCACGCCGGTGGCCGCGCCCTGATAGGGCTCGATGGCCGAGGGGTGGTTGTGGCTTTCCATCTTGAAGGCCACGCCCAGGCCGTCGCCCACCGAAACCACCCCGGCGTTTTCCCCGGGGCCCTGAATGACCTGGGGGCCGGTGGTGGGGAACTTCTTGAGCTGGGCCCGGGAGTTTTTATAGCTGCAGTGCTCCGACCACATGACCCCGAAGAGCGACAGCTCTTCGTAGTTGGGCTCCCGCCCCATCAACTGGACGATCAGCTCGTATTCCTCTTTGGTCAGGCCGTGTTCCCGCCAGGGATTGTTCGGATGGCTCATCAGCGGCTGCCTCCCCGGCCGAATTCCTCGATCACGGCCTTGAAAATCGATTGAAACATAACCCGGCCGTCGTCGCCGCCCAATATCGGTTCGGACAGCCGCTCCGGGTGGGGCATCAGGCCCAGGACGTTGCCGGCGTCGTTGATGATGCCGGCGATGTTGTCCAGGGAGCCGTTGGGGGCGCTGTCGGGCTCGACCACCCCGTCGGGCCGGCAGTAGCGCAGGACGATGCGGTTTTCGTCCTGGAGCTTTTTGAGGCCCGAAGGGTTGATGGTGAAGCCGCCTTCGCCGTGGGCGACGGGGTAGCGCACGACCTGCCCGGCCTGGTAGGCGGAGGTGAAGTCGGTGTTGTTATTTTCCACTCTCAGATGGACGTCCTTGCAGATGAAGTGGAGATTGCGGTTGCGCAGGAGGGCCCCGGGCAGGAGATGGGCTTCGGTCAGAATCTGAAAACCGTTGCAGATGCCCAGGATGCGGCGGCCGGCCTTGGCCAGGCGGATGACCTCGTTCATGATCGGGCTGTAGCGGGCGATGGCCCCGCAGCGCAGGTAGTCGCCGAAGGAAAAGCCGCCCGGGATGACGAGCACGTCGTAATCCGGGATGCTGGTCTCTTTGTGCCAGACGAACTCGGCCGGCTGGCCGGTGGCCGCCTCCCAGCCCCGGGCGCTGTCGCGATCGCAGTTGGAGGCGGGGAAGACGACGACCGCGGCCTTGACCCGGGGGCTCATGACAGCTTCTCCACGCGGACGGTGTAGTTCTCCATGATCGGGTTGGCCAGGAGCTTGTCGGCCCATTCGGCGGCCTGGGCCTCCACGGTGGCCTCGCTCCCACCCTCCAGCACCAGTTCGATGACCTTGCCGATGCGCACCGATTCCAGCCCGGCCTCGCCATAGGATTTCAGCGCCCGCTCCACCGCCGCGCCCTGGGGGTCCAGAATGCTTTTCTTGAACATGACCGTGACTGTGGCCTTGAATTTCATGTCGTATCCTTCTCCGCCCGGCTCCCCGGGATGGTGCCCGTGTCTCATTAAATAAAACGATTATTTGACTCTGGTCAGCCGGCCTGGGTCAGGCGGCGATACATCTCCTGGTAGGCTTCCTCCACTCCGCCGAGGTCCCGGCGAAAGCGGTCTTTGTCCAGTTTTTCCAGGGTATCGGCATCCCAGAAGCGGCAGGTGTCGGGGGATATTTCGTCCCCCAGCCGGATGCGCCCCGCGTCCCAGCCGAATTCCAGCTTGAAATCCACCAGAAGCACCCGGCGGGGCCGCAGGTAGGCCCGCAGAATGTCGTTGATCCGCAGGGCCAGAATTTCCAGTTGGCCCAGATCGGAGGGCGAGGCCAGCTCCAGCGCGGCCACGTGATAGCGGTTGATCATGGGGTCGCCCAAGGCGTCGCTTTTATAATACAGTTCCAGAATCGGCTGTTTGAGCGGCCGGCCTTCCTCCCAGCCCAGGCGCTGGGACAGGCTGCCGGCGGCTATGTTGCGCACCACCACTTCGATGGGGATTATCTTCAGCTTCCGCACCAGCATGGTGCGGTCATCCACTTTTTTCAAGAAGTGGGTGCCCAGGCCCTCTTTTTCCAACAGTTCGAAGAAGAGGGTGGACATGGCGTTGTTCAGGACGCCCTTGGAATTGATGGTGCCCTTTTTGGCGCCGTTGAAGGCGGTGGCGTCATCCTTATAATAGACCAGGACCTGGTCGGGCCGGTCGGTTTCAAAAATCTGCTTGGCTTTGCCCTCGTAGAGCGGGCGGCGGTTTTCTTCCATGGTCGGATCCTTCCGTATATTTCTTGGCCTAAAAGGCCTTTTGAGAGCGCCGAGAGGCGGAGCGAGGCGGAGACGTTTCCGGAAATCGACCGGAAAGGCGGCCTCAGAGGAGGGAGCTCTTTAAATTGAGGAAGAGCCGGCGATAGAAGCGGTTCGGTCAAGCCGATTTCCACGCCCCGAATGGGGCAAAGCGTCGCCGTGATTTCGTTATGCGCGTGTCGCCGCGGCCGAGACGGAGGTTCTATCGCCTCCATCCTTTCCCTCCCGTATGACTTGAAATCGGATAACTCTATAAAAAGTTTTAGTCTTATACCCCGTTATTTGAGGCGGGCCGCCTCAATTCCGCAGCTTGGCCTGCAGGGCCTCGTTCTTGGCCCGCACGCCGTCGGCCTGAGCCGCGCGGAAATCGGCCAGCTTTCTGGCCAGGGCCGGGTCTTTCAGAGCCAGCATGGCGGCGGCGTAGAGGGCCGCGTTTTTGCCGCCGTCGATGGCCATGGTGGCCACCGGAATGCCGGGAGGCATCTGGACGATGCTCAAGAGCGCGTCCATGCCCTTCAGGGCCGAGCCGGAAATCGGCACCCCGATGACCGGGAGGATGGTGAAAGAGGCCACCACTCCCGGCAGATGGGCGGCCGCGCCGGCCGCGGCGATGAACACTTCCACCCCCCGGGCCGGAGCGGTGGAGACGAAATCGCGCACCGCCTCCGGAGTGCGGTGGGCCGAGGCCACCAGCACTTCGGCCGAAAGGCCCAGCTCCTGAAGCTGGCGCCAGCCAGGTTCCAGGACCGGCCAGTCCGAATCGCTGCCCATGATGATGCCGACTTGAGCCATGTTCAAGCTCCTCATTACAGTCATTATACAAATATAGCCACCGCGGCCGTTTCTGTCCAGACCGCGGGTTGAACGCCCCCGGGGGCGGGACGCGGTCAACGGGGGGCTGGCGGGCCCGCATCGCCCAGCGGATTGAATCGAAAATTCGCTATTTGAGAATAACTCGTTCAAATTGAAGTAAAAACGACTTCAGTTGAACCGCCGGATTCTGACGCCGCCAGGTGTTTTTTCGTTCTGAGTGTATGCCAGAGCGCCCCGGAATGCAATAAAAAAAGGATGGCGGCGTCGGCGCCCCAGACCTTCGGCCAGCCGCCGGGAACCGGCCCCGGGCTCATTTCTTGAAAATCAGCACGGTGGCCGCCACCATCAGGCAGAACCCGGCCACATAGTTCCACCGGACCTTTTCCCCCAGGTACAAAACCGAAAAGAGCAGGAAGACCGACAGGGAGATGACCTCCTGGATGGTCTTCAGTTCCACGGCCGAAAAATACCCGTAGCCGGCCCGGTTGGCCGGCACCTGAAGGCAGTATTCAAAGAAGGCGATCCCCCAACTGATCAGGATGACTATCAAAAGAGGACTGGAGCGGTATTTCAAATGGCCATACCAGGCAAAAGTCATGAAAACGTTGGAACACAGTAATAAGCCGATGGTCACCAGGGACACCGGCGGATGGAATGAAGCGAACATATGATATCACCCGAATGCGTACTACAGGCACGGAATCGAAAAACCACGGGAAAACCCCCGTGGCTTTTCGGTGTTGCAGAGCCGGGACCGGGCGTTGGCCGGTCCCGGCGGTTCAAAGCCCCCATAGGGGCGGCGTGACGGCCGAATGGGCGGCCGGGGCGCGGGGCGCGATCGGCGCCGCCCGGCTCCAATGGCTCACTGGCGGCCGAAAAACATGGCCCGCAGGACGGCGACCGTCTCCATCAACTCGTTGGACTGATCGGTCAGGCCCTGGGAGGCGGCGGCGGAACTGTCGGCCGAAGAGGAGTTCTTCTGGGTGACGTGGTCCATCCGCTGCATGGCCTGATCAATATGGGTCAGGCTGTTGAACTGTTCCTGGCTGGCCGAGGCCACCTCGGCCACCACTTCGCCGACCTTGACCAGGCCGTCGGCCATGGTGCCGAAATGCTCGTCGGTGGAATGGGTCAGGGTGGTGCCGGTGTTGATGTTGCTGATGGTGGTGGCGATGAGCTCGGCCGTGTTCTTGGCCGCTTCCGCCGAACGCTGGGCCAGGTTGCGGACTTCGTCGGCCACCACGGCGAAGCCGGCCCCGGCTTCGCCGGCCCGGGCGGCCTCGACCGCGGCGTTCAAGGCCAGAAGATTGGTCTGGAAGGCGATTTCATCGATGGTCTTGATGATCTTGCCGATCTCCACCCCGGAGCGGGAAATCTCGCCCATGGCCGTGGTCAACTGCCCCATGGAGGTCCGGGCGGCGTTCATGGCCGACTGGGTCTTCTGCATCATGTTGTTGCCGGTCCCGGCGCTTTCCAGGTTGCGCCGGGTCATGGAGCCCAGCTCTTCCAGGGCCGCGTTGACCTCTTCGAGGCTGGCCGTGTTTTCCTGGGCTCCCTGGGCCAGTTCCTGGGCCACTCCCGAGAACTGGGCGGCGTTCCGGTCCACCTGTTCGGCACTGTCGATCAACTGGCTGATGGCCGTTCCGATGGAGCCGGTGATGCTGCGGGTGATGAGGGCCGCGCCCAGGATGCTCACCACCAGCATCAGGGCCAGCCCGGTGAAGGCGGCGGTGCGGGCTTCCGACACCCGGCTCTGGGTGCTCTGGGCCACGCCCACGGCCATGGCTTCCGCTTGGCGATACAGCTCGGCGCTGGTTTGGGCCGCCTGCTGGAGCATTTCGGTCAATTTTTTGCTCTGTCCCTCATTGATGTCCCAGGCGGCGTAAAAGTCTTCCAGGGCTTTGCGGGTGGCCGGAACCGAGGTTTTCAGGCCACTCACGAATCCCTTGAGGGAATCATCCAGGTCCGGGGCGCCCGCCAGGGCCTGGAGCCCTCTCTCCATCAGGGGCAGATCCGCATCAAGACTTTCTTGCCGGTTCTTGTCAATACGCTCTTTTTTGTCCGGCTGCCCCCGCAGGGCCTGATTTTGCCAGAAGCGGACCTTGAGCATTTCGGAGTTGTCCCACAGATCGTCCATGGACTTCATGAAGCGGCCCGAACGTTCGACGCCCGCCGTGTCGCCCCGCTCGTTGGCCTGGTCCGAATTTTCCCGCAGCTGGTCGTAGAGACCGGAGATGGATTCGAAGGCTTCGTCCCGGCGGTCGCTGAAGGTGTCCCGGGTCGCCTTGAAATTGGCCATGGCCGCGCTGCTGGTGGAAATCTGGTTTTTGATGGTCGTCATCTGGCCGGCCAGGTCCCGGGAGGCGGTCCGCAGTTCGGCGGCGGCCTCGCTGTCGAACTGGGCCAGGTTGTCACCCATTTCTTTCAGAACCTGGTCGGCTTTCGGCAGGAGACCTTCGGCGGTCGCCCGGAAGTCCTCGTTCTGGCTGTAGTAATAATTACCCATGCTCAGGTCCAGGTCACCAATGAGCCGTTCCAGGCCGGCGGTCTGCCGCATCAGCGGCATGGCGTCATCCACCAGGAAGAAGGAACTGCGGTTGATGGAAGACAGAAGCACGGCCAGAAAGCACACCAGGGCGGCGGAAATGACCGCCAGGCTGATAAAGCCCAGGATGATTTTGCTGCTGACTTTTAAGCTGCCCATAAAATGAATTCCTGTCTGAGGTAATGGTGATTGAAGGATGGAGGCGATAGAACCTCCGTCTTGGCCGCGGCGACACGCGCATACCGAAATCACGGCGGCGCTTTGCCCCATGCGGGGCAATGATTTCGGGACCGGACGGCCGCCTTGGGTCGCGCTGTCCATCCAACGCGACGGGCGCGGATACACGCCCTCAATATCGTTTCGGCCGGTCGGCCCGCCTTCATGAATGTTTCCGCGCCGCCACGGCCGATCCTGGGAATTTTTGCCCAGATGAGGGATAATTGGAGAAAAATTCGGAATCAGTATATCTCATTACGCCGGAAAAAGCATCCAACTATTTTTTCGCCGCCGCCCCCAAATGGGCAACACACCACCAAACGGCGGCCTGGCGAAAATCAGGGGTAGAGAGGGAATCGCTTCGATCGTCTCCCCGGCTCACTCCGGCGGCCGGTCAGGGCGACTTGTGGCAGACAGGCGAATGTATTATAATATTCATTTACCCGCGACGGTAAGCGGAATGAAGGCGGCCGGAGACCGTTCCGGCCGCTTCGTCCCTTGGCGCGGCTCGCGGGAAAAGGATGGAGGCGATTGAGCCCTCATCCCGGCCGCCGCGATCCGACCATGATGAAATTGCGGCGGCGCACTGCCCCTTCGGGGGCCTGGTCATGGCGAATTCACGGCGATGCTTTGCCCCTTCGGGGCATTGTTTGAACCCGGCTCAAGGAGATCTGGTGCGGAATATCCTGGTGTCCCTCCTGGTCAATCTCGGTGACGTCATCATGATGACCGCGGCTTTGGATCTCATCCGCCGGCACCATCCCCCGGAGCGGGGCCGGCTGGGCGTTCTGGTCCGCCCTGAGGCCGCGGGTCTTCTGGCCGGCCATCCCCAGCTCGACGACCTGATTGTGTATCCATATCGCAGCGGCTCCCCCCTGGCCGGCTTTGGCGAATTGCGCCGCCGGATCAAGGCGGGGGGATACGATTTCTTCCTGTCCCTGGACCGCCGCCCCCGGGGCGCCGCCGCCGCTCTCCTGGCCGGGATTCCCCGGCGGGTGGGCCCCGACATATTATATGAAGGCAGCCATCCCCGTTTTTGGACCCGGCCGCTGTTCACCCGGATGGTCCACCTGACGCCGGAGGAATGCCGGGGTGACCAGGTGGAGATGTTCCAGTGGGTGGCCCGCCGGGCCCTGGAGCTGGAAGGGCGGGGCCGCATCACCCTGCCGCCTGAAACCCCGGAAAACGCGGCCCGGGCCGAAGGCCTCCTGAGTTCGGCCCGGGGGCCGGTCATCGGGTTGTGCGTCAAAACCAACGACCCGGCCAAGACCTGGCCGGCGGCCGATTACGCGGCCCTCATGGCCCGGCTGAAAAGCGAACTGAACGCCTTCCTCTACGTCACCGGCACCGCCGGGGATCGGGAGTATGCCGATCAGGTCATTTCGGCGGCCGGGGATGACTCGTCCCTCAACCTGGCCGGGCAAACCTCTTTTCCGGAGTTGGCCGCCCTGGCCGCCCGTTCCGATCTCTTCATCACCCCTGATAATGGAGCCGCCCATCTGGCCGCCAACAGCGGTCTGAAGAATATGATCTGCCTTTTGATATCCACCACGCCGGAAAAAATCGCCGGCTCTCTGGCTCCGGCCCGCTTTCTGACCTTGACGGCCGCCCGGGAGGGCGAAGCCGAAACCGACTCCGAACAGGTCGACCTGGTTTTCCAGGCGGCCGCGGAATCGTTGCGAAACGAACACTCATGAGCAGTTATTTACGATTGTTGAAATATGCCCGCCCCTACACGGGTCGCCTCTTGGCCGGGCTTTTATGTCTTCTGGGAGCCAGCGGCAGCCAGATGATTCTGCCATATATCATCAAGGTGGTCACCGACGACGTTCTGGTGGCCCGGGACATGCAAATGTTGAACTTCATCTCCGTGGGCATCCTGGTGCTCTTTATCCTGCGGGGATTTTTCGTCTACGGCCAGCAATACCTTCTGGAATGGGTGGGCCAGAAAGTGGTGTTCGACCTGCGCAACGAACTGTTCGGCAGCATGGTGCGGCGCCGGGGCCTGGCCTATTTCGAACACGGCCGCACCGGCGGCCTGATGAGTTATTACAGCAACGACATCAATACGCTCCGGAGTGCCATCACCGGGGCGGGCATGGATTTCGTCCGCGAATCGGTCATCTTGGTGTATTCGGTGGCCTATATGCTCTACCTGGACTGGACGCTGTCGCTCCTGGTCTTCGTCTCCGGGCCCATCGTGGCCCTGGCCGTCCGAAAACTGGGCCGGAAGATCAAGCGGGCCAGCCGACAGGTGCTGGATCAGCTCCACGAGTTTTCGGCCATTCTCCAGGAGACCATCAGCGGCATCCGCCAGGTCAAGTCCTTCGTTCGGGAGGACTACGAACTGGAACGGTTCGAAAGGCAGACCACCAAGAATTTCCGGGCCACCATGAAGGCCACCCGGGCCGGCGCGGTGCTGACCCCGGTGGTGGAATTCCTGGCCACGGTGGGCGTGGTGGCCATCATCTGGTTCGGCAGCCGCTCGGTGGTGGAAGGGCAGTTGAGCGCGGGCGACTTTCTGGCCTTCATGGCCCTGTCCATCAATCTCAGCAATCCCATCAAGCGGGTTTCCCGGGCCTACGCCAAGATCCAGGAGGCCCAGGCCGGCTGCGAGCGGGTGTTCGGGGCCCTGGATTTCGAGCCTGAAGTCAAGGACGCTCCCGACGCCGTGGAACTGCCGCCGATTACGGGCCGGGTGCGTTTCGACCACGTCACCTTTTGTTACGGCCACGAGGACCACCCGGCGATCCGCGACTTCAGCCACCTGGTCCAGCCGGGCCAGATGGTGGCCCTGGTGGGACCCAGCGGAGCCGGCAAGACCACCCTGGCCAATCTGGTCATGCGGTTTTACGACGTTCAGTCCGGACATCTGTATCTCGATGATTTCGACGTGCGGGCCGTGACCCAGAAGAGCCTTCGGGAGCAGGTGGGCATCGTCAGCCAGGAGACGCTGTTGTTTTCCGGCACCATTTTCGACAATATCCGCTATGGCCGGTTGGAGGCCACGGAAGAAGAGGTCCGGGCCGCGGCCCGCTCGGCCCACGTCATGGAATTCGTGGAGCAGTTTCCCGAGGGCTTCGATACCCTGGTCGGGGAGCGGGGCATGTCGCTGTCCGGCGGGCAGCGGCAGCGGGTGGCCATCGCCCGGGCCATTTTGAAGGATCCCCGCATTTTGATCCTGGACGAAGCCACCAGCGCCCTGGACACGGAGAGCGAACGCCTGGTGCAGGCCGCCCTGGACCAACTGCTCGTCGGGCGGACCTCCTTCGTCATCGCCCACCGGCTGTCGACCATTTTCAAGGCCGATGTCATCCTGGTGCTGGATCACGGGCGGCTGGTGGAACATGGCCGCCATCTGGAGCTTCTGGAACAGGGCGGCCTGTATGCCCGGCTGTACCACACCCAGTTTCGCGACGAGCGCTCCAGCCGGCCCGAACCCCGGGCCGACGCCTCATCCGCCGAAATGCGGTAAGGCCGGCGCCGAAGTCCTTTCGAGGCCGGACCCGTCCGGAGGCGACAAAAAGCTTGACGGAAACGCTCCATTTTGCTATCTTACACCAGTTGCGCCGAGGTAGCTCAGTCGGTAGAGCACTAGACTGAAAATCTGGGTGTCGGCGGTCCGATTCCGTCCCTCGGCACCATTTTGATTAACGTGCTGAAATATCAGCACTTAACGCATAAAGTGACCCGCTAATGATACGGATACAATTCCGGGATACATTAGCGGGTCATTGCGTATGTCAGTCGTTCTTCAAGTCGGCTCCCAAGCTGCCATCGGCTGTCCGTCCCCAAAGGCCTCCCCAGTCCCTTTCCGCCGCCGCCCCGTCCGTCTTTGTCAAGCCGCCTTCCCACCGGTGTGAGCATCGTGGATCAGAAAATAATCGAAATAGCTCGGGAGTATCTGAAGATCATGGCCGGCAAGGATACAAACGCAACTCCGGCAACCTCCGGCCTGGCCTCCCTTTACTGGGGACCAGGCTAAGGAAACATCTGGTCAGCGTTCTGGATCCTGATTACAATTCCCCCCGCTGACCAGTCTCTGGGCGGGCCAACGCCGCAGGCTGTTGATGGGATCGTTTTCATTGCCGTAGGCGCAGATGGCCTTCCCTGAAGCCCCGAACACTTCAGAAAATAAATGGGCCGGAATCGTCATACCAGCCGTTTCTTAAGGCGAATTCCCGTATATCGCAATGCGATCGGGCTGATGGTTTTTTCGTATGCGCCGACCAGGTGCGCCAAATCCGAGCCGCCGGAGCCGGCCACCATCATTTCGGAAAAGGAATCGCCGATGATCTTGGGCGGCAGAGACGAAACCACGATCCAGCCGTCGAGGGCGGTGACGAAGAGATACTCGATGAGGTTCTGAAGTTCCCGCACATTGCCGGGATAGCGGTATTGGTGGAGCATGTCCAGGGCCGCATCCTCGATGCCCACGGTTTTTTGTATTTATGGTTCAAGGCCTGAAGGAAGCTCTCCACCAGGGGGCGAATGTCCGGTCGACGTTCGCGCAGGGGAGGGATGACGATGGGCAGCACATTGAGGCGAAACCAGAGGTCGGCGCGGAAGCGGCCGGCCTTGGCGTGGATCGGGCCCGCAGTTCGTTTTTCATGCTCACTCCGGAAAGGGCGCCGGCCCGGCCGCCCGGGCCGGCGATGGCTTCGGGCGCGCCGGACGACCGGCCGTTGAACACACGATGGATTGGCTGCCCGATCATTCCAACCCGCCTTGGAGTCGACCGCAAGCATTATCGCCGACTTCCCGTCGGGACGTTTTTTGCTTTCTTTGACGCACCGCTCCCGGGCGCCTCACAGGTCGTTCTGCTCCGGCTTGAGGTGTTTCGCCGCGTAGCGCCGGGGGATTTCAGCCGCCAGGAAGAGATCGTAGAGGTGCGGGTCGATGTGGTGCCGCTCTTTGAAAAGCTCCATGATCTTCAGGGCCTCGCTGAGGGTTTTGCTGGTTTTGTAGGGCCGGTCCCCGGCGGTCAGAGCTTCGAAGATGTCGGCGATGGCCATCATGCGCGCCTCCCAGCTCATCTCCTCGCGCGTGATTCTTCGCGGGTATCCCCGGCCGTCCATGGTTTCGTGGTGGGCCCCGGCGATCTCCGGCACCCGGCGCAGGTGCTTCGGCAGCGGCAATCCCTCCAGCATCATGATGGTCCTGGTGATGTGGTCGTTGATTTTGTAGCGCTCTTCCTCGGTCAGAGTGCCCCGGCGCACGCTGAGATTGTACAGTTCCCCCCGGTTATACAGGGCTTCGGGGACATCCAGCTTGAAGCCCCAGGGGTTGTCGGCCGGCAGGCGATCCTTTTCGCCCCGGGGGATGATGTGTTCGGGCCGATCCGCCAGGAGGGTTTCCCGCGTCGGCGCTTCCGGCGCCCCGGCCTGTTCCAGGCGGGTCAGTTCGCCGCGCGAAACCCCCAGCCGCTTGTCCAGGGTGCGCACCCAGGCGCGCCGGCCGATGGCCGCCAGGCGCTCCAGATCCCGATCCTCCATGTGCTCGCCGCCGATATTGCAGGCGGCGACGAAGGCGAAATCGTCGTCCAGTTCTTTGAGGGCCGCTATAAGCTTCCGCTGTTCCTCCTGAGGGTCGGCGCCGTCCAGCATGGCCCGGAGGCCGGCTATCTCGGCATCGCGCTTGAGCACTTCGAAGCGGGTGCGGATTTCGTGGATGCGGTCATAGAGCGTTTCCAGCTTGGTGGCCTTGTCCATCACGTATTCGGGGGTGGTGACCTTGCCGCAGTCATGGAGCCAGGCGGCCAGCCGGGCCTCCTCCCGGCTGGCCGTATCCAGGCGAAAATCCCTGAGTGGGCCGTCCTTGGTTTCGTGGGCCGCTTCCAGGAGCATCTGGAAAATGACCGGCACCCGGGCGCAGTGGCCGCCGGTATAGGGGGATTTGGTGTCGATGGCCCCGGCCAGGATGTGAATGAGCGCGTCCCGCAGGTCGAACTGGCTTTTCACCAGGGCCTGGGTTTCCAGGACGATGGCGGCGGCCGCCGCGATGGTTTCGATGAAGTCTATCTCGTCGGGATCGAAGCCGTCTTTGTCCGTCCGACCCCGCCGGTATAGGCAGATCCCCCCCAGCGGCTCGCCCATCCGGTCGCGCAGAATCAGGCCGATCATATCAACCCAGGGCACGGCAGGGTCGGCCAGGCCGGGAGCCGCCACCGCCAGCGGAGCGCGGGGGTCGTCACGCGTGATCCGGTCGACAATGTAGCGATATTCATCCAGAGCGCGGTATATGGCGTAGGCTTCGCGGGGGATGTCCCCGGGCGGGCTGAAGGGCCGGGGCGGGTCATCGTCCCAACCGCACAGTCCGCTTTCAAAAACCTTCCTCTGCTCGTCCAGCATCATCAAAAGGCCGCCTTCAGACTCGGTCACGGTCATGATTTCCTTGAGCACCCGCCCCAACAGACTCTGGAAATCGCGGTCGCCGCCGATCATGCCGATGATGGAGAGAATCTTATGCTGATTTTCCCGCATGGATTCCACGTTCCGCATCAAGTCGTCGACTTCGGCCAAGAGCGACCACCGGGGGGCCAATCGACCGCGGGCGCTTTGACGCGTGGCCCGCGTCCGTTCGGTCATGAACCGCAGGGGGGTGGTAACCCGCCGGGCCACCAGCCAGACGATCGGCACGGTCAGCAACAGCAGCCCGCCCATGCCCAACAGGGCATCACGCAGGAACCGGTTGGCCCCGGCGTACATTTCGTCGCGGGGGATGGCCATCACCAGAAAATCGTCCGGTTGGTCCGAAGTCTCCAATTCCTCCAGAACCATAAGCCAGTCCCGCCCGTTTTCCATGACCGAAAGGCCGGTGCTCGCATCTCCCTTTTCAATCCGCAGCGAGCTGGTGCGCAGGCCCTGCTGGTATTTTTCCAGCCCCAGGCGGATGATCGGGGAAAAATCCTCCAGATCGCGCAATCGCCAGCCGCTGTTATCTTGAAACATCAAACCCC
Source organism: Candidatus Adiutrix sp. (assembly GCA_031553735.1). Classification (GTDB taxonomy): domain Bacteria; phylum Desulfobacterota; class Desulfarculia; order Adiutricales; family Adiutricaceae; genus Adiutrix. The sequence continues at coordinate 24,317 of JAVBLB010000149.1, forward strand.
TGTCCAGGGCTATCGGGGTACCGTCCGGCCGGAACAGGGCCAGGAGCGATCCGGGAGTGGGCAGTTTGCCGGCCAAGCGGGCGGAAAGCTGGCCCATGTCAATGGCCAGCCCGATCACGGCCTGGCCGTTGCGGCTTTTCTGGGCGATGACCAACCCCGCCCTATGTCGATTGAACGAAACCATCGGCCCGACCTCGACCGGACCGGACGCCTTCATGGCCGCCTGAAACCAGGGCCGATCAAATAGCACAAAACGCCGGCTCTCATCATCCAGCCACCGGCCCAGCGGCCGCAGTTGCCCGTCGTAATAGAAATATTCGCGCTGGCGGGGCGGGAGCCTTTCGGCGTGAGTTTGCCGAACGATCAAGGCGCTGCCTGAAGGGGCATCGAAGAAGCGGAGATCTTCCTCGTCTCTCACGAGCTTGACCATGAGGGAATCGCCGTTGTCAAGACCGATGAGAATTTCATCGACCATGTCATAGGCCCGCAGAAGCGCCTGCAGCAGCGGCAGCAGCGGGACCAGGTCCCTGTCGGAGCGAACCTGCGCAACCGGCCCCTGGGAGAGGCCGGCCAAGAGGCTTCGGGCCGGCATGCGGGTGTCGGCGATATCTCGTTTGATGTCGCGGGCGATGGCATCGACCTGGGCTTCGACGGCGGTTTCGACCGTGTGGGTCACCGTGTAATATCCGATGCCGACCAGGGCCGCGCCGATGGCCAGCGACAAAACGAAGAACGTGGTGCCCAGATAACCCTGCAATCCCAGCCGGGGGCCCCGTGGGGCCGATGTTTTATCGGGGGACATGGTCCACCTCACACACTGCCGGTTCCCGATTCCGGCTTCGGGCTATTCCATGGCGGCGCGGGTCACCGGTTCCACCGGTGACGACGACATATCTAAAATAATATATCATGAATCGGTTTATGCGTGCAAAGCGAGAAATGGAAGCGCTAGTCGAGTTCAAGAAAAGATTCGGAATGATGGCGGGCGGGGTCGGGCGGAAGGCGAAAAAAGAGCCGGGGAACGATAATCAAAAAGCTCCCCGGCCGGTTGAAAGGCGGTTACAAATCCCGGTTGCGCCGGCGCTGCTCCTCCAGCATGAAGTAATGCATGACCTTTTGGAGGCCACGGGAGGTATCGGGGTTCAGATCCAGGAATTTCAGCCCCACTTTGGCGATTTTGTCGCCGGCCTGATGCTCCAGCCGCACCACCAGGGCCCGGCCGGTCAGGGTGGTGGCGTCCAGGTCGTCGGCCTCGGGGAAGGCCAGCTTGAAAGCCAGGGTCTGGCCCACGGTGAAGGCCGGGGGGGCCGGCGTGATCAGCATCATGCCGCCGGCGGAAAAATTGACCAGCCGGACCGGGGCGGAAGCCGGGCTGACGGCCACTTCGACCATTTGGCCCAGGCCGCCGGGTTCCAGACGGTAGGCCTGGCGGATGTTGGTCTTGTGAAGTTCGTTTTTGGCGGGCGCGCTGAGGATGACCGCGGCCGTGGAAATGGCCTCTGAATTCTGCCGGCTCAGGCGGTAGTCGTTGTCCAGACCCAGAATGCGGCAGTTCCATCCCCAGCGGGTGGTTTCGGAGGTTCGGAAATCGCGGTGGATCACGGTGGCCATCACTTCGCGCCCGACGGCGGACTTCAGGATCGGCGGATCGGTCTGGGCGGCCACGACTTCCGTCCGGGTCAAATCCAGGACTATGGAATTCCGCACGTCGGCCCGGCCGGTGCGTTCATCAAGATCGAGTATGATATCCAGGCGGCTTTGGAGCCGCAGAAGGCGGTCGATCTCCACGGGGCGGCTGGCGGCTTTGGCGGGCTCGGCGCTCATGGGCGAAAAAGGCGCTCCTTTCAAACGGGGGCCGGGTCGCAAAAACGGCGCCGGGGAACATCAGGCCGTGATAGGGCACGGGAATTAAGGCCGGAGGCGCTTTGGGTCTTCGCCCCCGGCCTTGGAAGAAGCCGGCCTTTAGGCCCAGGAAATAAGCCCCAGCACGAAAGGATTGGCCAGGCGTTCCTGGCTGGGGGTGACCCGCACGGTGTAGCCGAACTTGCCGGTGGTCCGGCAGGTCAGGGCGTTTTTATATTGCCAGACGCCGTTGCCCAGGTTCTGGTCCGGGGCCAGGGGCAGGGTGGCCCGGTCGATGAATTCCCCCATGTGATCCAGGTGGCCGTAATAGGCCTCCACGGTCACGTCCTCCGGAGACAGGGAACCCATCTGGACCTGGGCGGTGAATTCGATCGGGTCGCCCACCCTTACCCGGCCCTGGTCGGAGTTGGAGGAGACGCCGGTGATGGCCAATTCGTTCCAGCTGGTCATCAGCTTCTGCCGCCAGGCGGCCTGGTCGGTGGCCGCCTTGAAGTTGTCGCGGGTCAGGGCCTTGAAACGCTCGGAGGAGGGTTTGTAAAACCGTTCGTAATAGTCGATGACCATGCGGTGGGAGCTGAAGCGGGGCACCAGGTCGCGGATGCTGTTGCGCATCATTTCGCACCAGACCTGGGGCAGGTCGTCGGAAGTGCGCTGGTAGAAGAGGGGGGCGACCTGCTTTTCCAGGAGGTTGTAGAGGGCCTGGCTCTCGGTTTCGTCCTGTAGTTCGAGGTTGGGGTCCATTTCGCCATGGCCGATGGCCCAGCCGTATTCCGGGGCATAGCCCTCGTCCCACCAGCCGTCGAGCACCGACAGGTTCAGCACCCCGTTGGCCAGGGCCTTCATGCCGCTGGTGCCGCAGGCCTCCAGCGGGCGGCGGGGGTTGTTGAGCCAGACGTCGCAGCCGGAGACCAGAAGGCTGGCCATGCGCATGTTGTAGTTTTCCAGGAACACGATCTTGTTCTGGAAACGGGGGGCCCGGGCCAGGTGGATGATCTGCTTGATGAAGGCCTTGCCCTCGTTGTCCTGGGGGTGGGCCTTGCCGGCGATGATGATCTGCACCGGGCGGTCGGGATTGTTGATGATCTTGTCCAGCCGGTCCGGATCGCGGAACAGGAGGGTGGCCCGCTTATAGGTGGCGAAACGGCGGGCGAAGCCGATGGTCAGGTGGTCGGGGGAGAGGACCTCCATGCTCTGGCGCAGGGTGCCGGTGTCGGCGCCCTGATTCTTGAGCTGGCGGAACAGGGCCCGGCGGGTGTAGGCCACCAGGCGGGCCCGGCAGTTCTCATGGGCCCGCCACAGTTCCGACAGGGGAATCTGGCGGACCTGCTTCCAGATCAGGGCCGGATCGCGGTCCTCGTTCCAGTCGGCGCCTAAATAACGGTCGTAGAGGCGGGCGATTTCCCGCGAGGCCCAGGAGGAGACGTGGACGCCGTTGGTGACGTAGTCGATGGGGGTGTCCTCGGCCGGGTTTTTGGGCCAGATGTTCTGCCACATCTGGCGGCTGACGTGGCCGTGAAGCCGGCTGACCCCGTTGGCGTGGGCCGACAGCCTCAACGACAGGGGGGTGACCCCGAAGGCCTCGCCTTCGTCGCGGGGGTTGATGCGGCCGTGGGCCAGGAGCACCCGCCAGTTGAGCCCCAGTTCCTTGGCGTATTCCTCGAAATAGGCCCGGGCCAGTTCGGGGTCGAAGGTGTCGTTGCCGGCCGGCACCGGGGTGTGGGTGGTGAAGATGGTCGAAGCCTGGACCACCTCCCGGGCGGCGTCGAAGGACAGGTTGTAATCCTGGCGCAGAAGGTTGATGCGCTCCAAGGCCGAAAAGGCACTGTGGCCCTCGTTCATGTGGATGACCGTGGGGGAGAGGCCCATGGCCCGGAGGGCCCGGACCCCGCCGATGCCCAGGACGATCTCCTGACGGATGCGGGTCTCCTTGTCGCCGCCGTAGAGCTGGGCGGTGGTGCCGCGGATGTCCGGCGGGTTCTCGTTGAGATCGGTATCCAGAAGGTACAGGGGAATGCGGCCCACCTGGACGCACCAGACGGCCACGGACACAGGCTGGCCCTTGAAGCTGACCTGGACCTTGATCTGCCGGCCCTCGGCGTCGGTGACCCGGGTGATGGGCATGTTGTCGAAATCGTTGGCCGGGTAGCGCTCCATCTGCCAGCCGTCGTTGTTGAGATACTGGCAGAAATAGCCTTCCTGATACAGAAGCCCCATGCCCACCAGGGGAATGCGCAGGTCCGAGGCCGACTTCAGATGGTCGCCCGCCAGCATGCCCAGGCCGCCGGAGTAGATCGGCACGCAGGTGGTCAGGCCGAATTCGGCCGAGAAATAGGCCACGCAGTTCTCGGCCAGGGGGGTCGTGGGGGCCGCCTCCATGTATTTATCGAAGCGGTTGGCCACTTCCTCCATCTGGGACATGAAGCCCACGTCCTCCACCAGGCTTTCCAGCCGTTCCTGGCTGACCTGGCCCATGAAGGCCACCGGATTGTGCCCCGAATCGGACCACAACTGGGGGTCGATGCGCTGGAACAGGTCCCGGATGCCGCTCTGCCAGCTGAAGATGATGTTGTAGGCCATGCGTTTGAGGGGCCGGAGCTTTTCCGGGAAACGGGGAACGACTTTAAATTCCTGTTTGGCTTTCATTCTTTCACCTTGCTGGTTCGTGGTGTCGAGGGGGGCCGAAATGAAAATTCGAATCTCAAAAGCTTCCGGCCTCGGAACCCCAGTTATATTAACATATTCAGCGGGTCGGGGTCAATCGGCCTCCAGGGCGCGCAAATGATCGACATACAGGTCGGCCCAGGCGTCGTCCAGGCCCAGGCCTTTCAGATGCACCCGCACTTCCCAGCCCCGGGCGGCGAAGACCGAGGCCCAACTGTCCGGCGTCTCTCCGGCCAGGTCGCGGCGGGCGTGTTCTCCGGCCACCACCATCAGCGGAGCCAGGAGAACCGCTCCCGGCATGGCCCCGCCCGCTGTTTTCCGTTCTTTCCCCGATCGGGCCATTTCGCCCAGGATATCGTCCAGGCCGGGACGGCCTTCCACCAGGCCGAGGTATATCTCCGGGCTGTACCGTTGCCGCAGTTTTTTTTTCAGCCGGCCGAAGACTGTTTGTTGCAGCCGTTCGTGACCGTGGCCCATCAGCACCCGGGCCGCCCCCCGGGCCCGGGCCTCGGCGGCCAGCGGCCCCAGGGCCTCGGCCGCCCGCGTCAGCTGCGCCTCCCCACCGTCGCCCAGGGCCGGCGGGCCCAGAGCCAGGGCGGGAAAGGGCCGGCCGGACGAATGGAGGGCCCGGATGCCGGCCAGCTGCCGGACCACGGCCTTCAAGTCGCGGTACTCCGCGCCGTCGGCGACATGCAACGACTGCACCAGAACCCTGCGGGGGCCGTCTTCCTGAAGCGCGGCCAGAACGCTCAACGGGCTGAACGGATGGTAAATGTCCGCGGGCACTTCGGGGTGCGCGCGGCGGTATTCGGCCGAAGCGGCCCGGCGGAGCCAGACCCGGCGAACGATGCGGGAAGTGAAGGCCAAATGGATTTCGTGGTCGGGAAAAGCGGCCCGGACCCGATCCCTGATGTGGATAATGGCTTCCAGGGCCACTTCGTCGGTGGTGCCGAAGGCGGCCAGGACGACGGCCGGCGGTCGGTCGGTCGGGGATTGGGAGCGTTCGGCGGCGGATGGGTCGGACATGTCGGCTTCTCCAAGCCCGGCTTTCAGGATACAGGCCCGGGATGAAAATTATATTGGTCACCCGGATCACAGGCAACGGACTTTTTGCGCCCGAAAAAAGATCCTCCCGGGGGATGAATTGGGGAATGCCGCCTTTTCATTTGGTTTATTTCATACTATAATACCAGCGATGTATTCAGGCCGGCCCCCCCGGGGCGTGAAGAGGTTGCAGGTCCATGGCGGAAAAGTCCCCCGAAACACCGGAAATGCTGTTCGAGCTGGGCAAACGTTTTTATCTGCCCAGTTCCGGGGTGGCCGATCCGCTGTTGGCCTTGTATTATTTTCAAAAATCGGCCGAGGCCGGCTATGTGCCCGCCCAGCGGGTGCTGGGGGGCTGCTACCTCGAAGGCCGCCTCACCGCGCCGGATTATGAAAAAGCCCGATATTGGCTCACCGACGCGGCCCGGCACAACGACGGCCAGGCCGCTTACAGCCTGGCCCGGATGTATGTCCTGGGCCTGGGGGTGGCCAAGGACTGGGAGCTGGCCTATAAGCTTCTGGACATGGAATGCGCCCGCCAACTGCCCGACGCCAGGCTGCTGAAGGAACAGCTCAAAGAGGAACTCAGCCGCCAGTTCCCGGAGATCAAAAAACGTCTGGCCGAACTGGAAAAGGAACGCCGGACCGGCTATACCAGCCACCGTCAGCGGTTCATCCAGCCCTGGAACACCCCCAGCCGTCCCCAACTGGAAAAAGAGGAATTCGACCTCTGGCTGAAACTCAACCTCAAAACCATCGAACCCGGCCACGGCCTGGCCGGGTTGACCAGCCTTTTGAACAGCTACTATGACCAGGAAGAAGCCCGACATCCCCAGATCGCCTGATGGCTCCGGCCGTTTCAAGTGACGGGCCGCGCGAACGCCGGAACGGGGGCGGGGGATGTCTTCGCCGGGCGTCCCCGCACCACCCAGGACGCCCCGCCACGTATTAT
>JAVBLB010000019.1:0-29165 GCA_031553735.1 Candidatus Adiutrix sp.
CGGGGCGCCGGGAGCCACGCCGCTTTTGCGCGGCCCGACGGCGGCCAGGGCTTCGGCCATTTTGCGGCGGCGGATGTGGGCATAGGCCCCGGAACAGCTCAGAAGGCCCGTGGTGCAGAAAGCCAGGGTCGGCAGGCCCGGGAGCAAGCCGAAGATGAAAACCACCCCCCCGGCCAGGGCCAGGGCTTCGGGCCTCAGGGTGAACTGGCGGGCGTAATCCCGGCTCATGGTCTCCTCGGCCCCGGCCCGGCTGACGATGATGCCGGCGGAGGTGGAGACCAAAAGGGCCGGAATCTGGCCCACCAGGCCGTCGCCGATGGTCAGGATGGTGTAGGTCTGCGCGGCGGTGGCCGCGTCCATGCCGTGGCGGACGATGCCGATGATCAGGCCGCCCACCAGGTTGATGACCGTGGTGATGATGCTGGCGATGGCGTCGCCGCGCACGAACTTGGAGGCGCCGTCCATGGCTCCGTAAAAGTCGGCCTCCCGGGCCACGGTGTTGCGGCGGGCCTTGGCCTCTTCTTCCCGGATGAGGCCGGCGGCCAGGTCGGCGTCGATGGCCATCTGTTTCCCGGGCATGGCGTCGAGGGTGAAGCGGGCGGCCACTTCGGCGATGCGGCCGGAACCCTTGGTGATGACCATGAAGTTGATGAGCACCAGGATGACGAAGATGATGATGCCCACCAGGTAGTCGCCCTGAACCACGAAGAAGCCGAAGGCCTGGATGACGTCGCCGGCCGCGTCCGGCCCCTCGTAGCCCCGCAGGAGGATCACCCGGGTGGTGGCCACGTTCAGGGCCAGCCGGAACAGGGTCAGGACTAGCAACAGCGAGGGGAAGATGGAAAAATCCAGCGGTTTCAAGGTATACAGCGCGGTCAGCAGAACGATGATCGACAGGGTGATGTTGAAGGTCAGGCACAGGTCCAGCACGGTGGTGGGCATGGGAAAGATCAGCACCGCCAGGATGGCGATCACCCCCGCGCCCATGGCCGCCTCGCCGCCCGAAGACTTCAGCTTGGCCTTGATTTTACTGAACAGGCTATCTTCTGCGGCCACCGGGCACCTTGCCTTTTAATCGATATACATAACTCAGAACTTCGGCCACGGCCTTGTAAAATTCCAGGGGAATGACCTGCCCCACCTCGACGGCCGGATACAGGGCCTGGGCCAGGGGCTTGTTTTCCACGATGGGCACCTTGGCCTCCTTGGCGATGTCCTTGATCCGCTGGGCCAAAAAATCCTGCCCCTTGGCCAGGACCAGAGGGGCCTGGGCCAGGGACGAGTTGTAGACCAGGGCGATGGCGAAGTGGGTGGGGTTGGTCACCACCACGTCGGCCTGGGGGACGCTCCCCAGCATCCGTTTCTTGGAGGTCTCCATCTGGATCTGGCGGATGCGGGCCTTGATCTTGGGATCGCCCTCCATCTGCTTGAATTCGTCCTTGACCTCCTGCTTGGTCATGCGCATGTCGCGCAGGAACTGCCATTTCTGGTAGGCGAAGTCGAAGAAGGCCAGGATCAGCAGCGTCAACAGGACCTTGTAGAACAACTCGATGGTGATCTTGAGCGTCAGAAGGGCGATCTCCGCCGGCTCCATCTCGCCCATGACCGCGAACTCCCCGGCGTGGGCGGAGATCACCAGGTAGGACATGTAGATGATGAGGGCGATCTTCAGGGTGCTCTTGACCGCGTCCACCAGGCTGCGGAGCTTGAAGAACTTGCCCATCCCGGTGATGAAATTGAGCTTGTTGAACTTGGGGCTGACCGCGTCGGAGTTGACGACCAGCCCGCCGGTCTGGAAAAGATTGACCGCCACCCCGGCCACCATGATGACCAGGGCGACGGGCAGGACCAGGATGAACACTTCCCGCATGGCCGCATACAGCCAGGGCCAGAGGTCCGGGGTGGTCGGGTCCGTCTCGCTGAGGCGCCAGACGAAGTGGCGGAACAGACCCACCATCCGGTCCCAGCCCCGGGGGGCCAGGAGCAGCAGCGCCGAGCCGGCCACCAGGAGGACCAGGACCGAGGTCACTTCCTGGCTCTTGGGCATCTGGCCCTTGTTGCGGGCCTGACCCAGTTTGTGCCCGGTGGGTTGTTCTGTTTTTTCGCCGCCTTCTCCGTCAGCCATGGCCGTCGACCTCCTTTCTCCCAAAGATGGAGGCGGGAAAACCTCCGCCCCGGCCGATACAACCCGTCCACGACGTGGTTGCGGCGGCGCTTGGCCCCTCCGGGGCGATGATCGGTCCCTCTTTTGAAGAACCGTGACCCGCGCCGAAGACCGGCGGGATCGGGGCCGGCTACTGCGCCGCCGGCGCCAGAATGGCCAGGATCCGCCCCAGGGCCAAATCGGCCCTGATCAGGGCCCGCCCCAGCATCTGGGGCCACCAGGGCATGCCGAAGCCCATGACCAGAAAGCCCACGATGATGTAGACCGGGATGCCCACGAACAGGATGTTCATCTGGGGCACGGTCTTGGCCGTGATGCCGAAGGCCACCTTGATGCAGAACAGGACGGCGATGACCGGGGCGGCGATCTGCACGGCCAGCACATACAGGGCGGCCATGGCCTTGATGACCTCGGTGAACAGTTCCGGCCGCCAGGTGCTGAGTAAGCCCGGCGGAGCCACCTGGAAGCTCTGGACCAGGGCCTTGATGACCAGAAGATGCCCGTTGGCGTACAGGAAGACGAGGGTCATCAGGAGGTACGTCAGGTGGGCCATCATCGGCACGTTTCCCCCGCTCTGGGGGTCCATGGTGCTGACCATGGACAGGCCCATCTGGAAGCTGATGTATTCGCCGGCCACGTGGGCCGCCTCCAGCACCAGCCTGACCATGAAGGTCAGGGCGAAGCCGATCAACAGCTCGCCCAGGCCCAGGAAGACGAAGCCAAACCAGGTCATGGGCATCATGTCGGCCGTGTAGGCCACCCGGGGGGCGATGACGAAGGCCAGCATCAGGCTCAGGGCGGCCTTGACCGGGGCCGGAATGTTGGTGCCGCCCAGAATGGGGGCCATGACCATCAACATGCTGGTGCGCAGGAGCACCAGCACGAAGGCCGCGAATTCGGCCGCGTTGATGATCGGGGCGCCCATAGCCGCTTTACGCTCACGGCCCGAGGTTGTTCAGGCCCGGGTTGGCCACCCCGGCCCCGACCCGGACCCACTCGGGAAACTCGGTTAAAATCCGGATGGTGAAGTCCCGCAGCTCGTCGAGCATCCAGGGGCCCACCAGCACCAGGGTCAGGGAGATGCAGATGATCTTGGGGATGAACTGCAGGGTCATTTCCTGGATGGAGGTGGTGGCCTGGAAGATGCTCACCGCCAGGCCCACCACCAGGCCGACCCCCAGCATGGGCAGGGCCAAAAGCAGCACCATCTCCATGGCCTGGCGGCCGAAGTCGATAATGAATTCAGGAGTCATGAATACGGCCCTCCTTGCCCCAAATGGGGCAATGCGCCGCCGAACAGCGGTCTGGCTGAAAGTAGCCGTCCGAGAACAGATGCCATCGCGTCCTCACCTTTACCCGGCCCCGGCCACCGCCCGGGCCACGTCGCCGAAACTTCGGACCAGGGAGCCGACGATGAGGTTCCAGCCGTCCACCAGGACGAAGAGCATCAGCTTGAAGGGCAGCGAGACCATCACCGGCGGCAGCATCATCATGCCCATGGACAACAGCACCGAGGCCACCACCATGTCGATGACCACGAAGGGTATGTACAGCAGAAAGCCGATGGTGAAGGCCGTTTTCAGTTCCGAAATGACGAAGGCCGGGATGAGGGACATGGTGGGCACCTCGGCCTTGTTCAGGGGCCGGTGCTCGCCGGCCAGTTGCATGAAGAGGGCCAGGTCCTTCTCCCGGGTCTGGAGAAACATGAATTCCCGGATGGGCGTCAGGGTGCGCTCCAAGGCCACGGTCTGGGTGATCTCATTGGCCATGAACGGCTTGAAGGCCTTGGCCTCGATTTCCTTGAACACGGGCAGCATCACGTAAAAGGTCAGGAACAGGGCCAGGCCGATGATGACCTGGTTGGGGGGCGAGTTCTGGGTGCCCATGCCCTGCTTGAGGAAAGAGAAGACCACCACGATGCGGACGAAAGAAGTCATCAGGATCAGGATCGAGGGCGCCAGGGTCAGCACGGTCATGAGAAAGAGAATGCTGACCACCGTGGAGATGCGCTCAGGGTCGTCGGTCTGGTCCATGGTGATGTTGATGGTGGGAATGGGCACCCCGCCCGCTTCCTGGGCCGGGGCCGGGCCGGCCAGGGCCAGGAGCAGCCAGGCGGCCACGGCCGCTATGGTCAAGAGGCGAATCGCGGTTTTCATTTGCGGCCGTCCCGGTGCCAGTCGGCGATGCTGATGTCCAGGGGATGATCCTCCTCTTCCGGCAGCTTGACTTCCAGGCCCGGCCCCGGATCGGGGGGCAGGGTGGCGGCGGCCTGGAAATCCAGGTCCTCCCGGCCGTCCTCGTCCAGGAACCAGTGGGCCACGGGGGTGATGCGGTCCGGGGTGACCCCGACGACGATCAGCCGGCCCTCCACGGCCACGGCCGCCAGGTATTTGTGGTTGTCCAGGGCCTGGATGCCGCGCAGCTCAAAGGCCGACCGGCCGCCCTTGAGCCCCCGGAAGCGGCTTAGCCGGCCAAGGCCCTTCAAGGCCAGGAACAACAGCGCCATGACCAGGATGAAAGCGCCCAGGGCCCACAGCATGTCCAGCCCGTGGGAGGTCATCCCCGCCGAAACAAAAGGGGAGGGCGCGTTCGTGGCCGACTCGCTCGCGGCCGGAGCCGGAGCGGCCGGCAGGTCGGCGGATTGGACGGTTTCGGCCGGGGCGGCCGGCGTGGTTCCGGCCGTCTCCTCTACGGCCCCGGCGATCGAGGACGCGAACAGAATCAAAACCCCGAGCAACAGCCCGGCCGCCGCTTGTTTCATACTCTCTCCCCGTCAGCTCAGGCTCTTGACTCGTTCCATGGGGCTGACGATGTCGGTGACCCGGACGCCGAATTTTTCGTTGACCACCACCACTTCGCCCCGGGCCACGAGCTTGCCGTTGACGAAGATCTCCAGCGGCTCGCCGGCCAGTTTGCTCAGTTCGATGACCGAGCCCTGGCCCAATTGCAAAAGGTCGTTGATGACCATCCGGGCCCGGCCCAGTTCCACGGATATTTCCAGCGGAATGTCCAGGATGAAGTCCAGGGGCCGGGTGGTTCCGTCGCCGACGGCGGCGCTGGGCGGCGGGCCGAAAAGCCCGGCCCCGGGGTCGCCGCCGGGGTCGGCCATGGCCGGGCCGGGGTCGCCCCAGTCCTGCTCCAGGCCGTCGTCGTCGCTCATGAGTTTATCGAGATCGTTTTGGGAAATGGGCGGTGTGTCAGCCATTTTCTCTTCCTTCCGGGGCCCCGGGCGGGGCTTAAATGATCAAGTCGAAGGCCGTCGGGACGGCGGTCCCGCCGCCGGCCTCATTCTTCCCAGATTTTGGGTGCGATGTCGCCCACCACCCGCACTGCCTTCTGGCCCCGCGCGGAACCGGCAAACACCTTGAATTTCGGGACTCCCTCCACCTTCACTTCCAGCGGCTCGCGCACGTCGTGCTTGAGCATGATGACGTCGCCGACCGCCAGGTTCATGACGTCTTCGCCCGTGATCATGGCCCGGCCCAGTTCCACCACCATGTTGACCTCGGCCTCGCGGACCCGCTCGATGAAGCGGTTGATCCAGGCGGTGTCCACTTCCAGCTGGTCGCTCTGAAAACCGGCGTACAGCTTGGAGCGGATGGGTTCGATGGTGGAATAGGGCAGGCAGATGATCAGCGTCCCCACCGTCTGCTCCAGCTCCACCTCGAATTTGATGACGATCACCACTTCGGTGGGGGCCACCACCGAGGCGAACTGCGGGTTGGTCTCGCCGCGCACGTAGCTCAGGGTCAGGGGGTGGACCGGGTTCCAGGCTTTTTCCAGGTCGTCCAGGGCCATTTTGATGATCTTGGTGACCAGGCGCGATTCGATGGGGGTGAAGTCGCGGCCCTCGACCTTGATGTAGCCGCGCCCGCTGCCGCCGAAGAAACTGTCGACCAGGTTGAAGACCAGCTTGGTCTCGATGACCATGATGGCGTGCCCGCGCAGGGGGTCGGCCTTGAAAATGTGGAGACTGGTGGGCACCGGCAGGGCCCGCATGAATTCGCCGAACTTGATCATGTCGATGGAGAAGGCCGAGATGTCGATGACCTTCCGCAGGGCCGTGGACATGGTCTGGCGGAAAAAGCGGGCGAAGCGGTCGTTGATGATTTCCAGAGTGGGCATCCGGCCGCGGATGATGCGGTCCTGGTTGGTGAGGTCATAGGGCGTGATGCCCTCGCCGTCGCCGCCGTCGTCGGTCTCGGTTTCCACTTCGCCGCCGCCCATGCCTTTGAGGAGGGCGTCGACCTCGTCCTGGGTCAGTATTTTGGCCATATAAACCTCGCCGCGTCCCTAAAGGGACCGGGCGCCGCCGGCCGGCCGGCCGGAAGCGTCACTGGACCACGAATTCCGAAAAATAGATGTTCTTGACCTTGCCCGCGGACAGCTGGGTGTTGAGGCGGTTGAGCATCTGCTGGCGCAGCCTCATCTTGCCGTCCAAAGTCGAGATGTCGTCATAGGACATGCTGGAGAGCAGCAGCAGGATGATGTCGCGGAACTGGGGCATCTTGGCGTTGATCTCGTCGGCCAGGGCCTGGCCTTCGGCCTCCACGCTCATGGTCAGCTTCAGAAAGCGCTTGCCCCCGGAATCGTTGAGATTGACGATGAAGGGCTTGAATTCGATGTTCAGCGGGCCGGCCGCCTCGGGGGCCGCGGCCTCGCCTTCGGCGCCTCCGTGGCCGCCGGTCGTTTCACCGCCGCCCTTGCGTTCCGGGGCCTTGATGGGGGCCTCGCCGCCGCCGCTGTCGGCCGCGGGGGCGGGCGGCGGCGCGGCGGCTTCGCTTTCCGCGGCCGGCGGCGGGGTCGAGCCGCCCAGGAATTTCATGGCCGCGAACGCGCCGACGCCGCCGACGACCATGGCCAGGACGACGATGAGGATCAGTTTCAGCGGCAGGCCCTTCTTGGGCGCGGCGGCTTCGGCGGCCTGGCCCTCGCCCTTGGGTTCTTCGGCCGGAGCCGGGCCTTTTTCTTTCTTGGCCATGTTCATACCTCGCAGTGGCTTAAAAAATCATTTCAAAAAAACAGGACATATCAGGGCTTTTTTATAATCCTCGTCGCTGACCGGCGCCCCGGGCAGCTGTTCGTCCAGCGACTTGCGGTAGGCCACGCAGCCGGCCATGAACTTGGGCCAGGGCGGCACGGCGATGTCTTGGGGCAGCGGTTCCGGCAACAGGCCCCAAAGGTCCGGGTGATGCCAGCACAGGTCATGGCCGGAACTGTCGCGGTGCCGCCGGATGCCGGCGCGCAGACGCTTGACTTCCTCCATCAACTGGTCGCGGGTTAGTTTTTCCAGGTCTTCGTCCATAACGCCTCCCGGTGGCGGCCGCGCCGGTTCAGTTGCCGATGAGGGAACTCCGGGCCGGCTGGTAGATGACGATTTCCAGCCGGCTGTTTTCCCAGCTCTCTTCGGGGTCGGTGGCCCGGGGCCGGGCGCCGCCGTGGCCGCCGATGCGGAACCGTTTTTCCTGGACTCCCAGGGAGACCAGGTATTCCATGACCGCCTTGGCCCGGCTCAGGGACAATTCGTAAGCCGCCGGGCCGGTGCCGCCTTCCAGGGCCGAAAGAGGGTCGGTATGGCCTTCGACGCTGATCGGCAGGCCGATGTTGTTGAGAAAGATGGCCAGTTTCTCCAGCAGCAACTTGTTTTCGTCGAACAGGGCGGCTTCGCCTTCCGGGAACAGGAGGCTGCGGTCCCACTGCACCACCAGGCCCCGGTTGTCCTTGAAAATGGTCACTCCTTCGTCGGCGGCCTCCTGGATCTGCTCAAAATCGGAGACTTTGGCCGGGTCCAACTGAAAGATGGCGTTTTTGATCTCCCGCTGGTCGAACATGACGTTTTCGGGCAGAAAATCCAGATTGTCGACCAGTTCCACCACCGGGGCCAGAAGGCCCTGGTCGGAGTAGAGGAGCACCCCGTCGCTCGACCGGACATACTCCGGCTCGTCGGCCAAGACCCCTTCCGACAGGAGGTAGGTCGTGCGCGGGTCCAGGGTGGTGATGCCGATCAAAAGCACCAGAAAGGTCAAAAGCAACGTCACCATGTCGGCAAAGGTGACCAGCCAGCTCCCCGGGGCCGACGAAGGCGGGGGGGGGGCTTTGCGGGTCCGCCGGACGATTTCCGGAGCGAGTCCTTCGGGCGTCATTGGGGGGCCTCCCCGGAACCGGGCCGCAGAAGGAAATCGAAGCCCCTGAAATTAAAGGTGCTGGCTTTCTCTCTCATATTTTCCAGTTCCCTGGCCCGCACCCGGGAAAAATCCAGCACCAGATCCACCCGGTTGTTGCGGGCCCGGCCTTCCGGGGTCATGTTGGAGTGGATCGGCTTGGTGCCGGCATAGCCGAAGGCGGTGAGGCGTTCGGCCCCCAGTTCCCCGGGGCCGGTCAGGAACTCCAGCACGGCCAGGGCCCGTCGGCCGGAAACGTCCCAGTTGTCGCCCCCGCCCCCGGTTTGGGGGGGGCGGCTGTCGGTGTGCCCCTCCACGGCGATGGTCACCTGGCTGTCGGCCACGATCCGGGCGAAGGCCAGAAGCGTCTGGGCCATGTCCTCGTTTATTTCCGAGGAGTCGCGCTTGAATACCAGGCCGGCCGACAGCGAGATGATCCGCTTGCTTTGGGTGTGGATGATGCGGGCGTCGCGGTTCATGATGGCCGGGGCCAACAGGGCCCGCACCTGGGACATTTCCATTTCCGGCAGCACCAGGCGCCCGCTTTCGTCGAAGCCCAGGCTCCGGTCCGGCAGCCCTTCATCCACCCCGGTGGCCACCCGCCCGCCGTTCAAGGCCCCGAAACTCCTGCGGATGGAGGATGAGGCGCTGGAGAACTTGGTTTCATCGAAGTTGGCCCGGCTCAAAAGGGCCACGAAAATGCTCACCAGGATCAGCATCAGGGTGGTATACAGCATCATCACCCGGCCGCCGGAATCGGTTTGCGGTATGTCTCTCCGCCGGGTCGCCACTGGTTACCTGAAAATGGAGATGCGGGCCGATGGCGGCAGAAAGGCGTGGAGCTTCTGTTCCATGATCCGGGGGTTGTCGCCCCGGCACAGCGACAGGATGCCCTGGACGATCAGCTCCTTGACCATGGTTTCGTCCTGGGAGCGGGCCCGGAGCTTGCCGGCGATGGGCACGAACACCATGTTGGACAAAATGGAGCCGTAAAACGTGGTCACCAGGGCCAGGGACATCGACGGCCCGATGCTGGTGGGGTCGTCGAGCTGGCGCAGCATGGCGATGAGGCCGATCAGGGTGCCGATCATGCCGAAGGCCGGGGCGAAGTTGCCCATGGTCTGGAATATGTCGGCCCCCAGGCGGTGCCGGGACTCCTGAAAGGAAATCTCGGTTTCCAGTATCTCCGTGATGGCCTGGGGCTCCAGGCCGTCGACCGTCAGTTGCAGCCCTTTTTTCAGGAAGGGGTCCTCGATGTCCCGGATGTTCTGTTCCAGCGACAGGAGCCCCTCTTTGCGGGCCTTGGCCGAAAAAGTGGTAAAGCCGGTGATGATCTCGCCGATGGTGATGGGCCGGGTGACGAAGGCGTTTTTGAGGACGTAGACGGAGTTGAGGCAGTCGCGCAGCGGGTAGTTGATCATGGTGGCGCAGGCCGTGCCGCCGCAGACCAGGAGCACCGAGGGCAGGTCGTAGAAGGCCGACAGGCCCACGCCCATGGTGATGGAGACGAGCAGCAGCCCGATACAGGAGAAGATGCCGATAATGGTCGCGATATCCATGGCGGTTCACCAGAAAGGTCGAAGACGGTCGAGCCCTCGTCCCGACCGCCGTGACCCGTCAATGACGAAGTTACGGCGGCGCATTGCCCCTCCGGGGCGAAGAGATATTGCCCATGTACACGGTCAAAAAAATGGCGTCAAACTATAAAGCAAAAACTACGCCATATTTGAGCGAAGCCTCGCGGATCCGTCCGGATTCCGGCCTGGACGCATAATCAATCCCAGCCTTATAATATAGCATAAAAAACTTTAATAGACCAACGTTGAATGGCGAAATCGGCTCCGGACCGACCCGGCGGGCGGCGGCGCGTCGCGCCGAACCCGTTGCCTCACGGCCACCTCTCTGGTGTCATCAGAAAAACGCTGCCCCGAATGGGGCGGTGCGCCGCCGAAGGCTGCGTCACGGACCGGCGGCGCCATCGGCCGGCGGGGCGGTTATTGACCCGCCGACTAAACGTATCCGGAGTGATTTGGTCAAAGCCTCAAACTACAAGACCTTGGTCGTCCGGGAAGGAATAAGGAATATGTTTAGCCGCCGGAGCTATAAATAGCACGCCCCATCGACCGCCATGGCTCACGCCCTGTTCAGCCGGTGTCCTTCATTGGCTGACAGCCCTGAAAAATTGTAGAGCGCGGCACTTTAATTTGTTCCGGTTGAAACCGCTCTAACCGAGGACCAGATTTGCTCCGCTGCACCCATAACCCGGTTGAATTCAGCCCCAGCTTTAGGGACCGGGCCGCTGATTCCGCTGGACAGCCAAGTGTCATAAGTCTCCGCTTCGGTTGATCGACCTGACCGCAGATAGAGATCGGCGATCAGGGACGCTTGGCCGACTGGCATTTCTCCTTCCATCCCCCAAGGCAGAATTTTATACAGCAGCACCACCTTGCGAACCGCTTTCAGGCCATTGATTTCAACTGGGCCGTGTTCGACTGTTTGAGGATGAAGGCCCAGCAGCAGGGGCATCATCAGCCGAGAAATCAGGGCTCGATAGTCATTGAGATAGGGATCGAAACCATCCAGCCGCGAGCGGTCTCCCGGCCCCGGAAGCCTGGCTTCCCGACTCCAGACCGCCAAGGCGGCTTTGCCGGTCTCATCGGCTAAACTCAATTGTTGCCTGATCTGGAATCGGTTCGGGTCCGGCCGGGCACAGCCGAAGGCAGTAAACATGTCCTTGCCGGTGCAGCGGGACAGGTCGTCCAGGTAAAAATCCTCCAGCCCGGCCAATTGTTCAGCCAACACCGCCGAGTGGAAGTCTTGTTCATGGCTGAGTTCACGATCTTCGGGCCGCAGCGTGAAAGAAAAGTACAGATAATGAGTACGATGAAGGATAAATACATGGTAATCGGCCTGTCGCCCCAGGTTGTCCAGCCAGGCCACGGCCTTGAGCTGACGGGGGAATCCGTTAGGCTTGATCAACTCAACCCGCTGGTACCGTGGGGATTTTACACCAGAAAATGGCTCGGATAAAACCCGGTCATTGAAAACCGACTCCGGGGGAAGGCCGGTGGGGTAAGGCCGTTCTTCAATTCTCAAACCCAGCACCCGTCCAGGGTGGAAGGATGCGAACTCGGTGCGATGTCCCATCATGGCCCAGTCAGCCGGAGCCTCCAGTTCCACCGCTCCGGTCCGCCACAGAGTCGCCGGCTCCCCGGACGAGGCTTGGGGATTGAGGTCGATCGTCATCGCCTTGAGGCGATAAACATAAACCCCCGCGCCAACCAGAGTCAGGCCGATCAGAACCAGACTGAAAATCTTGAGCTTTTTCATGAAACATCTCCCGGCAGTCAGGAGCCATAAACATCTTCAGATGAGTAATATACAAGAATTGCCGCGCCGCTCCGAATCCGTTGCCTCGCGGCCGCCTCTCTGGTATCATCGGACAGACGACGATTTCCGACTTTTCACACAGCAAAGGCGGCGCCATGGACAAACCGAGCGGCCCGGCCGCGGCTTCCGAAGACCTCAGCCTCATCGGGCACCTGGCCGAACTGCGCCGCCGGCTGATCAAAAGCCTTCTGGCCGTGACGGCCGGCTGCATCGTGACCTGGAATTTCGCCGAAGGGCTCCTGGGCTTTTTGATGAAGCCGGTTCTGGACGTGCTGCCCCCCGGCCAGGGCCTGATCTACACCGGCCTTCAGGACGGCTTCGTCATCACCGTCAAGACCAGCCTCTGGGCCGGGGTCCTGGTCAGCGCCCCCTTTTGGATGTATCAGCTCTGGGCCTTCGTCGCCCCGGCCCTCTACGCCCGGGAAAAGAAACAGGTCGGCCGCCTGACCGCTTTGGCCACGGTCCTTTTGCTGGCCGGGGCCGCCTTCGCCTATTTTCTGGCCTTTCCCCTGGCTTTCAATTTTTTCATCAAGTTTTCCTCTCCGGCCATGCATCCCCTCCTGGCCCTGGACCGCTACTGCTCACTGGCCATGGGGATCATCCTGGGTTTCGCCCTGGGCTTTCAACTGCCGCTGGGGCTGATGTTCCTGGGGCGCCTGGGAGTGCTCGACGCCGCCTTCCTGCGCCGCCATCGCCGTTATGCCATTGTGCTGGCCTTCATCGTGGGGGCTGTTTTGACCCCGCCGGAAGTCATCAGCCAGATTCTGCTGGCCAGCGCCCTTCTCGTGCTGTATGAACTGAGCATTTTTTTGCTGGCCCGCTCCGAAACCGGGGGACAAGACCCCGACGGTCCGCCGCCCGTCGGGACTCCTCCGGAAAACGGGTGAGTCGCGCTTGATTGCGGTTCCAGATCGAACGGAGTCCGATCTGGAACCCTATTTACCCCTTGAATTTCTTCAGGCGCAGGGAGTTGCTGATCACCGACACCGAAGAGACGGCCATGGCCCCGGCGCAGAGGGCCGGGCTGAGGGTCAGGCCCCAGTGGGCGAAGACCCCGGCGGCCAGGGGTATGGTCAAAACGTTGTAGAAAAAAGCCCAGAAAAGGTTCTGCCAGATGATGCGTACAGTGGCCCGGCCCAGGGCCACCGCCGTGGGCAGTTTTTCCAGGTTGTTGGTCAACAGGGCCAGGTCGGCCGATTCCAGGGCCACTTCGGCCCCGGCCCCCATGGCCACCCCCAGGTCGGCCGCGGCCAGGGCCGGGGCGTCGTTCAAGCCGTCGCCGACCATGGCCGCGACCCGCCCCGGTCCCTTCAGGGCCTCCACGGCGGCCAGCTTGTCTTCGGGCTTCAGTTCGGCCCGAAAATCCAGCCCCAGTTCCCCGGCCAGTTTTTGGGCCACGGCCCGGGAATCACCGGTGAGCATGATGGTTTTGATTCCCAGATCGTTCAGGCGCCCCACGGCGGCCTTCGATTCCGGCTTGACCGGGTCGGACCAGCCCAGGAGGCCCAAAATGGTTTTCTCCTCCCCGTTGAGGCGCCCCAAAAGAGCGGTGGTCTCCAACCGCCCTTCGGCGGCGTTCAGCGCTTCCCGGTCTTCGGGGCTGAAGCGGAAGCCGTTTTCTTCGAACAGGGCCGGCCGGCCCAGGAGATAGGCGGCCCCGTCCATCTCCCCCCGAACCCCGAAGCCGATCAGGATTTCAAAATGGTCGGCCAGATGTCCCAATTCCAGATGCCGCTCTTCGGCGGCCGCGACCACGGCCCGGGCCAGGGGATGTTCCGAGGCCCGTTCCAGCCGGGCGGCCCGGGTCAGCAATTCGTTTTCATCAGTGCCGTTCAACGGGGTCAGCGTGGTCAGGGCGGGCTTCCCCTGGGTGATGGTGCCGGTCTTGTCCAGGGCCAGGTGGGTGACCCGGGCGGCGGCCTCCAGAGCCCCGGCGTTTTTGAAAAGAAGCCCCAGGTCCGCGCCCCGGCCGGAGCCTACCATCACCGCCGTGGGCGTGGCCAGGCCCATGGCGCCGGGGCAGGCCACCACCAGAACGGCCACCAGCCGGGTGACGGCCTCGGCCGGGCCGGCCCCTAAATACAGCCAGACCCCCAGGGTGACCAGCCCGATGGCCAGCACCGCCGGCACGAAGCGGGCCGCCACCCGGTCGGCCAGTTCCTGGATGGGTGGTTTGGAGCCCTGGGCTTCCTCCACCAGGCTGATGATGCGGCCCAGGGCCGAATCGGCCCCGGTGCTGCGGGCCTCGAAGATGAGCGGCCCGCCGGCGTTGCGGGTGCCGCCGAAGATCTGGTCGCCCGGGCCTTTGTCCACCGGCACCGGCTCCCCGGTCAAAAGGGATTCGTCCAGGGCCGAGGAACCCTCCACGATCAGCCCGTCCACGGCGATGGTCTCGCCGGGCCGGGCCAGGAGCCGATCGCCCGGCGAAACCATTTCCAGGGGAAGGTCGCGCTCGCCCTGGTCCGTCACCAGATGGGCCTGGGCCGGGGCCAGCGACAAAAGCTTTTCCATGGCCGCCGAGGCCCGCCCCCGGGCCCGGCCTTCCAGCCAGCGCCCCAACAGGATCAGGGCCATGATCATGAACAGGCTGTCGAAATACAGGTGCTCGCCGCCAGTGAGGCCGATGAGGCCGGGGGCGAAGAAGGCCAGGCTGGAATAGACATAGGCCGTGCCCGTGCCCAGGGCCACCAGGGTGTTCATGTCGAAATTGAGGCGGGGCAGCCCTTTGGCCGCCAGCACAAAGAAGTGCCGGCCCGGGAAGGCCACCACCACGGTGGCCAGGAGCCAGGCCAGAAACGAGGCCGTCCGGTGGTCCAGCGGCGTCAGCCCGTGCATGGACAGCGGCCAGCCGACCAGCCCCAGCGCCAGGGCCAGGAGGAAGCGGTTCCGGAGGGTCCGGTTTTCGTCCTCCCGGCGCTGGCGGTCGGCGGAGCGGGCCCCGCCGTCGTCCGGCCCCAGGAGCTCGAACCCGGCGTCGTCCAGGTCCCGGCCCCAGGCCGCCAGGTCGGCGCTCCCCGGCCGAAAGACCACCAGCGCTTTCTGGGTGGCCAGGTTGACGGTGGCTTTCAGGACCCCCGGCTGGCGGCCCAGGATGGTCTCCACCCTTCTGACGCAGGCGGCGCAGTGAAGGCCCGCCAGCCGGAGCATCATTCGGTCGGCGGCGGAATCGGCGGTGGTCATGATTTGCTCCCTCTCCGAAGGACGGAGGCGATAGAACCTCCGCCTCGGCCGCGGTGACACGCGCATAGCGAAATCACGGCGGCGCTTTGCCCCATTCAGGGCGCGGATTCGTGGCCCATTTGGCGGCGGCTGTGCTATAATTTCAGCCATCCGGCTCGATCGGCCCGGGTATTCCGGGCTCTGTCTGAGGATAATCATTTCCGGGCTGAAAAGGAAGGGCCGGGCGGAGGGTGTGGTTTTGTGGCGACAGGCGGCTATAGTATATAAAGATGACGGTCAATCCGCCGAACTGGCCCGGATGGCTTCCCAAATGCTGCGGGAAGCCGGCCTGGAGATTTGGCTGGAATGCTCCAGCGTCGAACGCCGGGTTCCGCCGCCTCCTGATTTCAGCCCCGATCTGGTCATCTCCCTCGGCGGCGACGGCACCCTGCTTTACGCCGCCCGGGCCTGGGGCCTCACCGGCATTCCCCTCTTCGGGGTCAACCTCGGCCACCTGGGCTTTCTGGCCGAAACCGAGCCCGGCCAGTTCGTGGGCTTGTTGAAGGATATCCTGGCCGGCCAGTTCCGGGTGGAAAAGCGGCTGGCCCTGGAAGTGACCGTGGAGCGGCGGGGCCAAATGGTGGCCGACACCCTGGCTTTGAACGAAGTGGTCATCAACAAGGGCGCCCTGTCCCGCATCATCACCCTCAACGTTCAGATCAAGGATTTCGGCCGCTGGTCCTTCCGGGCCGACGGGGTCATCATCTCCACCCCCACCGGCTCCACCGCCTACAACCTCTCCGCCGGGGGCCCGGTGGTCTATCCCACCATCCCGGCCATCATCATCACCCCCATCTGCCCCTTCACCCTGACCAGCCGCCCCCTGATCCTCCCGGCCACCCTGCCCGTGGAAATGGTCGTCGACGCCCACGATCAGGACATCCATCTCACCGCCGACGGCCAGATCAGCATTCCCCTCCAGCCCGGCGACCGCATCGTCACCCGCTGTCACAAGGCCGAAATCAGCCTCATCGTCAACCCCCGCCGCAACTTCATCGACATCCTCCGCCAAAAACTCAACTGGGCCTAACCCCAGGGCTGAGCCCTGGACCCACCGGATGCGCCTGCCGGCGCATCCTCCCCGAACCCGCTTTGCTGGACGGCTGAGGCCGCAACGTTTGGGCGGCCGGGACCATCGGGGTCGTCCATAGGGGGGCGGGCGCTGAAGCGCCCTTTGAAGAGCGGGGTGCTTGCGGCTATTTTTTTCTGGCTCTGTCGGTCAACCATATGGGGCCGTCGGCAGGGCGGGCGCTTTGCGCCCTTTGAGCGCGGGGGCGCGAATGCTTTTTTCTTCGTCCTTCTTCATCCCGTCAGCTAACCAGGCAGGGGGCGCGGGCGGATAATACTTCGGAGGGCGGCCGCGTGGGCCCCGACCGCGTCGCCGACGTGAAGTCGCGTTCACCAAGGCCGTCGCCGGCGATGCGGTTGGGCAGCGGCTGGCCGGAGAAGTTTTATCCGCCTGCGCCCCCGTGCGGCCGCTTCGCAAGCCGGAGAAGCTGATGCTCAACCTGACAACTGTATCCGCCCGCGCCCACGTACGGCCGCCAATATTTCTATTTCTTGTTTGTCAATAGTTGCTTCAGTAAAGCGGCCTTGGCCAGGTCGCCCTTGACCTTTATTTTGCCGGTCATGAAGGCGGCCATGGGGTTGACGGTCCTTTGAAAAAGGCCGATGGCCGTGTCGCTGGAGGCCGTGAGCGTCAGATCCGGGGCCGGGGGCTGCCCCTCGCTGAGGGTGAACTGGCCGTCTTTGATCAGGCCGTGCCACTGGGCCGGGTCGGGCGCGGAGAGATCGACGAAAATGGCCGCTTCCAGGCCGGGGTCCAGTCTGGCCCGGCTGGCCAGATCTTGTAGGGCGGTGAACAGTTCGCTGATCTTCATGGGGCCTCCGAATAAATACCACAATATAGACTTATATTATAAAAAAATAGTAGCTATTTAGCCATAATTATGCTTAAATAGCTCTCATGGGCTAACGCCGACCAAAAACGCATTCGAAGCTTTTCGTATTTTACGTAATAAAATTAATAAAATACGAAACACCTTTTTTGCCCGGGTAAAACCCCGGGCACCGGGCCGACCGCAAAATGTGGGACATGGTCCGCTTCGAAAGCTCTTCAAAGGCCCGGGCGGGCCGCCGTCTTTTCCATGCGGCACCGCGGGGTTGCGGGGCGCAGGCGGAACTGGCGGAATCGAGATCGATTTGGAGCGCCGCGCCCACAATATACAGTGGTTTTTTCAGCCGAAAATCCTGATGGCCACCAATGGTGGGCTTTATTTTGGGCGGGGGCTATATTATAATGCGTAGTGGTTCCTATCTGACCGGGCCTTGGACGATCCGGCGCGCTTGGGCCGCCCCGGCGGGCGAAGCGGCGGAAACGCCTGGCGGGCCTGGTCATTTGTACCACAGAATCAGCCGGGAGATCAATGCCCCGGAAGAATTCGCGCCCTCGGAGCGTTCGCGATCGCGATAATCCGAGATTGCCCGTCAGGGTAAAGACCCCATTCGGGACTGGGAGGAAACACATGACTGAGCACACCGATCAGGAATCGCGGCCGCAGGATGCCGGCCCACGGCTTCGCTGCCCGTCCTGCTCGTTCATGGTGCCGTTGCCGGCTGAAATTTGTCCGCGCTGCCAGACCAACCTGCGCACCGGCCAGGGCCCGCCGCCGGCGGGGGATGACGACGAGGGGCCCCGCCGGGGCCGGCTGGTGCTGATCGGGCTTTTGCTGCTGCTCATCATCGGCCTGGCGGTGGTCTTTTTCAGCGGCGCCTTTGAATCGCCCAAGCCGATCAAGGCCGGCCCGGCCCCGACCCAGCCGAAGGACGGGCTGAGCGATGCCGTGGATGCCTTCCACGGCCTGTCGGACCAATCGATCGGGGCTCAGCCGGGGTATATTCTGGAGCGAAGCCGGGACACGGCCGACCAGGTGGAGAACAAGTGGCGCGAGGTCGAAGGGGCGAATTCGAGCTACCCCGATCCGAACAAAAAGGATGGAGACGATTAATCCCCGCCTCGGCCATATCGCTCTTCGAGCGATATGAATCTATCGCCCGGCAGGGCGATGATGCGGTCCGATCATGACGAAGTTGCGGCGGCGTTGCCCCCTCCGGGGCTTCGCCGCGGCCCCGGGGGCGCCATTGACGGCGGCCGGGGCGGGGCGTCAACCGCCCATATCCCTGATGACTTGAAGCGCGGAGGGCTGATGACCGTCAGGACGGTGATAGTACTGGTGGCGATGCTGGCGCTGGCCGGCTGCGGGGCTTTCCGGTCCCAGGAGCCGGCGGCGGAGCGGACGACCCTGGGAAGCGGGCGGACGGCGCCGACGGGTCAGGCCCCGGCCCTTCACAACGGCATTGCCGCTCCCACCGTGCCGCCGGAACTGCGGGCCCAGGCCGGGGCTTCGGCTCCCGCCCGCGCCGATGAGGGGCGGGCTTACAGCTACACCATCGACTGCCAGTCGGCCGGGGCTCCGGAACTGGCCGAGATTTTTCAGAAATCCAGCCGCCTGGCCCTGATGAAGAACGACAAGACCACCCTGCCCACCCTGGAACAACGCCTGGCCGTTTCGTTGGAGGAAGGCCGGAGCATGCTCCAGAGCCAGGGCTATTACGAAGGCCGGGTCGAGGGCCGCCTGGTGACCGAGGGCTCCGACAAGGCCAAGGCCGTGGTGGTCTTCACCCCCGGGCCGCGATACACCCTGGGAGCCAGCCGGGTGGCCCTGTCCGGTTCCCTGGCCAAAAACAGCGAGGCCGCCGCTCCGCCCCGGTCGCTGACCGAAGTGGGGCTGGCCCAGGGGCAGCCGGCGGTGGCCGACGATGTCCTGGCCGCGGTGGGCCGGGTGGAGGAAGCCTTCCGCAACCGCGGCTACCCCCGGGCCAAGGTGACGGCCACCCGGTATACCCTGGATCGCGGCCGGCGGACCTTGGAAGCCGAGGTCCAGGTCGAGCCCGGCGCTTTCGCCCGCATGGGCCAGGTGCAGACTTCCGAGGAAATCACGGTGGACCAGGCCTATCTGGACGCCCTGCGCACCTGGAAAGTGGGCCAGCCCTGGCACCAGGAATCGGTGGACGGCTATTTGGCCGCCCTCAGGCAGACGGGCCTCTTCCAGTCGGTGGAGGGCTTCGCCGCCCGGGAGGACGGCCCCGACGGCCTCCGCCCGCTCCGCATCCGGTTGGCCGGGGCCCCGGAGCGCACGGTGGGCGGCATGGTCAGCTACGATACCGATTTCGGGGCCGGCGTCTCCGGCTACTGGGAACACCGCAACCTCACCGGCCACGGCGACCGCCTGCGGGTGGACATGCCCCTGTGGGCCGACATGCAGGAACTCACCGCCAGCTACCGTTATCCCTATTTCATGCGCCCCGATCAGGACATCATCGCCCAGGCCGGCCTCCTGCACCAGAATACCGACGCCTATGAGCTGAGCTCCGGGGCGGCCTCGGTGGGCCTGGAGCGGCGGGTATCGCGCCGGTGGCGCGTCAGCGTGATGGG
Organism: Candidatus Adiutrix sp.; assembly: GCA_031553735.1. Classification (GTDB taxonomy): domain Bacteria; phylum Desulfobacterota; class Desulfarculia; order Adiutricales; family Adiutricaceae; genus Adiutrix. The sequence continues at coordinate 19,430 of JAVBLB010000019.1, forward strand.
TTCGGTGGAGGGCGGCTCGCTGAAGGACCCCGACCAGCCGAAAAAAGAGTTCATGATGTTCGGCCTGCCGGTTTCGGCCACGTATGACAGCAGCAACAGTCTCCTGGATCCCACCCGGGGGTATCGCCTCATCATGCTGGCGGCGCCCTACACCGGCACTTTCCACGAGGATTTCAACGTGGTCCGCACCCGGGTGGAGGGCCAGGCTTTCGTCCCCCTGGGTTCCGACCGGCTGGTGCTGGCCACGCGGGCGGTGTGGGGTTCGCTGTGGGGGGCGAACAACAGCCAGGACGTGCCCAGTTCCCTGCGCTTCTACAGCGGCGGCGGCGGCTCGGTGCGCGGCTACAGCTACCAGTCGGTGGGCCCCCGCAACGAGAAGAACGACCCCTTGGGCGGCGTCTCCCAGGTGGAAATGGGGGTCGAGACCCGCTGGCGCTTCAGCGACACCATGGGGGTGGTGGCCTTCATTGACGGCGGCATGGTTTACGAAAACGTCGACGACAAGCTTTTCCAGGATATGCTGTGGGGCGCGGGGCTCGGCTTCCGCTACTACACGCCCATCGGCCCGGTGCGCGTGGATGCGGCCGTGCCCCTGGAGCGCCGCGCTGACGACGACGCCTGGCAGCTCTACATCAGCCTGGGCCAGAGCTTTTGACGGCCGAACGCCTCGGCCCCGGGGGGCCGAGGCGTCGCCGCGACATCCCGCATAAGGTTTCCAGATGGCTAAACGCCCTAAAAAACGGTTTGGAAAGAAGCTCTTGAAGATCGCCGCCATCGGGTCGGCGTGCTTCCTGGTGGCCGTCGCCGGCCTGTTCGGCTGGCTGCGGACTTCCGCCGGCGCCGATTTCGTTTTCAACCGGGTGGTGAATATCCTGGCCGCGGGCGGCCTGAAACTGACCGCCGCCGGTTTCGAGGGCCCCCTGCCGAGCCGCCTGTTGATTCGCGAAGCCACCTTGGCCGATGCCGAAGGCCCGCTGGTGAAGGTCGGCCTGGCGGAGGTGCGCCTGGCCCCCCTGGCCCTGTTGCGCGGCCTGGTCCACGTATCCCTGATTCAAGTGGAAAACCCGGAGTTGCTGCGTCTGCCGCCTTCTTCCGACCAGCCGCAGCCGCCTTCCGGCCCCTTGCGCCTGCCGGTGGGTATCCGCCTCGACGAACTGGCGGTAAGCGGCGGCCGGGTCGAAGCCGGCGCCCTGGGGCCGGAGAGCCCGGCCCTGATCTTCCAGGCCGGCGGCCAGGCCCGTCTGGAAGGCGAACGGGCGACCGCCGACCTGAACGCCCACCTGGCCGGGGCCGGGGGCGAAGAGTTGGCGGCGGTCGTCATCAAACTGGCCGCCGATGAAAGCGGTTCCCCCGGAGCCGACCGGATGGAACTGCGGCTTCAGGTTCACGACCAGCCCGGCGGGCTCATCGGCGACCTTCTGAAAGACCCCGAGTGGCCGGGTCTGGCCCTGGATCTGGCCGGAGAGGGCCCCTTGAACGACTGGAACGGCCGGTTGAATGTGTCCTCCAGCCAATGGGGCGACCTGGCCGCCGATCTGGGTTTTCAGGGGCAAAGCGGCCGCATCTGGCGCGACCTGGTGACGGACCCCGGCTGGCGGGGCCGCCTGAGCGCCAATCTGGCCGCCGGCCCCGCTCTGCCTGACCAGGTGACGCGCCTTCTCGGCCCGAAAACCAGGGTGCTGCTGACCGGACAGGGGAGCGGCCGGCTCGTGGCCGCCGATCTGAGGGTGACCGCCGGCGGGGAGCCGGCCCTGACCCTGGATGCGAATGTTTCCGGAACGCTGAAGCCGGGGGGCGGCGATTTCGATTTCCAGGCCGCTCTCAAGGGGCTGGCGGGTCCGGATTCGGCCGACGCACCCCCGCTGACAGCGTCTGCTCAATTGACGCTGGACCAGAAGGCGCAGATGGTAGAGGCGTTGAAAATCCATGGCGACGGCCTGGAGATGACCGGATCGGTCCGGCGCCGGGTCGATGACGGCGCGGTGTCCGCCCAGTTGAAAATGGCCGTCGCCGACGGCTCGTCCCTCCTGGTTCAAGTGCTGACCCTGGCCGGGCTGGAGCCGGAAGCTTTCGGCGGGGCCCTCGACTTGGCCGGCGACCTCGATTGGCGCGGGCCGAAAGAGGCGGCCTCCGGCCAACTGACTCTCCGCGGCCAAAACCTGCGCTGGCCCGATGAACAATTGACCGGCTTTCTGGGTTCGACTCTGAACCTGGCGGCCGATCTCTCCGGCGGCGGCGGCCGGCCTTTGATGGCGGAAATCCGTGAGGCCCGGGCCGGGCGAATCCACTTGGGCGGCCGGGCTTCCTTCCAGCCGGCGGAGGTGCCGGCACACAGCGAATTCACCGCCGAGCTTCAGGGCGGGCTGGACAGCCTGGCCGCCCTGCGGCCGGATCTAGCCGGGGCGGTGGAACTGGAGCTGCGGGGGCAGGGCCGGCTGGATGATTTTCAGGCTGAAGTCCGGGCCGCCGGCCCCGAGGTCACTCTGACTTCCGGTGCTTTGAAACAGGCGCTGGTCCGGGTCAGCGCGGCCGGGGCTCTGCTGGCCGAAGCCGCCGACGGCGGGCCCGACCTGACCGGCCATCTGGCGTTGGAGGCGGGCGACAGCCCGGCCGGGCCCCTGAATGTGGACGCCGACTGGCGCTTCCGCCGGTCGGGCGAAAATCTGACCGTGGCGGTGGCCGACCTGGCCGGGAAGCTGGCCGGCCTGACCCTGACCGGGAATATCGACGCCGACTTCGGGGGCGACCGGAAGGATCTGGCCGGGCTTCTAGATATCGAAATCAGCGACTGGTCCGGGCTGGCCGCCCTGAGCGGCCAGGCCCTCTCCGGGTCGCCGGCCCGCCTCAAAATCACCCTGGCCGCGCCGGAAGGCCGCCAGACGGCCGAGGCCGATCTGGACGTGCCCGGTCTGCGCCTGGGCCAGGGCCAAGAGACGCTGCTGTCCCTGGAGAAAACCAGCCTGACCTTCAAGGCCGACGACCTCTTCGGCCGGTCCGACCTGGATCTCAACCTCAGCCTGGGCTCCGGCCTGGCCGGGCCGCTGGCCTGGAAAGGCGGGGCCGTCACCGCCCAGGGCCGGGCAGGGCAGGGCGATTTTGCCGTCCGCCTGGACCAGACCAAACTGGCCGGGGCCGGCGGCGCGGGGTCGGATGGTTTGAAGCTGGGCGGGAAGTATGACCTGACCGAAGATCCGGTCGTGACCCTCGGTCAGTTGGCCGTCAATCTGGGCGCCGCCGGGCTGACCCTCAAAGAGCCCCTGCGCGTGGCTCTGGGGCCGAAGCTGAAAATCAGCCCCTTCACCGCCGCCTTCCGGCCCTCCGGCCAGTTGGCGGCCGAGGTGGACCTGACCCCCGGGGCCATGAAGATCAAGGCCGACTTGAAGAATCTGCCCTATGGGTTTTTCAAGACCTTCACCGGCCAGGATCTGCCCGGCGGCGAAATCCAGAGCCTGACCGTGGCCCTGGACCAGACCGCCGGGGGGCTGGCCGGGGATTTCGCCCTCAAGACTCAGGTGGCCCCCAAAGAATTGAAAAATTTGAAGCCGACCCTGGACCTTACCGGGCGTCTGGCCGGCGGTTCGGCCCCGAATCTGGCCCTGGAAGGCCGGATCGGCGGCGGCCCGGGCTGGAAGGCCGACGGCCGGTTCACGGCCCGGATTCCGCTGAGCGCCGGCCCGGACGGCGGCTTCCCGCAGCCGAATATGAATGGGCCGCTGGCCGGGGAACTGCGGTTCACCGGCCCCGTCGCCCCCCTGTGGGCCCTGGCCGGCCAGCCCGACCGCTCCGTGGCCGGGGCGGCCCAGATCCAGGCCGAAGTGGGCGGCACCCTGGCCAAGCCCCAACCCAAGGGCGTGGTCTATCTGGCCGGGGGCCGCTATGAGGACCGCCTCCTGGGAGTGATGATCAAGGACATCACCCTGGAGGCCCACTCCACCCCCGACCTGCCCGTCAAGGCCCTGCTCTCGGCCAAGGACAGCCGGGGCGGCGGCCTGGCCCTGGAGGCCCAGGTGCGCGACCTGGCCAACCCGGCCATTTCGGCCAAGGGCCGCTTGAGCCGCTTCAGCCCCCTGAACCGGGATGACGCGGTGGTCTTCATCTCCGGGACGCTCGGCGCCGAGGGCCCCTTGAGCAAGCTGGCTCTGAGTTCCGACCTGACCATCGACCGGGGCGAGTTGAACCTGGAATTGCTCCAGGCCCAGGGTTCCGTGTCCACGCTGGACATCAGCCGGCCCGGCGACCAGGCCGTGGCCGCCGGCGGCGGTATGCGCATGAACCTGAAAGTGGCCCTGCCCGGCCAGTTCTTCATCCGGGGTTATGGTCTGGAGAGCGAGTGGCGGGGAGCCCTGACCGTGGGCGGCTCGAGCCGGCGGCCCTCCCTGACGGGCCAGGTGTCGCCGGTGCGGGGCTATTTTGAGATCTTTTCCAAGGAATTCCAGTTCACCGGCGGCGAAGTCTCCTTCAACGGCGGCACCACGCCCAACCTGAACCTGGAACTGACCAACAACGGGCCCAACGTCACCGCCATTATCCGGGCCGGGGGCTCCGCCAAGAAACCCACCCTCACCCTGGAGAGCCGCCCGCCGCTGCCCGAGGAAGAGGTGCTGGCCCAGGTGCTCTTCGGCAAGAGCAGCACTTCCATCAGCCGCTTCGAGGCCCTGCAACTGGCAGGGGCCCTGAACGAACTGCGGAATTTCGGACAGGGCGGCGGCTTCAACGCCCTGGGTTCGATCCGGGCCGGATTGGGGCTGGATGTTCTGCGGCTGGGCGGCAGCGACAACGACCGCGAACGCCGGGCCTCGGCCATGACCGGGGCCATGGGGCAGGAGATGTCCGGCGCGGCCGGGCGCGCCGCCACGAGCGGAGGGACTTCCCAGAGCGACGACCTGTCGGTGGAGGCCGGCAAGTATATCAGCGACAACGTTTACGTCGGGGTGGAGCACAGCGGTCTGGGGGGGGCGGCCGTGCGTCTGGAGGTGGAACTCCTGCCCAGCGTCTCCTTCGAAGCCCGCACGTCCTCCGAATCCAGCCAGATCGGCCTGGGTTGGAAAAAGGATTATTGACCGGCGTCCCCGGTCGGTGGTAAAGTACCAAATTCAGGCGCCCGTAGCCCAACCGGACAGAGCAACGGCCTTCTAAGCCGTAGGTTGCAGGTTCGAGTCCTGCTGGGCGCGCCATTCGATTCCCAAAATCCGAAAATCCTGGAAGTCGCTTTTCAAGCGATAATAGAAAAATTATACCATAAATCCCCTTTTTGTGCCTGTGGATTTTTTTCCGCAGACCTCAGAGGGGATTTTTTTATTTTTGGCGTCACGACAGGATTAAAGAACTCATGGCACAAGGTTACGACATCATCCTGACCTACGACAAGCTGGTGGAAGAAGGATTGATAAGCATGTCGCCTGGACCACCTGGTGGGCACCAGCAAAACGACCGGCAAGCCCTTTAATTTCTGGACGTGCTGTGACAAGGCTTGCGGAACGAATCTGACCGACAACAACGGCAAGCCCGGCTCCAAGCAGGAAGCCCCGCAACTTTCCGAACACAAATGCCCAGACTGCGGCAAGCCCTTGATCCATCGAGTCAAGGAAGGTGCCGGCGGTTATAATTTTTGGGGCTGTTCCGGCTTTAAAGACGGGAGCTGCAAATCGTCCTTCCAGGATGATGACGGCAAGCCCGGCGACAAACAGGAAAAGAAGGCCGCGCCGCCGCCCAGCGAGTTCAAATGCCCCAAATGCAAAAAACCACTTTACCGCCGCCAGGGCATCAGCCAGAAAACCAACAAACCGTATGATTTGTACGGCTGCTCCGACCGGGCTTGCAATGCCATCTACAATGTCAAAGAAGACGGCAAGCCTGATTTCGATGGCGCTAAAAAAGGCGGCCAGAAATGAGCAAAACCATCTTGGCTGTCGAATTTATTACTTACGATGGTCAGCCGGGCAGCCGTCCGCCTTTTTCCGATCCCGTGAACTGTGAAAAATTAATTGCCATTGCCCAGGCTCCGCTTCCTCACGACCGCGGTGGCGAGTTATGTACATTCATGCTCATTCCGGTGTGGAAAAACTCGCCGGTCGATGTCGGATTTTTATGCTTCTACGATCAGGAGCAGCCTGAATCTTGTGAATGGTATTCATCCTGTCCCATTTTTGCTGATGGCGAGCATTCTTTGGATGATCTGGTCGCCGAGTATGGTGAAGGTGCCAAAGTCGATGAAAACGGCTATTTGTGCTTTCCTCTTAAAAAGGGGGATCGCTGGATGTTCTGGCCGGCGCTCCCCGGCGTCACAGTGACCTGGTCACCTTCCATAAAATCGTAACCGCTGTGGCTCTGAAAGCGGCCGCGAAGCATCGGAATAATATCATGTATTTTTGATGATATTTATTCATAATATTCCGATTCTGATGTATACTTTTTGCGGAGGAACATTATGGAATATATCAGCGTACAACAAGCGGCGGAACAATGGGGCTTGTCAGACCGTCGGGTCAGGCTGCTCTGCGAGCAGGGCAAAATCAAGGGCGCGGTGAAGCAAGGCCGTTCCTATCGCATACCGGCTGAGGCTATCAAACCTCCGGACGGGCGAAACTTGCGCGGGAAGCTGGTGCCTCCGGAGTATTCCGCTGTATTCTCCCAAGTGGACGCCCTCAAGGTCGAACTGGGCAAGCGCCGTCCCCTGACGCCGGGCGAACTGAAGCGGCTGCGGGAGGAGTTCCTGGTTGAATTCACTTACAACTCCAACGCCATTGAGGGCAATACCCTGACCCTTCGGGAAACGGCCTTGGTCCTGGAAGGCCTCACGATTGACCAAAAGCCGCTCAAGGATCATTTGGAGGCGGTGGGTCATCGGGACGCCTTTTTGTATGTTCAGCATCTGGTGACCGAGAAGGTGTCGCTATCCGAACGGACCATTAAGGACATCCATGCCTTGGTACTGATGGACAGGCCGGAGGATAAAGGCGTATACCGCAGAATCCCCGTTAGAATCTTGGGCGCCGGCCACGAACCGCCAGAGCCCTATTTGGTTCCAGAACTGATGGAGCGGCTCGTCGCCGGCCAGAAAAGCGCCAAGCGCCATCCCATCGAAAATGCCGCCCTTTTTCATTTGGAGTTTGAGGGCATTCATCCCTTTATCGACGGCAACGGGCGCACCGGCCGGCTGCTCCTCAACCTCATGCTGATGCAACACGGCTATCCGCCGATCGACGTTAAATTTGCGGACAGGAAGCGGTATTACGCTTGCTTTGACAGCTTTTACAAAGACCAGGCCGCCGCGCCGATGGTGACGATGGTGGCGGAGTATATGGCGGAACGGCTGAAGCAATATCTGACCATCCTGAGCTGAGGTAACGTTCACTTTGCATTAGGCCTGCCCGCTATGGACATACTCATTTCACTGTCATTCGCCCAAGGCTTCGTAAACCGTCTCCGGGGCTTTTTCAATGACTTTAAGATAGGCTCTGGCCGCCGGGTCCGGCTGCCGTTTACCCTGTTCCCAATTGCGGAGCGTGTGGAGAGACAGTCCGAATCTGGCCGCGAAAGAAGATTGGGAAAGCCCCAGGCCCTGCCGGATGGCTTTGACGTCCACTTGCGGAGGAATATGAACCCGGTAGGCTTCATCGGCCATCTCGCCGCGCGCGATGGCCACCGCTTCTTTCATACTTTCTATTATCCGGCTGCCGCTCATGACAGGTCTCCTTTTTTATACTGGCTGACCAGAATCGCGGAAAGAGCTTTCAGGGTGTTACGATCGGCCTGGCTCAAGTTGGCCTGTTCGTTTATTGTAGGCCAGCAACTAAACCACGTCTTTGCGCTCATCGCCGGTCAAATTTTTTTGGAACCAGGTAAAAATGATGGAGTCTCAATGACGATTATGGGCGGCGACCTAGTTATGTTTACACTATAGGCCATTGGCTTACTGTCGTCAAGGGGCATCTCTCATCTTTACTCTACAACCAGCACGCTGGACAGGCGGGCGTTGATGTCTTCTATGAACAGGAAACTCCTTACGAATGGTGGCGTGGTTTAAGCTCTGAAGCACCACGGCTCAGAATACTGACCATCAGGGTGTTGAGGCTGACCCCTTCGGCCTTGGCCAGGCTGGAGAGTTCACGGTGAAGGCTGACCGGCAGGCGGGCCACCAGGCTTTTGGGCTTGGGAGGCCCCCACTTGTCGGCCGCCGCCAGCCAGGCTGTCTCGGCTTCGGTCCCGTTCTTGATGGCCTCTTCGATGCTGTCGCCGTCGGACATGCAGCCGGGAAGATCGGGAAAAGTGATCAGCCAGCCGCCGCCGTCAGTTTCACTTAAGGGGGCCAGTTCAAATTTGTTTTTCGGGTATTTTTTCATTGCTCCACCTCCGCCAGAACATCGATATAGGCCAGAAGGCGTTTAACATAAAACGGCTTAATGGGACGATGGGCCGGGACGGTGAGATGAGCGGCTCCACGTAAAAAACAATTATATAGTACCATATGCGATACTAAACAAGCAAGCCGATGGGGAGGCCTCAACCTCGGAACCGCCAGGGAAGCGTCGGAGCCGCTGATATGGCCCCGCCAGATTTATTCCGGAATCAGGACGCTGGACAAGCGGGCATTGATATCTTGCAGAAATGGAGCGGGCACCGCGCAGGCCACCGAAAACGGTCTGGCCCGCCAGTCTATGGACCGCAATTGCGACAGCAAAAGGGTGCCGTGAACCGGCAGGCCTTCGGGCAGCCTGATGTCATTCGGCAGTCCCTTTTTGGGGGTGGTAATGGGCACCACCCAGCAAAAACCGGTATGCCTGTTGAAAAGCGTGGCCGAAACCACCAGCACCGCCCGATAGCCTTTTTGCTCATGGCCCAGGGTGGGGTCCACATCAAGTTTCAGCACTTTCCCCTGATGCGGGGGCGGCGGGCTCACCATATTTCTTCTCCCTTCGGTCCGCCGAAGTCAAGTTCGGGGGCGGCCTTGGAAGAAGCGAAAGAATCCAGAATATCGGCCAGCCGGTAGGCCTTGCCCGCAGGTTTTTTGATGAGCAGACCTTCCTCGACCGGGGTCAGTTCCAAAACGTCGCCGGCCTGAATGTCAAAGCTGTCGGCCAGGCCGCGCGGGATGCGGAAACCGAGGCTGTTGCCCCAGGCGCTGATTTTTATTTGTTGCATGGCGCACCTCCTATGTATAATTTTGTATATCCGAGGTGTTTTCGTCAAGCCTTATTTGCAGTGGCTGGCATGTCCAATAAACGATGGTTTGCCGGACACCGGCGGACAGGCGCAAAATCAACTCGGAAAGGGCTGAAAAAGTGTCCAAAAACCCGTCCAAAAACACACAAAGGCACTTGGGTATGAATGGTTGATGATAGACGCCAGCCATATCAAAGTTCACGCACACGGGACAGGGGCCGTAGGGGGCAACCAGGACATGGGCCTCACAAAAGGGCTCAACAGCAAGATACACCTGACCGTGGATGCGCATGGTATGCCGGTCGCGGTGTGGTGCTAGTGTCTAGTTGCATAAATTTACGATAGTATTTTTGAGTTGTGAACCCTTCACCTCGCGCTTGCGCCAAACAAATGGTTTCGCCTTGTCGTTGTAGGCCTCAACACACTCTCCAAGAGCCACAGCCAATTCCTCACAACTTTTAAAACTGGCGCCCCGAATAGCTTTGCGGGTCAATATTCCAAACCATATCTCCACCATGTTGAGCCAACTGGCGGACGTTGGTGTATAGTGAAAATGAACATTGGGATGCTCCGC
>JAVBLB010000160.1:0-34734 GCA_031553735.1 Candidatus Adiutrix sp.
CCCCACAAGGCACCCCCCCACCCGCCCCCCCGCCCCCCCCCCCCATGATCCCAAGAATTCACCCCCACCGGCCCCCCCGGCCCCCATGCGCCCCGGGGCGGCCGTTTGGTGAAGTGAAGGACGCGATTATACCGGTTTACCGGGTGGCCCGGATATAATAAAAATGCGGCCAGCCGGAGGACCGGTCGCCGGGCTTATAGAGCCACCGGACGGGTTTTTCCCAGGAACGGGCGGCGTTGATTTCCAGCCGCCCCTTCAGCGGCCGCTCGGCCACGAACGTGAAAACCTTCATCGTCGGGGCCCCCACCATGGGCCCGCCCTTTTTCCGGCTCTGCGCGTGCGGACGCTGCACCTCGGTGGACAGGAGCACCAGGCCTTCGGGCATGGTCCGCACCGCCGTGACATAGCCGGTGCTGCCCCCCTGATCGGGGACGATCACCTGGAAGGGGCGGCCGACCTTGATTTCCAGAGGGGTCCAGTCCTTATCGCCGCGGGCCCAGACGGCCGGGGCGGCCGCCAGAACCAGAGCCAGCATCACCATCGTCGCTATTGGCCATTTACGCATGGATTAACCTCCAATGTATACAGGGCGCATATTCAGGTAACCCGACGGCCCGAAAGCCCGCCGGAGCCAAGGCGGTTTTTGCCGCTCTTTATACAATACACCATTTTTGCCGATACGGCCAGGCGGTGCGAAAAAGGCGGACCCGCCCGGGCCCGCCTTTTCGCGTTTCAATACCAGCCCTTATTTGCTGATGGTGTAATACTTCTCGGGAACATCGATTTCGGTGAGCCCGAGGTAGCCTTCGTCGAAAACGTAGGTATCCTGATAGACCAGGCCGAACTGCTTGTTGGCCACGCCGGTGCCGGCGTCGGTGTAATAGGCCATGTTCCAGTTGGCCCCGGGGGTGTATTTGGTGTAGCAGGCGATGAGATCCTTGGGATTGTCGATCTTGGCCTTGCCTTCGACGATGCGCTTGCCGAACTCGGCCAGGCCCGCGGTGGTGGTGAAGCCGTAAGAGAAGGCCCAGGTGCCCATGCGCTTGCCGCCGCCGGCCTTGATGACCGCTTGTTCGACTTTTTTCAGGAGCGCCGGCCAGTTGCCCTTCTCGGCGTCGGTGAATTCAATGCCCAGGGCCCCGGGGTAGCCCATGGTCGGGGAAGGCAGGTCCGCCTCCACGAAATAGCCGCCCAGTTCGGCGATGCGCTTCAACAGGGGCTCGGTGTGGGCGTCGTTGGTACAGAAGAAGGCGGTATCCTTGCCGTATTTCTCCAGCCAGGCCGGCACTTTTTCGAGGATGAACTGCTGGGCCCCGGCCACGCCCACGTCGCTGGTCGGGTCGGGCGCGGTCTCGGCGAAGAAGCCCACGCCCAGGTCCTTGCAGGTCACTTCCATGATGGCCCGGCGGCGGCCCAGGGTTTCATAGCTCATGTGGCGGGGAAAGGAGATGTGGACGAAGTTCTTGGCCCCCATCTTCTTGGCCCCGAAGGGGATGGTGTAGCCGCGGGTGATGTTGTCGGCGTTGGTGGCCAGCATGACCGAGGCCGGGGCCGACTGGGTGATGACCCCCGGGTCCTCGTGGGCTTCGCCGGCGAAGAGGAGGATGTCCGGCCGCTTTTCGTGCACCCGGCGGAAGGCTTCGGTGGTGCCGGGGATGGCCTGGTTGACCACGATGACCTTCACCTTGGGGTCGTCGGCCAGCCCGACGATGATGGAGATGGTGGTTTCCATCTCGCTCATGAAGTTGTCGGGATAGGTCACGTGCTTGATGTAGCCGCCGTCGGCCACTTCGCCGTATTCCTTGATCAGGGCCTCGGCACCGCGAAGTTCGTCTTCGGACTGGGAGACGGTGGAAGTGACCACGCCGATGTGGAACGGCGCTTCGGCGGCCCGGGCCGGGCCGGCGGCCAGAATGAAGGAAACGGCGAAGATGAGCAGCAGAACGATTTTTTTCATAAATCCTCCTCATAAGGGTGACGGGCCGGGCTACGGAAAATCCAGGTCCCGGCGACAAACAGATCCGCGGCTTTAAAACAACGAAATACAAACGTGATTATTGATGGATGATACCCGCAAAAGCCCCCGAAAGTCAAGCGCGGCCCCGGAGGTCACAGGGCAAGCGCCTGAAAGACCTGATTGTGAATCGCGGCGGTTTCGGCGTGCCCCGGGGCCCCGGCCCCGCGGACGCCGAGACCGCCACGACTCACACACCCCGCGAAAAAAGATTGCACTGCGGGGGTCATCACCGGGCCAGCGGGCTTTCGGGCGGCAGCGCGCCCAGCCAGGCCAGGGAAGAGTCCAACTGGGCCACGGTGTGGGCTTCCAGGGTGAAAGTGGGCCGCAGCCGGCGGCGGTCCAGTTCGTCCAGGAACTCGCCGAAATCGATGCCCCCGCGCCCGATCCCCAGGTGCTGGTCGTCCCGACCGTCGTTGTCGTGGAGGTGCAGGTGGCCCAGGCGGCCGGCGATCTGGTCCAGCCACTCGCGGAGGTTCCTCTTGCGGGCCCCGCCGGCGGCCGAAAACCAGTGTCCCACGTCGAAACACAGGGCCGCCCGTTCCGGCAGCCGCTCCAACAGGGCCAGGAGGGCCGCCGGCGACTGGTCCATGGTGTTTTCCAGATACAGCCGGGCCGGACTGGCCGCCAGCACCTCCCCCCAGGCCCGGGCCGACTGTTCCAGCCATCGCTCGTCCGGAAGGTCGATCGCGCCCGCCCGGGCATCGGTGGCCGGAACGAAATCGGGGTGGCCGATCAGGTGGTCGGGTTCATACCAGGCGGCGATCTCCAGGGCCCGCAGCAGGAGATCCTGGCTGCGGCGCCAGCGGCGGGGATCGGGATCGCCGGTGCTCACCCCGTAAAAGGGCAGATGGATGGCGCAGCCCAGCCCGTGATCCCGGATGATCGCGGCCGTCTCCCGGTGCTGGGAGGCGGACAGGTCGAAACCGCCGTGTTGAAGGCCCACTTCAGGCTTCAGCCGCCTTTCGAGCAGATGCTCGAAATGGCCGTTGTCTTTGATGAACCAGTTGACGAACAGGGTGGCGTAGCAATCCATGGGGGCCTCCGGCCGTCGAAATTTTTTACGCTGCCGTATTAAACCACAAAGCATCCGTTTAAGCCAGCCGCCGGCCGGACAAGCGGTGGTCCACATTGTGACTTTCAGCCAACCCCCGAATTGGCGGAGGTCAGGGGCGTCGGCGGGCGGCACAAAAAGACAGCCCGGATTCACGGGCGGAGCCCCGCGAATCCGGGCTATTTAAAACAATCCTTTGGTCGAGGTTATTTTTCCAGCCGGAACTCGTCTTTCACGGCCTGGTCGTGGAGCCCGTAGGCCGTATATTGCAGGAAGGGGCGGCCCCGCCAGTTCCGCCCGATGCGGACGAGTTGATAGGTCGGCTGGTCGGCCAACTGCACCTCGGCCTCGGGAATCCTCTGTATATCATAGAACTTGTCGCAGCTGACGGCCGTCACGTAAATGGTTCCGCCCTCCACCGAAGCGACGGAACGCCCGTCTTTCAGGGGTTTGGTCCGCAGGTAGCTGTGATCGTGACCGTTCAGGACCAGATCGACGCCGTGGCGTTCCAACAGCGGCCCCCAGTTCTTGAGAATTTCCGGATTACTGCGGCCGGGCTTGGTATTGTAGGGCGGATGGTGAAATACGGCTATTTTGAAATCATAGCCGGCCGCGTCGGCCTTTTGAAGCTCCTTTTCCAGCCAGCCGGCCTGGTCTTCGAGGTCCCGGCTGGAATCCAGGACGATGAAAAAGGCGTTCCGGCAGGTGAAACTGTAACTTCTCCCCTGGGGAAGGTTCGGGGGGCCGTTGCGGGGCACATTGAAAGCGGCGGCATAGAAATTCAGGTGCGCCGCCTGGCTCGGCCAGTAATATTCGTGGTTGCCCGGGGCCGGGGCCAGGGGCTTGGCCGCCAGCCGGCCTTCGTGGTCGGAGGCCAGGAAGGCGTCCCACAGGTAGCGCAGCCGGCCGTTTTCCACCATGTCGCCGCTCGTCATATAGAAAGCGGCTTCCGGATGCCGTCGATCCACCATCTGCACCAGGTCGCCGAATTCCCCCGGCCGGCTCTGGAGGTCGCCGAAGTGGATAAAACTGAAGGCCTCGCCGTCCTGGGCCACGGTTTTAAAAGTATGGAACGCCGACCAGTTCCCCGTGTCCGGGTCGCCCACCCGGTAGCGGTAAGCCGTGCCGGGCCGCAGATGGGCCAGGGTGGCGGCGAAACCGTGGGTAAGGTGATCCCGGGCCAGTTCCGGGGCCTCCACCACGGTCATCTCGGCCGGGGTTTCCAACAGCGGGCCGTCCACCGGCGCGTCGGCCTCCCGGTATTGCACCACGCCCCGGCCATTGCCGGGATCGGTGCGCCAATTGACGTCGACGCCGCTGGTGAGGTCCGGCGCCGGGGACAGGACGATCTGATCCGGTCGGGGCCCGGAAGGATACGGGGTGAACAGGGAGTGCGGGTAGGCGACGGCCGACGGCCGAAAGCGGATGGGCTCATTATAGAAAGCGCTGTTAACCAGGGTCACCACGATGGCCACAAACAGGGTCGGCACCGCTTTTTTTAGTATTTTCAGAGGCATGGTCGTATTCTCCGAGGCGTGGAAGCCTCGCTGGATTTTGTTGGGAAGGGGCACCCCTTCCTTGATCATGCTAGATGTTTTTCAATAACACGGTGTGGCGAAAAGGTAACGAAGTGTAACCCGCCAGGGAAACCGCCATTTCAGCCTTTCCAGGGCGCGGTCAGGCCTGTTCAAGAACCGGCCCGGCGACCGCTGGAACGAATTTTCCCAAAACCCGGTCTTGAAATGTGGTATGATGCTCCAAGGGCTGTTTCGGCCCGCAATGTCAGGTGGACACGATTGGAGCGTCGTCCCGGCCGCAGAGATCCGTTCATGACAAGGATGGAGGCGATTGAGCCCTCGTCCCAGCCGCCGCGATCCGAACATGACGCAAGTACGGCGGCGCATGGCCCATTCGGGGCCAAGTCACGACGGCGCTTTGCCCCTCCGGGGTTCGGCATGTTCGGTCCGTGAGGTAGCGTTATGTTGATGGACTGGAAAGCGTTTCTGAAAAACACGGTGGAAGCCGTCGGCAACCTCGGCAAAGGCAACCCCAAGCTGGTCGAGACGGTCCTGACCATGGGCACGGCCGGGACCAAGGGCGTTCTGGACGCCAAGACCCGCGAGCTCATCGCCCTGGCCGTGGCCGCCACCACCCGCTGCGACGGCTGCATCGCCGTGCACACGGCCGAAGCGGTCAAGGCCGGGGCCAGCAAGGAAGAGCTC
This sequence comes from Candidatus Adiutrix sp., assembly GCA_031553735.1. Lineage (GTDB taxonomy): Bacteria > Desulfobacterota > Desulfarculia > Adiutricales > Adiutricaceae > Adiutrix. The sequence goes on from JAVBLB010000160.1 coordinate 5,291, forward strand.
ATGGAGGCCCTGGCCATGGCCGTGGCCTTGAACGCCGGGGCGGCGGCCATCTATTCCAGCCGCATCCTGGAGGCCTTCGACCAGCAGTCGAAATAACGCCGGCCCCACTCCCCGTCGCGCGGGTGAAAAAGGCGGGCCGCCCCGGTCGAAATCGGGGGCGGCTCGCTATTTTTTTAAGCATTTACGGCATATTAATCTAAAAAACAAAAACACCTTGCCGCCCGGGAATTTTATGGTACAATCTTCTAGTTACCATATTTTCGTCTACCCAGCGCAAACCGCCTCTTCAATTGTGGCGCGGACGCGCTCCAACCACCACAAGCCATTGGAGGAGTAGCGATGAGACTGTTCAAAGTGTTGGCCGGCGTCATGCTGGCGGTTTTCATGATGACCGGCCAGGCCCAGGCCCAGATCAAGGTCGGCGTTTATCTGCCCCTGACCGGCCAGAACGCCTTCGGCGGTCAGTTGGAATTGGACGGCGTGAAGCTCGCGGCCAAGGAAATGCCCGAAGTGCTGGGCCAGAAGATCGAGCTGATCGTCATGGACAACAAAAGCGACAAGGTTGAATCGGCCAACGCGGTCAAGCGCCTGATCGAGCGCGACAAAGTCGTGGCCATCATCGGCACTTACGGCTCCTCCCTGGCCATGGCCGGCGGCGAAGTGGCCGAAGCGGCCAAGGTCCCGGTGGTGGGCACCAGCTGCACCAACCCCCTGGTCACCCAGGGCAAGACCTATTATTTCCGGGCCTGCTTCATCGACCCCTATCAGGGCGCCGGCGCGGCCACCTATGCCTTCAAGAACCTGAACGCCAAAAAGGCGGCCCTCCTGATCGACGTCTCCAACGACTACGCCGTGGGTCTGGGCGCCTTCTTCAAGAAGTCCTTCACCGCCCTGGGCGGCCAGATCGTGGCCGAACTGAAATACAATTCCGGCGACCAGGACTTCACCGCCCAGCTCACCGAGATCATCTCCAAGGATCCTGACGTCATGTTCATCCCGGCCTACTTCGCCGAGGGCGGCATCATCATGAAACAGGCCCGGGAACTCGGCGCCAAGTTCCGGATCATGGGCGGCGACGCCATGGACAACCCCGAGACGGTGGCCATCGCCGGCGAGGCTTCGGAAGGCTTCATCCACACTTCCTTTCCCTATGACCCGAGCATGCCCAACATGAACGAGCAGGCCAAGGCCTTCACCGCCGCCTGGAAGACCGCCTATCCCGACAAGGAGCCCAACGTCAACGCGGCCCTGGGCTACGCCAGCTACGCCATGATCGTCGACGCTATCAAACGGGCCGGCGAGGCCACCCCGGCGGCCATCACCACGGCCCTGGCCGCCACCAAGGACCTGGCCACCCCCTTGGGCTCGCTGACCCTCGACAAGGACCACAACCCCCAGATGCCGGTGGGCATCATCGAGATCAAGGGTGGCAAGCGCGTCTACGTCGGTGAGGTCCAGCCCGAATAACCCGATTCTTTTTTCCGCCAGGGGGCCCGACGGCCCCCTGGCGTTTTGACGCGGCCGCGCTCTTTTCCAGCCGGACCGACGGATTTTTCATGACTTCCGACCTTTTCATCCAGAACCTGTTCAACGCCCTGACCGTCGGGTCCCTCTACGCCCTGATCGCCATCGGCTACACCATGGTCTACGGCACCCTGCGCTTCATCAACTTCGCCCACGGCGACATCTTCATGATGGGCGCCTATTTCATCTTTTTCGGCGTGGCCGCGGCCAAGCTGCCCTGGCCCCTGGCCGCGGCGGCGGCCATCGCCGGGGCCAGCGCCCTGGGCATCATCGTGGACCGGGTGGCCTACCGCCCGCTGCGGGAAGCGCCCCGCATCTCGGCCCTGATCAGCGCCATCGGCATATCCTTTCTGCTGGAAAACCTGGGGCTGGTGGTCTTCACGGGCCTGCCGCGCCCGGCGGTCCAGCCCAAGTGGATGGTGGATCCCATCCTGTTGGGCGAAATCCGCATCCTGCCCTTATCGCTCATCGTGCCCCTGGTGACCGCCGCCCTGGTGCTGGGCCTGTTGTGGATCGTCTACCGCACCCGGCCGGGCCTGGCCATGCGGGCCATCAGCCGCGACATCGAAACCACCCGGCTGATGGGCGTCTCCATCGACCGCACCATCGCCCTGACCTTCGGCCTGGGCTCGGCCCTGGCCGCGGCCGCCGGCATCATGTGGGCCATGCGCTATCCCCAGATCCATCCCTTCATGGGCGTCTTCCCCGGCTTCAAGGCCTTCATCGCCGCCGTGGTCGGGGGCATCGGCTCCATCCAGGGGGCGGTGTTGGGGGGCCTCATCCTGGGCACGGTGGAAATCATGGCCGTGGCTTTCAACCCCGAACTCTCCGGCTATCGCGACGCCTTCGCCTTCGTGCTGCTGATCCTCATCCTCCTGTTCCGCCCCACCGGCCTGTTGGGCGAAAAACTGGAGGACAAAATATGATGACGATCGTCTCCGGACTTTGCCCCGAATGGAACTATGCGCCCTCGACCAACGAAGTTGGCGAGTGGCCGAAAAGCGGTCTGGCGGAAATTGATCGTCCGGGAACAGGCACCCGCAAACTTGTTTTGTCGGGCGTAATCGCCTCCCCGCCTTTGACACGGGGGGACCGGCCATGCTGAGCTCCGCCGCCGACTCCCGCCCCCCCGTCTCCGCCGCCGTACCCGGCCCGGCCCGGCCCGCTTTGGAGGGCCACCCGCTCCGCGACCGGCTCTGCACCCTGATCGCGGTGGGCCTTCTGGGCCTGGGGCTCTGGTGGAGCGAAAGCCATTTCGACGGCTACCAGACCCAGCTTCTGAACCTGGTGGCCATCAACGCCATCCTGGCCGTGTCCCTCAATTTCATCTACGGCTTTTCGGGCATGTTCTCCCTGGGCCACGCCGGCTTCATGGCCATCGGGGCCTATGTCAGCGCCCTGTGCATCCTGACCCCGGCCCAGAAGGAAATGCTGTGGCTGCTGGAGCCCATTTATGGCCCGTTGGGGAGCCTGCACACCTCGTTTTTCCTTTCCGTCGTCCTGGGGGGCGCCTTCGCGGCCCTCTTCAGCTATTTCATCGCCCTGCCGGTGATGCGGCTGGGCGGGGACTACCTGGGCATCGCCACCCTGGGCTTCGCCGAAATCATCCGGGTGCTCTTCACCAACCTGGCCCCCTTCACCAACGGGGCCATCGGCCTCCGGGGGATCCCGCCCTTCGCCGGCATCTGGTGGAACTACGCCTGGCTGCTCATCACCCTCTTCGTGGTCATGAGCCTTCTGAAGAGCAACTTCGGTAACGTCCTCAAATCCATCCGCGACGACGAAATCGCCGCCCGCACCATGGGCATCGACACCACCGCCTACCGCACCATGGCCTTCTGCGTGGGCGGCTTCTTCGCCGGGGTGGGCGGGGCCCTGATGGGTTCCCTGGTCACCACCATCGAGCCGAAGATGTTCAACTTCCAGTTGACCTTCAACATCCTGTTGATCGTGGTGGCCGGGGGGCTCGGTTCGGTCACCGGCAGCGTGGTGGGGGCGGCGGTCATCACCCTGATGCTGGAGTGGCTCCGCATCATCGAATACCCCCTGGACATCGGCTCCTTCCATATTCCCGGCATCCCGGGGATGCGCATGGTCATCTTCTCGGTGCTCCTGGTGCTCATCATTCGCTTCCGGCGCCAGGGGCTGATGGGCTCGCGGGAATTCACTTGGGAAGGGTTCTTCAACCTCCTGGGCGGAGGGCGCTCCCGATGACCGCCTCGACGACCACGCCCGTTTTGGAACTGACCAACGTCACCATGCGCTTCGGCGGGGTCACGGCCATCGACGACCTGAGCCTTCGGGTGCCGCCCAAGCGGGTCGTCGGCCTCATCGGCCCCAACGGCGCGGGCAAGACCACAGTCTTCAACGTGATCACCGGTTTTTACCAGCCCCAGAACGGCGGGGTGACCTTCGAAGGCCGCGACCTGGCCGGCATTCCGCCGCAGAAAATCAGCGCCCTGGGGGTGGCCCGCACCTTCCAGAATATCCGCCTTTTCGCCGGCGGCTCGGTGCTGGACAACGTCATGGTCGGCTGCCACGTGCGGCGCGATTGTTACTGGTGGATGGCCCCCTTGTGCCTGCCGCGCTTCTTTCGGGAGGAACGGCGGATCCGCGAAAAATCCATGGCCCTTCTGGAGCGGCTGGGCCTGGCCGCCCTGGCCCGGGAAAAGGCCTCCTCGCTCCCCTACGGCGCCCAGCGGCGGCTGGAGATCGCCCGGGCCCTGGCCACCGACCCCACCTTTCTGCTGCTGGACGAGCCGGCCGCCGGCATGAACCCCCAGGAGAGCGCCGACCTGATGCGCTTCATCGAGGACGTGCGGCGGGAGTTCGAGCTGACCATCCTGATGATCGAGCACGACATGAAAGTGGTCATGGGGGTCTGTTCCCACATCTGGGTTCTGGAATACGGCCGCCTCATCGCCGAAGGCGGGCCTGAAGAAATCCGTTCCGACCCCCGGGTCATCACCGCCTATCTGGGCCAGGGCGCCGTCGAAGGTTGAAACCATGCTGAAGCTGGAGGACATGCACGTTCACTACGGCGGCATCCACGCCGTTCAGGGGGTGAACATCACCGTCAAGAAGGGGGACATCGTCACCCTCATCGGGGCCAACGGGGCCGGCAAGAGTTCGACGGTCCGGGCCATCGCCGGCCTGGTCAAGGGGGTGACCGGCAAGATCCTTCACACCGGGCGCGACGGCCAGACCGTGAACCTGGTGGGCCTGCCGCCGGAAAAGATGGTGGCCCGGGGCCTGGCCCTCTCGCCCGAGGGCCGGCGCATCCTGCCGCACCTGACCGTGGCCGAAAACCTGGAATTGGGGGCCTACAGCCGCCGGGACAAGAAGGCCATCGCCGAGGACCAGGAATGGGTCTACACCCTCTTTCCGCGCCTGAAAGAGCGTCACTGGCAGAAGGGCGGCACCCTCTCCGGCGGCGAGCAGCAGATGCTGGCCGTGGGCCGGGCCCTGATGAGCCGCCCGGACCTTCTGATGCTGGACGAACCTTCCCTGGGCCTGGCCCCCATCCTGGTCCAGGAGATCTTCGAAATCATCAAGCGCCTCAACAGCGAGGACGGCAAGACCATCCTCCTGATCGAGCAGAACGCCTACGCCGCCCTGAGCATCGCCCACCGGGCCTACATCCTGGAAGTGGGCCAGATCGTCCTGGAAGGCCCCGGCCGGGAACTCATGCACGACCCCAAAGTCAAGGAAGCGTACTTGGGCGGCTGAGAAGGATTCCGGAAGCGGACGAACTCTTTATGCGCTTAAGATACCATGCCGGCAATACGCATAATCACGCCAAACAGCACTATAATAAACAGAGGCACAACGAAGAATGCCACCCAAAAATAGAACATGGTGCGACCGAGGGCGTCGGCGTACTCGACGATGGCCCCGGGGCGCTTTCTGAAGGTGGTGATCACCGCCTGTATGGGCAACAATGACCAGAGCATCTGGCTATCAACGAACAGCATATACAGCGTCGTCCAAATAATAGTGTTGTACATGGCGCCGTAAACACCCACCAGGCGGCCATCGCTTCCCCAGTCTCGCATCAGACGGCACAGAACGTCGACAAAATCCGGCGTTCCCGCCAAAGGGGCGCCCAGGCCGAAAGCGATGAAGAGCGGCCGAAGGTCGCGTTCGACAAACCACGCTTTCCGGTCAAAGCCCAGCCCTGATATCAGGCCGTAGACAAGGCCCGCCCCGATCAGCGGGCGAAACACTCCCAATTCGCGGACCATAAAGCTCGGCGGCAGAGCCGCCAGGGCCAGGATCAGAACCAGAAGCATCCCCCGCTTCCGTCGAACTCCATTTCCAGCGCCGGACTCGCGGCGGGAAGCGTAGGTCTCCCCGTTTCTGTCGTCGCGCTCCGCCCGCGACGGGCTCTGGGTGGTCGGCGCTGGCATGGTTTCCTCCCGGGTTTTCATTTATAGATTGACAGATTGAACCTTGGCCTTCGCTTTCAGAGTAGTATGACCCGGTGGAGTTATGATGGACCGTCAATGGTTTCCCAATGGAGAGGTTATGGAAAAAACTGGGCTGATGGAAGAATTGCTCCGGGACATTGAGGCGAAATACGGTAGCAGTCCCTTTTACCTGTACGAACAAAACATCATGGACCGGCAGGCCGACCTGCTGCTCGAAAATTTTTTGGGGATTGAGTTCCTGTATTCCGTCAAGGCCAACCCCTTTCCGCCGGTGGTCAAGTGGGCCGCCGCCCGGGGCTTCGGGGCCGACGCGGCCTCGGCCGCCGAGGTGGGTCTGGCCCGGTCCGCCGGGGCCGCACCGGCCGACGTCTTCTATTCCGCGCCCGGCAAAACGAAAAGCGACCTGGAAGGGTCGCTGGACGAGTGCACGCTCATCGCCGACAGCTTCCACGAGCTGGGGATGCTGGACGCCCTGGCCGCCGGGCGGAAGACGCCCCTGGACATCGGGCTGCGGCTCAACCCCGATTTCGCCATGGGCGGCGGCCCGGGGCTCAGCTCAAAATTCGGCCTGGACGCCGAAACCCTGCCCGACCACCGGGAATTCCTGATCGGCCTCCGGCACCTGCGCATCATCGGCCTCCACGTCCACCTCCGCAGCCAGGTGCTGTACGACCCGGCCCTGGCCCGCTATTACGACTGGGTGCTGACCATGGCCGATTCGTGCCGGCGGGAATGGAACTGGCCGCTCAGGTTCGTCAACTTCGGCGGCGGCCTGGGCCTGCCCTACTCCGCGGCCAACGATCACCCGCTCAACGTGGCCCGCCTGGGGACGGAACTGGAAAAGCTGGCCCGGGCCCACCGCGAACGCCTGGGGCCGGTCAGGCTGTTCATCGAGACCGGGCGCTTCCTGGTGGGCGAGGCCGGCGGCTATTTCACCCCGGTGGTGGACATCAAGGAATCCCGGGGCCACAAATACCTGGTGGTCAAAAACGGGTTGAACGGCTTTCTGCGGCCGGCCCTGGCCGAACTGCTGGCCGCGTCCGGCTGCCCCCAGGGCGCGCCGACCAGAAGCCTGGAGCCGCTGTTCACCGTCCGCGATGCCTTTGATTTTTCACTGGTGGGGAAGAGCGGCGACCAGCCCCGGGAGCGGGTCAGCGTGGTGGGGAACCTCTGCACGGCCATGGATGTGCTGGCCGAGGGGCTGAGCCTCCCCAGGGCGGCCATCGGCGACTGGGTGCGCGTCTCCAAGGCCGGGGTCTACGCCTACAGCCTGTCGCCGCTGGCCTTTTCCAGCCAGCCCCCGCCCCGGCAGATATTTGTGGACAGCCACGGCGTCTGGAGCGAGGACTGAAACATGACCGATGAAACTATCCGGCAATATATCGAATTCATCGAGGCGGCCGAGAGGCTCAAGAGCACCCTGCGCAGCGCCCACACCGCCGCCGGCCGCCGGGAGAGCGCGGCCGAGCATTCCTGGCGCCTGGCCCTGCTGGCCCTGGCGCTGGAAGATGAATTGGAGGGGCTGAATAGGCATCAGGTGCTGAAACTTTGCCTGGTGCACGATCTGGGGGAGGCCGTCGGCGGCGACGTGCCGGCGGTGGAACAGGTTCCCGGCGAAGACAAATCGGCCCGGGAGCGAGCTGATATGGCCACGCTGACCTCGCCTCTGCCGGTAAAGGTTCGAGACGAAATCATGGCCCTGTGGGAGGAATACGAAGCCGGCCACACCCCCGAAGCCCGCCTGGTCAAAGGCCTGGACAAGCTGGAAACCCTGATCCAGCACAACCAGGGCGCCAATCCCCCGGATTTCGACTATGAATTCAATCTCGGCTACGGCCGGGCCCAGATGTCCGGGCACCCCCTCCTGCCCCGGCTGCGCCGCCGGGTGGACGAAGTCACCGCCCGGCGGGCCGAGAAACAAAAGGACGGCCGCGACTGAATGTTAAACCCCGCCCGGCTTCACTCGGAAAGCGGGGAGGCGATTGAGCCTGTTCCCGGACGATCAGTTTCAGCCAGAGCGCTTTTCGGCTACTCGCCCACTTTGTTGGTCGAGGGCGCATTGCCCCATTCGGGGCCCGGCGGGGGACTGAACAGGGCCTTCAAAGCGCTGACCCGTTTGGGGTGGCCCGAGGGAGCCTCGACAAAACCCCGGCTGGCCAGGGCCCCCACCAGGCCGGCGGCCAGATCGCGGCTGCCGAGTTTTTTGGTCGCCTCCTCCACCGTCGGGTGGCGGTCGACGACCAGGAACCGGCCGGTGGTGGCCGAAAGGTCCGGATCGTCGCTCAGTTCGGAGTTGGTCAGCACCAGGGTGTAGACGCCGGGGCGGTGAAAGGTCAGGCGGCCGGCCCCCCCTTCGGCTTCGGCCGGGGCGTAAGTGGCCCCGGCGGGATCGTCCCCCAGAATCCGGCCCTGGCTGGGCACCCCGTTGATGAAAGCGTCGGACGGGGGAATGATGAAAGAATCGGCCTTGGGCATCAGTTGCACCCGCAGGCCGAAATAGACGTCCTTCTGTCCGCGCAGGTAGAGATGGGCCCCCTCGGGGGCTTCGTCCACCACCGTCTTCAGGGCGCCGAGGGGCAGGCAGTTGCCGGTCAGGTCGATTTCCGACAGGTTTTCCAGGCCGGAAAGGGCCCCGGACGGCAGGCCCGCCAGGCGGTTGTTGGAAAGATCGAGGTACTTCAGGGCCGTCAGACCGGTCAGGGCCTCCCGGGCCAGGCGGGTGATCCGGTTGTTCTCCAGGTGCAGGATTTCCAGATTGACCAGGCCCGGAAAGAGGCCGGCGCCGATTTCCTGAAGCCGGTTGCCGCCCAGATGCAGCGTCACCAGGCCGGTCAGGGGGGCCAGGGCTCCCCACCTGATTTCCTTGATGCGGTTGCCGTCCAGGTTGAGTTCCGCCAGCCGCTCCAGGCCGGTGAAGCAGCCCCGGTCCAGGAAAGCCAACTGATTGCCGGTCAGCCGCAGCCTCTCCAGCCGGGCCGCGCCGGCCAGGGCGCCGTTTTCGAAGATCTCGATCCGGTTATTGGCCAGGTCCAGGTTGGTCAATGAGGCCAGCCCGCTCAGGTCGCCCCTGGGCAGCCGGGTCAGGCCGCCGCCGGTCAGCGAGACCTGCCGCAGCCTGTTCAGGCCGGACAGCCGCAGGCCGGTGAGCTGGTTTCCGGTGGATTTGATTTCCGTCAACCGCTTGGCCCCCGCCAGATCCAACAGCCCGGTCAGGCCCACATCCGGCAGGGTCAGGCGGATCAGGCGCCCTTCGGCGTCGGCCTGAATGCCTTCCCCGGCGGCCTCGCCGTCAAGGTCCCAACCCAATCGGTTCCCGGCGTCGTTGTTTCGCCGCAGAGCGTTCAGACAGGCCACGTCGCCGGGGTCGGCCACCAGGTCCGGAACCCGTTCTTTGGGCAGCGAACTCTGCACCTCTTCAGGATAGAGGGACAGGGCCGGCGCGGCGCCCCGAAGAGCCGGGTTTTTTTGGTCCCCGGAGGCCGGCGCCGGGGAGGCGACGGGAGGCAGCGGCACCACCGAAGGGGCCGGGGCAACATCGGGAGGCAGCGGCACCGACGACAGGTCACCCCGGGAATCCGGATCCGTCAGGAAGATCAGGGTGTCCCGTTCCGTCGCGGGATCCAGCGGGTCCTCAGGGTCCAGGTCGGAGATGATGGCCTCTTCGTCGTCCAGAACGCCGCAGTCCGGGCCGGAGACGCAGGGCTCCGAAAGAGCCGGATCCGGAGACGGAGAGGCGGCCGACTGGGCCAGCGCCGGAGCCGGGATAAGCAGAAGCAGGCCAAGCCAAATCAGAGCGAAAAAGGGCATCGAATCTCCTCGGGATCCCCTCCAAGGGGCTGTGCGCCGCCGCGAGACGCGTCATGGCGGATCGGGCCGGCCGGGACGAAGGTTCCATGACCTCCATCCTTCATAATGTTTGCCGTATAATAGCCCAAATCCGAAGCGATGACAACCGCGCCGCCCCTCGCGGCGTGGGGGGAGGCCATCATTGTATTTCTTATGTGGGATGATGAATCGCGGGGGTCTCGGCGTCCGCCCGGGGCGCCGCCCCGGACCCCGCCAGGGGAGGGTGCTGCGCGCACCCTACCCTGGACCCACCCGCGCCGGGGGCTTTCGCCCCCTGGACCCCCCATCGGAGTTCCATTTTTTGCAGTTACGACCCGTAGTCAGCGCCACAACTCGCCTGAACGGCTCGAACAAGTGGCGCTGCGGCGGCGACCGCTGCGGGATGAGATTAAGTCGGCCACCTCAAAAATGGTTAGTTCGGGAAGCTATTTGTGTTTAACGGCATTCATTAATAGACTGACCGTAAAATTGTTGATGTAGCACTCAATCCGTCTTACTGCCCAGGTCACCGTCCCCACGACCCTTCGTGCAGCGCCACTTGTTTGAGCCGAAGGCGAGTTGTGGCGCTGCCTACGGGTCGCTTCGACATTGCCGCCCAAGCCAAAAGGGGGTCCAGGGGGCGACAGCCCCCGGCGCGGGTGGGTCCAGGGCAGGGCCCGCGCAGGGCCCTCCCCTGGCGGGGTCCGGGGCGGCGCCCCGGGCGGACGCCGAGACCGCCGCGATTCAGCACCTCGCTGTCAGGCGATTCCCCCACCCTCGCGCCCGAGCGGCGTGATCTGGCCGGACCGGATTTCGGCCACCGAGAAAAAGCTTTGACCCCCGGTCCATTTTCTGTATAATCTTTTAGACGAGTGTATATCGACGGGGGTTCCAACGATGGAAAAAGGCTTGATCCTGGTCAATACCGGCCCGGGCAAAGGCAAAACCACGGCCGCCCTGGGAGTGGCCGTGCGGGCCCTGGGCCAGGGCTTCAAAGTAGCCTTCCTCCAGTTCATCAAAAACCAGGAGACCGGCGAAAGCCGGTTTTTGAAGGAATACGCGGCCGCCCATCCCGGTCGCCTGTATTACGACCGGCTGGGCCTGGGCTGCATCATGGGCCAGCCAAGCCCCGAGGACCGGGCCCGGGCGGCCGAGGCCCTCCAGGCGGCCCGGGAACTGGTGACCCGGGATTACGACCTGGTGGTGCTGGACGAAATCTGCGTGGCCGTGGCCAAGGGCCTGATCGAAACGAGCGAAGTGGCGGAACTCATCAAATCCAAGCCGGCCCCGCTGAACCTGATCCTGACCGGCCGGGGCTGCCCGGAGGAAATCCTGGCCCTGGCCGACACGGCCACCGAGATGGCGGTGCTCAAACACGCCTTCGATCAAGGGATACCGGCCCGCCGGGGTCTGGAGTTCTGAACGAACAACTCCATCTCAAAGAAATAACGAGGCGCTGCCGATGACGATGTGGTACAGTCCCGGTAATTTTTTTGATCTTGATCTTTTGAAGAACACCCCGATCCGGCCCCTGTTCGAAAACCTCACCTATGTCTGGGAGGCCCTGGACCGCCTGGAGCCCTTCATTCGCCGAACGGTCAAAGGCAACGTGGCCGAAATCCGCCGCCACGGCGAATTGACCGGCCGGGCCTGGGCGCTTCTGGACGGTCGGGCCTATGACGGCGTGGAGTATGACCTGGGCGATCCGGCCAAAGGGGAGCTGCGGGTTCGCCACCAGGGGCGCCCTCTGGAAGGCGCGGCCCTCATCATGCCCGGGGTGGTGCTCTGCGGCGACGACATCGAGATCGGCCAGGGCGCCCTGGTGGAAAGCGGGGCCCTGATCAAAGGCCCGGCCATCATCGGCCCCCGGTCGGAGGTGCGCCAGGGTGCCTATGTGCGGGGCGCGGTGATGTCCTCGCCGGGCGCGGTCATCGGGCACGCCACCGAGGCCAAGAACGCCCTCTTGCTCCCCGGGGCCAAGGCCGGCCATTTCGCTTACTTGGGAGACAGCCTCCTGGGTCACGAGGTCAACCTGGGAGCCGGCACCAAGCTGGCCAACCTGAAGATGAACGACCAGCCTTACAGCTTCAAGTTCGAGGGTCAGCGCTTCCGGGTCATCCGCCGAAAATTCGGGGCCATCATCGGCGACCACACCGAAACCGGCTGCAACACGGTCACCAACCCGGGCATTCTCCTGGGCCGGGAGATCCGGGTGCTGCCCAACTCCTCCCTGGCTCCCGGCTACCGCCCGGGACAGGCCTTCCTGAGCCGCTGATGGGAGGCGCCGCCGTCCTGGTGATGGCCCTGGGCCTCTGGCCGGCCTTCCAGCCGGCCCCCACCCCGGTTTCCCGGCCGCTTCTGTGGGAAACGCCGGTTTCCTGGTCCGCCCCGGCCCCCGCTCCGCCCCGCCTGTCCTGCCTTCCGGCCGTGGCCGTCAAAATCAAAGCCGCCCAAACCATTAAAAAGGAGAAAGGGCCGGCCCAGGCCGCCGCCCACCTGGCCAAGGTTTCCGACCCGGAGCTTCTGCTGCTGCGGGCCGGGCTGCACCAACTGGCCGGCGACCTTCCGAAGGCCCAGGCCGATTACGAAGCTGTTCTGAATTCCAAAAACCGCACCGCGCCCCGGGCCGTGGCCCTGGTCGGCTTCAAGAACGTGCTCCGGCAGCGGATCGAAAAAGGGGATCCGGTCCTTTACGGCCGCCTGATTCAGTGCCTGAAGGAGGAATGGCGCAACCAGGACGCCCTGGACCTCCTGCCGGGCATCCTGGCCGATCCCAAAGTGCCGGCGCCGGTCAAAACGTCTCTGCGGAAGCTGGAGCCCATTTTGTCGCTGCGCCTGGGGCGCTTCGACCGGGCCGCCGAACTCTGGGCCGCCCCGGCCGACCGGTCGGAAACCCAGTGGCTGGCCCAGACCGAGCAGCGCCGGGGCAATTTCCAGCGCTCCGCCGAACTGCGGCTGGAGTTGGCCGGCAAAAGCGCCGGCCAGGCCCGCCGGCAGGAGATCCAGACCGCCTGGGAAGTGCTGGCCAAGGGGGGGCTCTTGGCCGAAGCCGAAGCCCTGGCCGAAAAAAACCCGGAACTCAAGAAAACGGCCGACTATTCCTGGCGGATGGGGCTGGCCGCCCTCTCGGCCGGGGAGCCGGCCAAGGCCCGGGAGTTTTTCGAAAACGCGGCCAACACCAAAAACCCGGCCCGCCGGGCCGGGGCCGGATATTTCCTGGCCCGGGCCCTGGGCGCGGCCGGGCGGGACCAGGAGGCCGGAGCGGCTTATGCCGAAGTGGCCGAGGGGCCGTTCGGCTATTACCAGATCCTGGCCCGTGGACGGCTGGCCGCCCCGCCGGAGCGGAACCGGAACCTGGCCGCCCCGCTGGTCGAACTGCTGAATCCGGGCCCTTCCGGCCGCGACCAGGACACCCTGGGGTATCTTCTCTGGATCACGGAAAAGGGCCTGAGCCAGCCGGACATGGAAGGGGCCGCCGCCGGGCTGGTGGCCGCGACCAAGATCGACGACCGGGATCCCTTGGTCGGTGCGCTGCTCAATCTGGCCGCCGGCGGCGACTGGGCCCGGGTGTGGGAGTTCACGAAAAACAACGCGGCCTCCTTCCAGGGCGATTCCCCGGCCACCAAACCCCTGCCGACGCCCCTGGCCGCCTCCCTGGCCGCCTGGAGCGGCAACTACCGGCGGGCGGTGAGTCTTCTGGCGGGCCTGCCGAGCCCCGAGCCCGGGGGCCTGAAACGGTGGAGCCATCCGCTGGTCTACAGCCGCCAGGTCCGGGCCGCCAACCGCGAGCACGGCCTGTCGCCCGCCCTTCTGCTGGCCCTGATCCGCACCGAAAGCGCCTATCAGGCCGACATCATGTCCGCTTCCAACGCCCGGGGGCTGATGCAGCTCCTGCCGGCCACCGCCAACCGGGTCGCCGCCCGGCTGGGCGAGCCGGAGCCCGGGGCGCTGGCCCTGTTCGACCCGGAACTCAACATCCGCTATGGCGCCTGGTATCTGGCCGCCCTCGTCGAGGGCTTCGGCGAGGAGGCCCTGGCCCTGGCCGGCTACAACGGCGGCCCCTACAACATCAAAAGCCTCATCCTGGCCAAAAAAGGCATGCCCCTGGACGTCTTCGTCGAAACCCTGACTTTCGAGGAAACCTCCAAATACGTCAAACGCATCACCGAGAGCCGGTACATTTACGAAATGGCCTATCTCGGCGAGGCTTCCCTCCCCGACCTGACCCGCCCGGTCCAGCCGCCCCGACCCAGCCTCCCGGACTTTTGACGATCGCCCCGGCCAGGCCGCGTTCCATACTTCAAGGGGGGTGGCCTCGACAAATCACCTCCTCGGGGTTTTGCTATCCGAGTCACACGGGCTGTTTTATAGCGCCATCCGATCCGGTCAAACCGGGAAAAACATTGCCCTTACCTTTTATTCAAGGTTGTGGTATGATTCGAAAATAATGTCACGTGTCCCGGAACGGCCGATCGCGGCCGGGAGTCGGCCATGAGAAGCTACGTCCACGACGACCACAAGACTCAGGATCTGTTCGCCGGCATAGTCAACCGGCTCAGCGACGGCGGCGCCCACACGGACATGATCCAGGGACTGCTGAAAGACGTCTGCGAATTTTTCCGCTTCGGACGCGGGCTGATTTACGAAACGGACCACACCGGCGCCTTCAATCTCAAAGAACACTATTCGGCCTCCAACCACTACGAGGGCCTTTTCCACCACACCCTCCGCCTGACGGATCACCTTTCCCCGGACGACATCCAGCGCCTGAAGGACGACCACATCTTCATCGTCCAGCCCACGACCGATCCGGCCGAATCGAACGGCGGCCGGACCCGGCTCCTGACCGCCAATTCGCTCCTGATGACTCCGGTGCTGAGCCAGGGCAAGCTGGTGGGCCTGGTGGCCATGATGGACCGGCGCCACGAGATCCTGATCGACGACTCCTCGGTGGAGGCGGCCAAGACCGTCCTGAAACTTCTGGCCAATCACGTCCTGACGCGCTACACCCAGCGCCGGTTGACCTATGCCCGCAAGTCCCTCAATTCCATCCTGGACCACATGGGCATCGATATTTACGTCAGCGACTTTGGGACCTATGAGGTGCTTTTCGCCAACCGGACCCTGGCCGCCCCCCACGGCGGCTGGGAAAAAATGCTCGGCCGGCGGTGCTGGGAGGCCGTGCACGGTTTTCAGGACGGCCCCTGCCCTTTTTGTCCCCGCCCGCGGCTCCTCGATGAAAGCGGGCTGCCGACTCGGGCTTTCAGTTGGGATTACCAGCGCCCCGCCGACGGGGCCTGGTTCCGGGTCTTCAACGCCGCCTTCCAGTGGACGGACGGCCGGCTGGCTCATGTCGTCTCCAGCGTCGACATCACCGAGAACAAGCGCAACGAGGAAACCATCCACCGGTTGGCCTTCTTCGATCAGCTGACCCGGCTGCCGAACCGGCGCAAGCTGGAAGTGGCCGCCGAAGAAATCATGACCCGCCAATTCGGGGCCAAAAAATCGGCGCTCTCCAACAACCCCGGAATCTGGCTTTTGTTTTTCGATCTCGACAATTTCAAGAACGTCAACGACACCATGGGCCACCAAGCCGGCGACGAACTCCTGGCCCAGGTCGGCCGGCTCATGGAGGCGACCCCGGAGACCCGGGGCCGCTGCTACCGCCTGGGCGGGGACGAATTCGTGCTGTTCTATGAAAACGTCAGCCGGCGTTTCGTTCACAAAATAATCGATTTTCTGCTGGAAAACTTCGATCGGCCCTGGGATCTGCCCACCGGCCGGCCCGTCTGCCGGGCCAGCATCGGCGTGGCCCGCTATCCCGAGGACGGGGAGGACCTGGAAAGCCTGCTCTACCAGGCCGATCTGGCCATGTATCAGGCCAAGGAGGCCGGCAAGGGCCGTGCCTGTTTCAGCGACGGCGAACTGGTGGGGCCGAAAAAGAAACCCCTTCGGCGTCCGCCCGCCGGCCGGCCCGGCCACAAATGACGGCGCGTCCCTCCCCGGTCCCGAAACCGACCATCAATCCGCCACAGGCGCATCATCTGGGGGCATCATGAAACTCATCCTCATCGGGCTGGCGCTGCTGGGCCTCGGTCTGACCTCCCCCGTCCGCCCGGCCATGGCCGCGGAGGACGACCAGACCGTCAAGCAGTTCACCGTCAACGAGTTCACCGTCTTCCCCATCCTGGACCGCCAGGGCTCCATGCCGGCCGAACTCTTCAGCGGCCCTTTAAGCGAAGAACAAAAACTGGCCCTCATGCCCGGCGGCCAGGCGCCGTCATCGGTCAACGTCTTTTTGATCAGGGGCCCGGCGGGCAACATTCGGGTGGATGCCGGCTGGGGCCTCAGCGGTCCCGGGGAGGGCCGGCTGCCGGAACGGCTGAAACTGGCCGGCCTCGACCCGGCCGATATCGACCTGATCATCCTGACCCATATGCACCCCGACCATATCGGCGGCCTTCTGGACGGCTCGGCCCCGGCCTTTCCCAAGGCCCGGCTCCTGATGTCCCGGCCGGAACTGGAAGCCCAGAACGTCCGGCCGGCCCAGGCGGCCCCGGCCGCCTCCGGGCGGGCGAAA
Source organism: Candidatus Adiutrix sp. (assembly GCA_031553735.1). GTDB lineage: Bacteria > Desulfobacterota > Desulfarculia > Adiutricales > Adiutricaceae > Adiutrix. The sequence continues at coordinate 21,650 of JAVBLB010000160.1, forward strand.
TCCGCCGCGCCCCCGGCGATGGCGGCGAATGAAGAGCGAAGCGACGGCGCGATTTCCGGCCGGACCGTCTCCGACGGCCTGATCAGCGACGACGGGATCTCCGGCGCCGAGACCACGGGCGAGGAGAAATCCAACCGCGAAGCCGACCCGATGGCGCCCCCCGCCGATTCCAACGGCGCGGCCGACCCGATGTCTCCCCCCGGCGACGCTGGCGGCGCGGACAGATCGGCGCCGGCCTCCGGCGCTCCCGCCGACCAGACCGGCGCGGCCTCCCCGCCGGCCGGGACCCCGGTGGCCCCGGCCGATCTGCCGGGGGCGGTGCTGGCCGCCTATGAAGGGCGCCTGTCGACCTTCGAATTCGGCCAGGAAGCGGTCCCCGGGCTCACCGCCCTCAACGCCGTGGGGCACACCCCCGGCCACACGGCCTTCCTGATGCAATCGGGCGATCAGAAGCTTTTGTTCATTGGCGATCTGATCCACGCCGCCGCCCTGCAGTTCCCGGCCCCCGACGAATGCGCCAGCTACGACCGGGATCCGACCCGGGCCGTGACCAGCCGCCGGACCCTCCTGCGGATGTCCGTCGACCAGGATATCCCGGTGGCCGGGGCCCACATCCCCTTCCCCGGCACCGGCCGGGTGACGGCGGACAGCGCCGACGGCTTTATTTTCACCCCCGTGCTCGATGCCGGCCGCTGAACGTTACGGCCGCCGGCCCCAAAATCCGGCGACGCCCGAACGCTTCGGGCGCCGCCGGGCTCATTTTTAATAATCCCCAGGAGAAAAACATGCGCTTGTTCAGAACCATCGGTCTGTTGGCGGTTCTCTTGATGCTGCCGACCCGGGCGGCCCTGGCCCAGGGCGATGTGGTCTCGACGCCCCCCCAGCCCCGGGTGACCCCGGTCAGCGATTACCAGCTGGAAAAAATCGGGCTCGATGTGGTCATCGACGGTCAGAAAGCCCACTGCACCCTCAAATATTCCCTCTACAATCCAGGCAATTCCCCCATCGAGGTCGATTTCCTGGCCCCCCTGCCCGAGGGCGGCACGGTCAGCGGCCTGACCCTCTTCGACGGCCAGAAGGAAATGCCCGGCAAGGTCTACGACAAAGATGAGGCCTGGCAGATCTATCGCGACATCGTCGCCAAGATGAAGGACCCGGCCCTCCTGGAATACGCCGGGCGCGACACCTACCGGGCCCGGGTCTTCCCCGTGCCGCCCAAGGGCCGCCAGACCCTGGAACTGAATTTCGACTACCTGGTGCCCAAAAATGACGGCCAGGTGGCCTTCAACTTTCCCCTGGCCGGCCCGATGACCCTGGGCCGCCAGTTGGAGCAGGAAGTGCACGTGGTGGTCAAGGACGCCCCCGGTCTTTCGGGCCTCTATACGCCCCTGGCCGGCGCCAAGATCGACCACCAGCCCGGGCGCGACGCCGTGGTCACCTATGCCGCCGGCAAAAGCGCCGCCCTGGACCGCTTCCGGCTCTATTTCCAGACCGGGGCCGGCCCCTTGGGCGGCCTGGTGCTGAGCCACAAGCCGGACCAGGACGACGACGGCTTCTTCCTCTTCCTGGCCGACCCGGCCCTGGTGCCGGCTGAAAACGGCCCGGCCAAGAACGTGATTTTTGTGCTGGATAAATCCGGCTCCATGAACGGGGCCAAGTTCACCCAGGCCCGGGCCGCCCTGCGCTTCATCCTGGAGCGGCTGGACCGGCGCGACAGTTTCGACCTGGTGGATTACAACGGGCAGGTCCAGAGCTGGAAGCCGGAACTGATGGACATGAGCCCGGAGAACCGCAAGTCGGCCCTGGCCTATGTCGACAACCTCCGCAGCGGCGGCTCCACCAACATCGAGGAAGCCCTCAAGACGGCCTTCAAGCTGGTGGGCGACCCCAGCCAGCCCAGCTACATCATCTTTCTCACCGACGGCCAGCCCACGGTGGGCGAGCAGAATGAAATGAAACTGGCCGAGCTGGCCAAAAAAGCCGACCCCAAAGGGGCCGCCCGCCTCTTCTCCTTCGGCGTCGGCTTCGACGTCAACTCCCGGCTGCTCGACCGCCTCTCCGGTCAGGCCGGGGGCACCAGCGTTTTCGTCGATCCCGACGAGGACCTGGAGGCCAAGGTCTCCAGCTTTTTCAGCCGCCTGACCAGCCCGGCCCTGACCCGGCCGAAGCTGACCGCCGACCGGGCCATCAACCAGGTGCTGCCCGAGGCCATCCCCGACATTTTCACCGGCCAGCAGGTGGTGGTGGTGGGCCGTTACCCGGCCGGCGGGGAAACCACCTTCACCCTCACCGGCAAAAAGGGCGACCAGGCCGAATCCTATAAATACCAGGTTCGGCTGGCCGACGGCCCCACCCCCGACGGCCAGTTCATCGCCGGGCTCTGGGCCCAGCGCCGCATCGGCGAGCTCATCGACCAGATCGACCTGGCCGGGGGCACGCCCAACAAGGAATTGGTGGAAGAACTGGTCCGGCTCTCCAAGAAATACGGCATCCTGACCCCCTACACCAGCTTCCTGGCCCTGGAGGATCAGCCCATCACCCGGGAGGCCGAGTTGGCCCCCCTGGCCGCCGACAACCTCTCCATCATGCAGGAGACCGTGGGGCAGAGCGCCAACGCCCAGCGGGCCGCGAAAAGCGCCATGAAGAACGCCCCGGCTTCCGCCCCCGCCCCGTCTGGCGTGCAGAGCGAATTCGGGGGAGGCATCAGCGTACCCACCCAGTATTCCCCATCCGTCAAGGAAATGGCCCGGCTCGACAAGCAGGTGGCCGCGGCCCCCGAGCGGAACCTGAGCCTGCCCAACCAGTGGGCCGGGCAGACCTTCTTCTTCAAGAACGGGCAGTGGCAGGCCGAAAACCTCAGCGACGACGACCTGAAGAACACCACCACCATCAAGCAGCTCAGCGACGAATACTTCGCCCTGGCCAAAAAGCTGAAACCCGAGGAGATGATCTGGATGACCCAGAAGGAACCCGTGGTCTTCAACCACGACGGGATCAATTACCTGATCGAACCGGCGAGCTGACGGCGCAGGCCGGAAAGGATCGATTCCCCAAAACACATCGGCCGCCGGGTTTCAATCCAGCGGCCGATGTCATCTGTTGATACAGCAGTCAAGTCCGATTACTCAGCGTTCGAATGTGATTAGGGGGAGGGGCTGTGCGCCCCTGCCCCTAAAACCCCACCCGCACCAGGGGGACACCCCCTGGACCCCCGATGTGCCAATATGCGGCGATCCGTAAGCGCCGCCACAACTCGCCATCATTGCCCTACCGGGCAATCCCTGTCTATCGCCCGGTAGGGCGATTAACGGCTCAAACAAGTGGCGGCGCGGCGGCTGTCGCCACCGCCAGCCCAAGTATCTTCTCTACCAAAAGTGATTGTACCCGGGGGGCCCTCAACTGTCAGGCGGACGGGGCCGGTAATACTTCGGAAGACGGACGCGTGGGCCCCGACCGCGTCGCCGATGCGACATATCGAGCGCCTCGGCGCTCACCGGCGGCGCGGTTGGGAGAGCGGCCGGCTGGAGAAGTTTTACCGGCCTCGTCCGCCGTACGGCCACTAAAAATATAGCAGAAAACCGTTTTCAACTCCAAACTCCGATCCGGCGATCACGCGGCAGAAAGCCGTGGGCCGCAAAATCGGTGGCCAGGAACAGTTCGGCGAATTCACGGGCCGAGGACTGTTGACCGGAGGCCTTCGGGATGGCCAGGGCGTGGGCGATGGGGGCCCCTTTGACCGTGCGGCGGTCATCGACCGGGAATTCGACCGTGGCGTAAATATCGGCCAGGTCGGGGTCGGAGAGATCCATCACCGGCGGCAGTTCGGCCAGACTCTGCCCCTGGCCCCGGGCGGCCGTGTAATAGGTGAAGATATAGTCGAAAGCCGTCTCCCGGCCGGCTTCCGGCCCCTGGCGGCCAGGGTGCTTGAGGAGTTTTTCCGAAAGGCCCGGCTCGTGACGGTCGGCCAGCATCATGGCCATCACCGCCCGGTAACCGCCGGGGTCGTCATAGGGATTCTTGTGGCGGAACCGGGCGGCCGGGTCCAGCAGTTTATCCCGCCAGTCGCGGGCGCCGATCTCCCGGCCCGGCACGGCCGCCAGGACCATCTTGTTGCCGGCGAAAACCCGAGACCCGTCGGCGCCCCCGGCGGCCATGAGACTTTCGAGCAGGGTGTCGTCGGCCGAAATCAAGAGGTCAAAGGGCTCGCCCCCCAGAACCCGCCGGAGCCCTTCCACGGAGCCGCCCATCCGCAATTCGGCCGGCCGGCCGGGCTTTTGGCGGTTCCAGTCCTCAACCGCTTGTTGCACCAGCGTACCCACCACTCCGGCGCTGAAAATGCGCAACGTATCGCTCACGGGTTCACCCCCGACCGGGCATACATATCGACGCCGTCACGCAGCAAAAAGAGCTCCCGCCGCACGTCGGTGACCTTCTGGGCCAGGATGCCCAGGAAATTGCGCAGCACCACCCCCTGGGCCGCCGCGACTTTCTCGCCGTAAAACTTCACCAGCATTTCGCCGGAGAACTCCAGCATATCCAGATCATGTTCCAATGGTTTGGGCGTGAAAAAAGGCTTGGCCGGTCTCTCGATATGATCCAGGAACCGCGACAGCGACGGAATCTCCCCCATCATCATGCCCGGCTCGCCGAACCTGGGCATGTCCCACTTGAAGCGGCGCGGGGCCGGCTCCCGCACCGGCCCGCGCAGTACGACCCGGAAGGCGGCCATATCCGGCCGCAGGCCGATCGTCTCCCCGGCCTTTCGGCGGATGATGGGCGGCCGCATGGTTTCCAGAAGGTCGATCAGGGCCTCGTCGTCGATATCCTGAAACAGGGTGGTGGTCTTCAGTTCGGGAAGGTATTCGCGATAGTTTTCCATATAACGCTCCTGGCGGCCGGCCTGCAAGGGTCAGCGCCGGTCTCTGAGGTTGAAACGATAGGGCACCCGCACCGAGACCGCCCCCGAAGGCCGCGAGCCGTTGAGGCGGAACTTGATGCGCCGGGCCGCGCCCAGGGCGGCCTGATCCAGGCAGGAGTGGCCGCTGGAGCGGGCCAATTCGGCCGCGCTGACGGCGCCGGAGGGCTGCACCAGCACCCGGACCAGCACCGTGCCCTCCCAGCGGTTGGCCACGGCTTCGGCCGGATAGGGCGGCTTGGGCACCGAAGTCGCCTGCCAGGAGGCGGCGCTCCCCTTGACCCCGCTGCCGCCCCCGCCGGTGGTCGACTGGCCGGTGGGCGAACCGGGGCCGGGAGGCGCGGTTTGGGATTGAGCCCGGGCCTCTCTTTTGGCCGTTTTGGGCCGGGCGGCCTTTTTCGGGGCCGGCTTGGGCTTTTCCGGCTCGGGGGCTTTGAACGCCTCCGGCTCGGGCTGGGGCGGCACCACCGGTTCGGGCGGAGTCTCCGGTTCAGGGGGTGTTTCCGGCTCCGGCGGGGTCTCCGGCTCATCCGGAGGAGCGTGCTCCATTTCCTCCTCCGGCTCGGGCCCCCCGCCGCCCAGGAGGGTGACCATCTGGATGTCAATCTCTGGGGCGCCCTCGAAGCCGGAGAGAGGCAATTCCACGGTCACCCACAGCCCCACCAGCACAATGGCCACCAGATGCAGCCCCAGGCTGGCCGCCGCCGTCAGAGACAAGGGCGTCCGCGCGGCCGGCAAAGGGGCCGGAAAAAACTCCTCGCCCTCGCCGCCGTAATCAGGGCACACCTCCGGCGGCGGGCCACATTCGTGATCCGGTTGAATGTCCAGATCGGCCGGCGGCTCGTGGGCGCCGGGGGCCGAAAAGGCGAACTCAGCGATCCAGGTTTCCGGATTGGTCATGGGTTTCCATTAACAGCATCATCTCGCGGGCGTATTCTTTGGCGGCCTCCAGGTCGGCCTGGCTCAACCTGGCGTCGCGCAGTTTCCGGAACCAGGGGCCGATAAAACGGTTCAGCAGACGAAAAGCGCCAGATTTTTTCTCCAGGTCGGCTTTCAGAAAACGCAGACAGCCCCGGCACTCGGGGTGGTTCGGAGCGTATCGCTCGGCCGTGAGGCCGTTGACCCGCCCCAGAAAGCGCATCCCGGCCACCAGCGGCTCCCGAAGCAACGGGAACCACCAGCACCCGGCATAGCATTTGCGCATCAATCTGATCACGCAGGCCCCGCAGGCGACCGCGGACCCTTCGGACATCACTGCCCCCCGCCGGGATTGACGGCCTGATAGTGGGAGGCCGGGGTGAAGTTGTCCGGGCCGCCCAGGATCCTCACCTCTTCTTCGGGTGTGGTACTATAATTATAAAAATCCCGGAAAAAGTCACGCACTACTTTTTTCATGTCCACATCCGCGAACAGGTCCGGATACATGACCGTGCCCAGCCACAGCGGCAGCATGGCCCCCTCCCCGCTCCGCACCGACCACTGGAAGATGCCGTAGGGGCAGATGAAGATTTTTTTGTCCCGGACGGCCCGCACGTCGGCCAGGCCGGGGCTGTTCAGGAGTTCGTCCCGGGCGTTGCGGCTGGTGGCCATGATGAACTGGGGGTCCCAGGTGACGATGAGTTCGGGATCCACCACCAGGGCCTGCCGCGAACCGGCCAAATAGTCGGCGGCCACATTTATGCCGCCGGCGGCGATGAGGTATTCGTGGCCTATATCGCCCCGGTTGATGGTGCTGAAGGTGCCCCCGCCGATGGAAACCACCAGCATCCGCACCCGGTCCTTTTCGGCCAGGTGGGCGGTACGGCGGGCGGCTTCATCCATATTGCCCCGGTAGTAGCGCACGAACTCCTCGGCCCGGGCCGTTTCGGCCTCCCCCAGAATCCGGCCGATGGTCAGGAAGGACCGGCACATCTGGTCAACGGTGTAGATGCCGTTGACGGCCACCACGGCGATGCCGGCCTTGTCCAACTGCGCCCGCTGGTCGTCGGAAAGGAGCGTCATCGGCCCATAGACCACCTGGGCCCCGGAGGCGATCAGGTCCTCCACCGAGTCGCTGGCGTAGCGGCTGGGATTGCCGGCCACGATGTCGGGGAAGACCCGCTTGAAATAGTCGCCGACGCCCTGGATGGGATAAGCCACGATTTTGCCGCCGCCCCGGGTCAGCATCTCGGTCACCTGGGCGAAGGCCGGAATGACCGGGGCCACCCGGGTGACCTCATAGGGGACGACGACGGATTTCCCGTCGCTGTCCACCACCTCCCGGGTTTTCGGTTCCTCGGCAGCGGCGGCCGCGACCGGAACCAGGGCCAGACAGAGCAGCGCAATTACGGATAGGAAACGTCTGAACATATTTTTTCTCCGATGTTTATACGGCCGCCGGAGGCTCGGCGGCCGGTCGCGGGACGCGCCGTTCAACTGAAAACCGGCTGGCAGAAATGCAGCCGCCGGCCCTGGTGCATCTGCTCCAGGACGGCCACCTCCACGCCGTAAGCGGCCATCAGGTTCTCCCGGGTCATGACCTCGGGGAGGCCCCCCACCAAGTGGCTCCCATCCCGGCGCATCAGGGCCACCTGCCCGCCGCATTGAAACACATGGTCCGGGGAGTGGGTGGTCATGACGATGCCCAGCCCGGCTTCGGCCAGCGTGCGGACGCACTGCAGCACCCGGGCCTGGTTGCCGAAATCCAGGTTGGAGGTGGGCTCGTCCATGATCAGGAAGACCGGGTCCTGGGCCAGGGCCCGGGCGATGAGCACCATCTGGCGCTCCCCGCCGCTGAGCCGGGTGTAGAGCCGGTCCCGCAGGAAACCGACGCCGAGGTGAGCCAGGGCGGCCTCGGCCATTTCATGATCCCGGCGGCTCGGCCGGCTGAAAAGGCCCATGTGGGCGGTGCGGCCCATGAGCACCACATCCAGAACCTTGAAGGCGAAGGGCTCGGAGCGGGCCTGGGGCACATAGCCCATCAGCCGGGCCTTTTCCATCTGGCTCAGGGCGCCCAGGTCCCGCTCGCCCAGGGTCAGTCGCCCGCGCAAAACCGGCAGGAACCCCAGGATGGTCTTGAACAGCGTGGTCTTGCCGATGCCGTTGGGGCCCAACAGGCAAAAGATCTCCCCGGCCGGGATGACGGCGCTAAAATTCTCCACCACCGTTTTCGTGCCGTAGCCGCAACCGAGGCCTTCCAGTTTCAGTTCCATTCCCGTCGCCCCCGGGCCAGGAGATAGACGAACAGCGGCGCGCCGATGATCGCGGTGAGGATGCCGATGGGCACTTCGCCCGGGAGCGCCAGCCGGACCAGGCTGTCCACCAAGAGGAGGAACAGCCCCCCGCCGAGCATGGTCACCGGCAACAGGGCCCGGAAGTTGGGCCCCACCAGAAAGCGGGCCAGGTGGGGGATGATCAGCCCCACCCAGCCGATGAGGCCGCACAGGGCCACGGCCGAGGCCGTCAGGAGAGTGCCGCAGACGACGGTGGCCAATTTGAGCCGCTCCACGTTGACCCCCACCGCCCGGGCCTCTTCTTCGCCGAAGGCCAGGGCGTTGAGTTTCCAGCGCAGAAGGAACAGGGGCCCGGCCCCCGCCAGCGTCATCAGGGCCAGAATCATGAGGCTCGACCAGGAACCGGCCTTGGCCAGGCTGCCCATCAGCCACAGCACCAGGGCGATGAGGCTTTGTTCGTTGCTGGTCATATATTTGATGAGGGAGCCGATGGACGAAAAGAGCGCGGAAACCACCACCCCCACCAAAATCATGATTAAGAGCGAATTATCCCGCCCCACCAGCCGGGTGATGGCCAGGACCAGGCAGACGGCCCCCAGGCCGAAGGCGAAGGCGGCGGCATGCAGAAGCGGGGTGGGCCAGCCCCAGATGATGGCCAGGGAGGCCCCCACCCCGGCGCCGCTGGAAACGCCCAGGATGTCCGGCGAGACCATGGGGTTGCGAAAAAGCCCCTGATAGACCGCCCCCGAGGCCGACAGGGCCGCGCCCACCAGAATGGCCAGGGCCACCCTCGGCAGGCGGATGGTGAAGAGCACCGCATCGGCCTGCCGCAACTCGGCCGGGATTTCCCCACCGGCGAGCCTGAGGCCGAAGAGCGTCACCAAGTCGTTAAAGCTGATGGAGTACCGGCCGAACATCAGGACGGCCACGACGGTGGCCAGTAAGCCCGCCGCCAGGGCGATCATGACGGCCAGTTCCCGCCGTGGGGGAGAAGGAACGGCCAGGGTATCGGCGGATTGGGTCAAAACGGTCTCCCCCCACTCGAAAATCGACCGGTCGGCGGCCGCTTGGCTGCGACCGCCGACCGGTCCGACGGCGGGATCCGGGGTAGATTCCCGCCGACTCCGGGGTTTAGAAGTTGTAGGCCAAGCCGACATAGTAGTTGCGGCCGGGCATGTGGTAAGCGGTCGCGTCGTTGGGATTGCCGTAGACGTAATCCTTGTTGAAGAGGTTGTTGATGTCCACCCGCAGTTCGATATCGCCCTTGTCGCCGAAATCCAACAGGCCCTTGCGGATGCTCAGGTCGGCCACGGTGAAGCCGCCGGCCCACTGGTTGGGGCGGTTGGTGACGGTGTAGAGCGCCCGGCCCCAGTAGCTGAAGTTGAGGTTGGCGCTCAGCTTGGCCTCCGGATGCCGGAAGCGGACCCCGGCGCCGAGGCTGGTTCTCGGGATCTGGCCGGTGATGTCGGCCCAATTGCCGTATGAATCCTTGCGGCCCTCACGGTACAGCTCTTCCAGCTTGAAAAGATGGGAATAGTTGATATAGGGCTTCAGCTCGAAGCTGTCATAGCCCAGGGCCCCGGCCAGGTTGCCGCTCAACTGCAGTTCGACGCCCGAACGGTACTGCCTGTCGGAGTTGCGCACCCGGGCGTGATCCTGATCGGGATCCACGTGCTGGTAGACGTAATCCTCGGTGTAGCTCCAGAAATAGGTGGCCGAAAAATCCAGGTGCCGGAGGTTGACGTCGAAGCCGCCTTCGTAGGTGTCCGTCTTTTCGGCTTTGTTCCAGGGGTAACCCCAGTAATTATAGGGCTCGTAGGCGCCGGAAGTCAGTTCGCGCGGCGAGGGGGGGCGGAAGCTGTTGGTGTAGTTGGCCCGCAGTTTCAGCCAGTCCACTGGCAGATAGCTGACCCCGAAAGAAGGCGACAGGTGGTGATATTTCTGGTTCCAGGGGAATTTGTGCCCATACCGGCCGGTGGGGTCGTCGTTGAGGGTCGCGCCGTTGATGACCGTGCCGAAGTCCTGCCGCTTGTCGCTGACTTTATAGTAATCATAGCGCAGGGCGGCGGAAAGGATCAGGGTGTCCTCCAGCAGCTTCAGGTCGCCGGTCAGATAGGCGGCGGTGTTCTGATAGCGGCCGGTCGGGACCATGGGCCGCCCTCGGCTGGTCAAAACGCCGGCGGCGTTTCTCGAGGCCGGGGCCCCCTCTTCCGTGTCGTAATCCAGGTATTCGAAGCCGCCGGTCAGCCGGAACAATTCGTCGTTATAGGTCACGCTGGCCTGGAAGACGTCGCGATCGAACTTGGCGGCCATGGGATTGGCTCCCTCCCCGATCGAATACTGCTTGGACCAGTTTTCGCCGAAGGTGTAGGCGGCCTGCCAGGAAAGGCGTCCGTCCTCGGATTCCCAGTCGTAGGTGAGGGAGTTGCTGATGTTGTAGCGATCCATGAAGCTGGGGCCGTAGACCACGTCGTCCACATAGTCCGTGTAGGAAGGCCGTTTGGCTTCGTCGACCTTATAGTAATAGGTGGCCCAGCCGATGCGATGCCGCTCGTTGAAGGTGTACCCGAGATTGGCCACCAGGGAGTTGTTGGCCTTGACCGATGAATGATAGACCCGGTTGCCGCTGGCGTCTTCATAGTCGCCCTTGTCGGAATACATATACCCGAGCGAATAATCGAAACCGTTCACCAGGCCGTTGAGCTTCACCTGGCCTTTTTTGTAATCGTAGCTGCCGAAACCCGCCTCCACCCGGGCGGCCAGCTTGTCCGGCCCGCCCTTTTTCGTGACCACGTTGATGACCCCGCCGGCGGCCGCCCCGCTGTATCGCAGCATCTCCGGCCCGCGCAGGATCTCCACCCGCTCCACGTTGAGCATGGGGATCTGGCTGGGGTTGTTGGTGCCGGTGCGCCGGCCGTCGATGAGGAAGAGCACGTGGCCGTCCAGCTCCTTACTGAGGTGGTCGGTGCGGAAGCCGCGGATGGTCAGGAGGGTGTGGCCGTAATCGGTGGGGCTTTTATAGACCCCGATGCCCTGTTCGGCCAGGAAATCGCTCAGCACCACGGCCGAGGAAGTCTCGATGGCCGCCTGGTCATAGACGATGTCGTTGGTGGCCGTGGCCTTCTGTTTTTCGGTGAAGGGCTGGTTGTCGAACTGGCCGACGGTCGAGGTGACCTGGACCGTCGGCAGGGTCTGTTCGCCCTGGGCCCAGGCCGGGGAACCGCCGAGGGCGATCAGCCCGCCGCCGGCCAGAAGGGCCAGCCGGGCCGGAGTGGTGGAACGCATGCCTATGCTCCTTGCTGTTGTCTGCCTTGTCACGGCGAAAGGACCGCGCCGCGGTCCTTTCGCCAATCTCGATACGATGTCCCGAAGGGGCAATGCGCCGCCGCGACTTCGTCATGACCGCACCGCGCCGGCCGGGACGAAAGTTCAAGCGCCTCCATCTTTGAGTATGATTTCGAGGCGCCGTACCCCGCCCTGGGTTCGACGCCGATCGAAAGCCGAAGAAGCCGTGAAGCCGGATTTGACGACCTCAATATGGTATAAAATAATATATCGTAAAATCGCAACTCTTCCCGGCCGAGCGTCTTCGCGCAAAATCGGACTAAATCGCGACTCATTATGTCGTAAATGACATATATTCTCTATACCAGATACATCCGGTTCTGTCAATCAACCACAATATAATGGGATATCAATATTTATTTGAGTTTTAAAAGCCCTCATCCCTATATATAATCTCAACAGGTCAAACTATCGACTCGAAATCGACCTGAAATCAAAAAAAACACCTCCTTGACCTGTCAATCACCAGGGCTTGATATCGAGTTTATTTCCAGTGAAAAAACACTGAAAAATGCGCCGCAAAACGTATATTTATTTGATAAATTTGAGACTCATTCAAGTGGCGAGCGAATATATACAACTAAAAATATAGTTTCAACTTTAAAAACTGAAACAATTGCCCCTTCCCGGCGATGCGACCCGGCCGTGGCGCGCTTATGTCGGCGCATGGGCTCTTCCAGGGATAGCGACATCTGCCGGCCCGAAACGCCGACTTGCGGATCGGGGGCGTTCATAATACAATATTAAAATCAAACGAATCAAAACCCGGCCGCGAGCCGGCCTGGAACCTAAGGATGGACATGCATCTGGGCATTGACGTGGGCGGCACCCACACCGACGGCGCGCTGGTGGACGAACGTTTCGCCCTGGTCAGGACGGCCAAGGTCCCCACCCGGCCGGGAGACGTCCTGGCCAGCGTCCGGGCGGCCCTGGAGCCCCTCCTGGACGGTCTGGACCCGGGGAAGGTCCGGCGGCTGGTGGTTTCCAGCACCCTGGGGCTGAACGCCATTCTGACCGGCCGGGCCGACCCGGTGGGCGTCCTGGCCATCGGCGGCCCGGGGCTGCGGCCGGACCTGTCGGCGGCGCCCCATGCGGCGCTTCTGTCCGGAGCCCAGGACCACCGGGGCGAGGCCCTGGCCGCGCCGACCCTCCGGGAGGCCGAAGCCGCCGCCGCCCGCCTGGCCGACGACGGGGCCAAGGCTTTCGCGGTCATCAGCAAGTTCGGCCCCAAGAACCCGGCCTTCGAAACCCTGATGGCCGAAGCCGTCCAAAGCGCCGCCCCCGGGCGGCCCTTGACCCGGGCCAGCGCCCTGGCCGGCCGGCTCAATTTTCCCCGGCGACTCCAGACGGCCGTCTACAACAGCGCGGTCATGAATCTCTACCGCCGGTTCGTCGCCGACCTCAGCGAGGCCGCGGGCGCGGCCGGGCTGGCGGCCCCGATCAGCCTTCTGACCGCCGACGGCGGGACCCTGCCCCTGGCTGAAGCGCCTGCAAAGCCGCTGCTGGCCCAGGCCGCCGCCCCGGCGGCGGGCCAGTTGGGCCCGTGCGCGCTGGCCGGCCGCACCCGCGACGCCCGGAGGGCCGATCTAGGAGGGACCCCCCCCCCCCAGGCC
>JAVBLB010000086.1:0-4938 GCA_031553735.1 Candidatus Adiutrix sp.
GAAGCGGAGCGTCTCGGGGGCGGGGGACAGGCATTCCAGGGTGAGCCGGCCGGAGCCGGTCAAAAGCCGGCTTTCGCCCGGAACCATCATCCGGGCCTCGTCCGCGGCCTGGGCGCTCAGGGCCGGCGAGCCCAGGCCCCCGGCCAGGCAGACGCCCTGGCGGTCATACACCGCCGCCCGGGCCAGATTGCGGGCCGTGGACAGGGCCAGAACCGGCGACTCGGCCAACACCTCGACCAATATGGGCAACCAGGCCTTCATGAGCCACCCTCCCGTCCGCGTTCAGATACCTGAAGCCTCGTTGGCCTGCTTGAGCAGGAAGGCCTTGACGAAACCGCCCAAGTCCCCGTCCAGGACCGCGTCGACATTGCCGCTCTCGAAGCCGGTGCGGTTGTCCTTGATCAGGCGGTAGGGCTGCAGCACGTACGAGCGGATCTGGCTGCCCCAGGCGATGTCTTTTTTGGTATCGTTGAGCTTGCTGACCTCGGCCGCCTTTTTCTCCTCCTCCAGCTGATACAGCCGGGCCCGGAGAACTTTCATGGCCACGTCCTTGTTGCGGTGCTGGCTGCGGTCGTCCTGGCACTGGACCACGATGTTGGTCGGCAGGTGGGTGATGCGCACGGCCGAACTGGTCTTGTTGACGTGCTGCCCCCCGGCCCCGCTGGCCCGGTAGGTGTCGATGCGCAGATCCTTGTCGTTAATCTCGATGACGATGTCGTCTTCCACTTCGGGGGTGACGTACACGCTGGCGAAGGAGGTGTGGCGCCGGCTCTGGGAATCGAAGGGCGAAATGCGCACCAGCCGGTGAATGCCCACTTCCGACCGCAACAGGCCGAAGGCGTAGGGCCCGGCCACGGTGAAGGTGACGCTCTTGAGGCCGGCCTCCTCGCCGTCGAGCTGGTCGACGATCTGGGTTTTGAAGCCGTTGCGGTCGGCGTAGCGAAGATACATGCGGAACAGGATCTGGGCCCAGTCCTGGGACTCGGTGCCCCCGGCCCCGGCGTGAATGTCGACGATGGCGTTGCCGGCATCGTGGGGGCCGCTGAGGGTACGCTGGACCTCATACAGATCGAGGGCCCGGGTCAGGCCCTCGATCTTGCCGGCCAATTCCTTTTCCTGCGACTCGTCGTTTTCTTCCAGGGCCATGTCCATCAAAAGCGAGAGATCCTCGCCCTCGCCGTCCAGATCCATCCAGGCCTGGAGCTTGGCGCTCAGTTGGGTCCGCTCCTGGCTCACGGTCTGGGCTTTCCTGGGGTCGTCCCAGAAATTGGCGCCCCCCATGATCTCGTCCAGTTCGGTCAGCCGGCTTTTCATGCCCGCCAGGTCAAAGATACCCCCTTAAAGTGGCCAGGCGATCAGTAAGGGTCTTGACTTCAGGTTTCAGATCAATCAACATCGTAATATCCTTGTAAAAAATTATAATGACATTTCATCGGTCCCAAAACCGATCTGGACAGTATACCATGGCTCACTGCAACGGCCAAGTCGCAATCGAAGGTCTGGTGTGCCCCAAAGGGGCGGGCGATTTGGAGTATGGGGCGCTGCCCCATGCCCCGCCAGGGGAGGGTGCTGCGCGCACCCTACCCTGGACCCACCCGCGCCGGGGGCTTTGCCCCCTGGACCCCCTTCGGAGTTTCGTTGTTGTAACACTGGCCCGTAGGCAGCGCCACAACTCGCCTGAACGGCTCGAACAAGTGGCGCTGCGGCGGCGACCGGTGCGGAATGCGATTGGGGCGGCCGCCACACAGATGGTTGGTTCGGGAAGCTGTTTATCTCTGATGACACTGCTCGGTTGACATTAAACTGTTGATGTAGCACTTAATTCGTTTTAACGACCAAGCCGCCGTCCCATCGGCCCTCCCGCGCAGCGCCACTTGTTTGAGCCGAAGGCGAGTTGTGGCGCTGCTGACGGGTCATTTCGATATTGGCACCCCGCCCAAAGGGGGTCCAGGGGGCGAAGCCCCCGGCGCGGGTGGGTCCAGGGTAGGGCCCGCGCAGGGCCCTCCCCTGGCGGGGCATGGGGCAGCGCCCCATACTCCAAATCGCCCGCCCCTTTGGGGCGCACAAATCAAGCGTCCCGACGGTTGAAATAATCGTCGCGGAAAATAGCCATACGGATGACGTCACGGTATTGGCCGTTGACGTAATATTCCTTTTGCAGCAGCCCTTCGTGTTCGAAGCCCAGTTTTTGGTAAATGTGGATGGCTTTTTCGTTTTCCCGGTCCACCACCAGATAGAGCTTGTAAAGGTTCAGGACGGCGAAGCTGTATTCGATGGCCAGGTTGACGGCCGAGGTGGCGTAGTGGTGACCCTGGTATTCCGGGGCGATGATGAGGTGGAATTCGGCGTTGCGGTGGATCTGGTGGATGTCGGTCAATTCCACCAGGCCGATGCTCTCCCGCCCATCCAGGCTGACGATGAAGCGCCGTTCGCTCTGATCGTGGATATGCTTTTCATAAATGTCCACCAGTTCGACCAGGGCCTCGTAGGGTTCCTCGAACCAGTAGCGCATGACCGAGACGTCGTTGTTCAGGCCGTGGACGAAGGGCAGGTCCTCCCGCTCCAGCGGGCGGAGGGAGACGGTTCTTTCAGACATGGGGATGCTCCTTCGGAAGGACGGAGGCGACGAATCCTTCGAGGCCGGGGACGAAAACGGCGGCTTCGCGCGGGCCGCCGTCACCGGACCGGAAGGCCGTTACGGCGGCGGGCCGCTATTCCACGCGTTCGAAGAGCCCGCTGCGTCCGCCGTCTTTTTTCATCAGCCGGATGTCGGTGATGGCCATGGAACGGTCGATGGCCTTGGCCATGTCATAGATGGTCAGGGCGGCCACGGCCGCGGCGGTCAGGGCTTCCATCTCCACCCCGGTGGGGCCGGTGGTCTTGGCCATGGCCTCGATGTCGATGCGGCCCTGGCCGGGCCGGGGGGTCAGTTCCACCCCCACTTTGGAAAGCATCAGCGGGTGGCACAGGGGAATGAGCTCCGAAGTCCTCTTGGCGGCCATGATGCCGGCCAGCCGGGCCGCCGCCAGGACGTCGCCCTTTTTCAGGGATTCGCCCACGATGGCGCTCAGGGTGCTTTCCTGCATGTGGATGGAGGCCGCGGCCACGGCCAGGCGGATGGTGTCGGGCTTGTCGCCCACATCCACCATGTTGGCCGCCCCGGTCTGGTCGATATGGGTCAATTGGCTGGTCATGTGTCACAACCCCTCGGGAGTGGAAGAGAGACGGAATGGATCACAGGAAGCAGGCCAGGGCCCTCTTCAGCTTGCGCCGGGCTTTTTTGGCCAGGCGTTTGAACGTCGATTCGCCGTTTTTCTCGTCCTCGAGGGCCGCGAATTCCCGCAGCAACTCCTCCTGACGCTCGGTCAGGTCCTGGGGGGTGGTGACGATGAGCGAGACGATCAGGTCGCCCACGGGTCCGCCGCCGGGGTTTTTGAACCCCAGGCCCGGGATGCGCAGGAGCTTGCCGTTTTGAGCCCCGGCGGGCACGGTCAGGGTCTCGGTGCCGCCGGTGACGGTGGGCACCTCGATGTCCGCCCCCAGGGCGGCGGTGACCAGATCGATCTTCCGCTCCAGAAGCACGTGGTTGTGCTCGCGGCTGAAATACTCGTGGTGGCGGACCATGAGTTCAACGTACAAATCGCCCGGAGGCCCGCCGTTCCAGCCGCCCTCCCCTTCGCCGGTCAGGCGCATGCGGGAGCCGGTGTCCACCCCGGCCGGCACCTTGACCGACAAGGTCCGGGTCCGCTTCAGGCGCCCGGCGCCGTGGCAGTCGTCGCAGGGGTCGGTGACCACCGAGCCCAGCCCCCGACAGATCGGGCAGACCGTGGCCATCCGAATGAAGCCCCGCCCCTGGTAAACCTGGCCCGAGCCGCCGCACTGCTGGCAGGTGGAGCGCCGGTGGCTCTTGGAGCCTGTGCCCTCGCAGGCCGGGCACGATTCCTCGCGGGGGATCTTCAGTTCCAGCGGGGTGCCGGTGAAAGCCTCGGTGAATTCAATGACCGCTTCATAGACCAGGTCGCGCCCCCGTCGGGGCCGGTTCGGAGAAGCGGATTGGCCACCGTTGAAAAAATCCTGAAAAATGCTGCCGAACGCGGAAAAAATATCCCCGAAATCCTGGAAACCGCCCGAAAAGCCGGCCTTGTTCAGGCCGTCGTGCCCGTACTGGTCATACAAACGCCGCTTTTCGGGATCGCTGAGGACTTCGTAAGCCTCGGCCGCTTCCTTGAATTTGGTTTCGGCCGCCGTATCGCCGGGGTTGCGGTCGGGGTGATACTGCAGGGCCAGGGAGCGATAGGCTTTCTTGATCGCCGGGCCGTCCGCCTGGCGTTCGACGCCAAGCACCTCATAATAACACGTTTTTACACTCATACAGCAATACCTGGAATCAAGGGCGGTTCAGAAACGGTCAGAAATTATTTTTGAGATATTCGGCGGCCTTGGCGGCGTAAAGGGCCCGGCCGTTTTTCTCCGCGGCGGCGATCAGGTCCTGAACCCGTTCCCGCGTGACTTTGCTGTTTTTTAGGCGCGAGGCGGCGCTCTGGAAGACGAAAAAATTGCCCTCGGACACGGCCCGGTCGATGATTTCGCCCAGGCCCGCGTCGTCTCCGGCCAGGCCGAAAAAAATCGTGGCCTCGGCCGCGAGATCCTGTTCCAGAAGTTGGCGGGCGCCCGCGGTATAGGCTTCGGGAGAAGTGGACGAATTGTCGGTCATGGCCCGGCGGCCTTCCCAGGTGGTGGCGGATTTTGCCATGGGGTTTCCTTTTTTAATGGTCGGAATCAAGCCGCCCGCCCGCCCGGGATCCCGCGACCGCGCGCATCCGGGGAAAAGCTTGGGCTTTAATTTTGTCGGATATAATATAAGGCCTAAATCGAAATAGTCAAGCATCGTTCGCCAAACTTCCGGGGCGGCATTGTATTTGAAAGCGGGGTGATGGA
>JAVBLB010000116.1:0-3787 GCA_031553735.1 Candidatus Adiutrix sp.
GACGGTGGCGTCAAGGCTCCCCCCCTCACCGCGCCGCCACATGTTTGAGCCGTACAGGCGAGTTGTGGCGGCGCTACGACCAGCTATCTGACCCAACGGTATTGCCTGTTGGGGGTCCAGGGGGCGAAAGCCCCCGGCGCGGGTGGGTCCAGGGCAGGGCCCGCGCAGGGCCCTCCCCTCCCGGGCGGCGAAGCCGCGCCGGTGGCGGGGTCCGGGGCAGCGCCCCGGGCGGCCGGCAGAGACCGCTACGATTCATTACCCCGCTTTTGGTGAACGGCGCCCCTAAAACCGCCGATTCTTCAAAAAATCATATATCAGCCAAAACCCCACCACGGCGGCGGCCAGGAACCCGGCCAGCCCCAGCACCGGCAGGTCATACCACTTGGGGGGAATGTCGGCATGGATGACCACCGAGGAACCGATGACCAGGGAGGCCAACACCAGGGCGAAAGAGAGGCGGTAGCTCCCCCGGTCCAAGGTCTGCCGCAGTTCCTCGAGGCCCTCGAGGGTGAAGTCGTTTTTCAGGCGGCCGCTGCGGAGCATGTTGTAGAAAGGCTTGAGGTCCGAAGGCAGCAATTCGAGGAAATCTTTCAGGTCGATCAGGTTGTCCCCGAAGCGCTTCAGCCAGTAACGGGGGTGATATCGCCGCCGGTACTGGTCGGTGATGATGGGCCGGGCCACCTGGATCAGGTCGAAATCCGGGTCGAGCTGATTCCCCAGCCCCTCCACCTGGGTCAGGGCCTTGACCAGGAGCACCAGGTCCGAAGGCAGGGTCAGTTGATACTGGGCGGAGATGTTGATCATGTCGCTCAGGATGCGCCCCAGGTCCAGCTCTTTGAGGGGCCGGTTCAGGTTGGCCTCCAGGAAGAGATCAACCTCCATTTCCAGGCGTTCGCGGTCCGGAGGGGTGTCGCCTTCGACGCGCACCAGCTTCAACAGGGCGCTGGTCACCGCCCGGGGCTTGCGGCGCACCACCCCCAGGGTCAGGTCCAGCAAAACCTCGCGGGTGGGCCGGTTCAAGCGGCCCACCAGGCCGAAATCCAACAGGGCCACCCGGGGGCCGGGCTGCACCAGAAGGTTCCCCGGATGGGGGTCGCCGTGGAAATAGCCGAAGACCATGATCTGCTCGAAGACCACCTCGGCCCCGAAACGGGCCAGCTCTTTCAAATCGTAGCCGGCTTCCTTCAGGGCCCGGCGGTCGTTGAACAGCAGCCCCTCCACCCGCTCCATGACCAGCACCCGTTCGCTGCAGAGGGAGCGGTAGAGGACGGGAATCTTGACCTTGGGATTGGCCGCGTAAAAGCGGCCGAAGCGCTCGATGTTGACCGCCTCCAGGGTGAAATCCAGTTCGGTCCTGAGGCCCCGGCTGAACTCCTCGACCATGGCCCGGGGCCGGAGGGAGGCCAGGGCCGGCAGGTGCTTTTCCACCAGTTCGGCCAGTTCGGCCAGTATCTCCAGATCGGTGTTGACCTGCTTCCGCAGGCCCGGACGCCGCACCTTGACCACCACCTCCCGGCCGTCGGCCAGCCGGGCCGCGTGGACCTGGCCGACCGAAGCCGCGGCCAGGGGAGTCGGGTCCAGGTCCGTCAGTTCACCGGAATCCAGAAGGCCGTCCAGAACGCGTTCCACTTCCTCCAGCGGGACGGGCTGCACGGAGTTCTGGAGGCGCGAGAATTCCCTGATATACGGTTCGGGGATGAAATCGTCACGGGTGGAGAGATACTGGCCCCATTTGATGAAGACCACCCCCAGCTCCTCCATGACCAGGCGCACCCGCTCGGGACGCCCCGCCTGCCGGTCTTGAACCTTCAGGCCCACCAGCCCCCGGACGTGGTCCAGAAGGTCGGTCAGCCCCAGGCGCACCAGAAGGTCGTCGAAACCGAACTTCACCAGCACGGCCGCCACTTCCGTGGCCCGCCCCATGTGGCGGTAGAAACGGCCCAGCTTGGTCAGGCTGGCGATGGGGCTTCCGGAACTGTTGTCGACAGAATTCATTCCCAAATTCCTCGATAAGTGGGCTTATGCGGGTTGAAGCTCAAGCCGGCTTATGGTACCATGAAACGTCCAAGTACGCCATAAGGAGATGTCGCATGACCGATAAGAAATCCCCCGACGACCCGGCCGCGAACTGGAAAGCGTCCCCGACGGACGATCAGCATACCCGGACTTATTCCATCAAGGGTTCCGCCGAATCGGCGCCCTCCGAACCGGAACCGGCCGGAACCGGATCGCCGGAACCGGCCCCGGTTCCAGAGCCGGCCCCGGCCCCGAAATCCCAGGCCGTGCTGGACATCCAGGAAGCCGGCCTGACCCCGGAAGAGGCCATGGCCGCCTCCCTGGAACTGTCGGAAAAGGCCGCCGCCGAAGAGGCGAAGGCCGACCGCAAAGCCGCCCAAAAAGGCGACGACCGCCGCAGCGGGGTCGAAAACCTGGCCGTCATCGCCCGGTTCCGCTGGCTGGTGCTGCTGATCCTGTCCTGGGTGTCGATCCTCATCTGGGCGGTGGAGGCCGAATACGCCGGCCGTCCCTTCCATTGGGAGGCCTGGGGCCTGGTGGCCGTGACCGCGATCCTGACCCTGCCCTTCCCCGGCGGGAAATTCCTGCGCCTCCCCACCCGGGGCGGCCTGGCCGCCCTCTTCTGGTCGATGGCTTTTTTCATCTCCGCCCTCTTCGGCCCGCCGGAACTGTTTTTCAAAACCGTACCCGCCGCTCTGGCCTGGGGCGGCGTGTTGACCCTGATCATGCTCTGGGAGGGCGTGGCCATCTGGCGCAAGGTGGGTCGCTATAAGGTCGTGGACATCATCCTGGCCCTGATCTTGATCTATGCCGCCTTAAGTCCCCTGTGGGCCCTGGTGGACAACATCATGGCCGGGGGAGCCCTGAACCTCAAGTTCTCAGTCCTGGGCGCCAGCCCGGATTTCCTCACCAGCCGCCTGCCCTGGTTCCTGTGGCCCATGACCGTGACGGTGGCCGTGATCCTGCCCCTGGCCGCCCTTTTCAGCCTCTGGGACCAGTTCAGCGCCTTCAGACGCCGCGGCGCCCGCCACGGGGGCAATTTTTTTCTGGCCCTGGCCTTCATCGGGCTGATCCCCTATGGTTTTTTAAGCTTTCAGCAGGCGGTGGCCGAAGAGCCCGGCTGGGCCTCAACCATCCGCTCCGTCTATCCCAAGGCCGCGACCTGGGCCCGCGAGAACCTGGCCCCCTCGCCGGATGAGGACTGGACGGTGATTGAAGCGCCGGCGGAGGAGCCCGTCCCGGTTCCTGAACCCGAAGCCGCGCCGGCGGAGCCCGCCCCGGTTGAGGAGCCCGCGCCGGCTCCGGAACCCGCGCCCCAGATGACGCCGCCGCCGACCGAAGCACCCGCGCCCGCCCCCCCGGCGGTGACGCCGCCGGCTGAAACGCCCGCTTCCCAGGCCCCCAGCCCGGTCGTCCCCGCCCCGGGGCCGACGGCGGAGGAACGCCTCCAGGCCACGGAACAGCGGCTGGCGGCCACCGAAAAGCGACTGGCCGAGGCCCTGGACCGGGTCGAAGCGCTGGAACGGAAGCTGCGGGACCTGACGTATCGTCTGGACTATCCGGCCAACCCGATTCCCGAGCCGACGCCGCCTTCCGACGTCCCCGGCCAGGTGGGTCCCACCTTGATGGAACAGCTCCGGTCCGTTCCCCATTCCTCCACATAAAAAGAGGCCGGGCGGCCAGGCTTGAGACTGGACGCCCGGCGAAGACAACCCCCGCCCCCGTTCCGGCGTTAGCGCGGCCCGGCACTTGAAACGGCCGGAGCCCTCCG
>JAVBLB010000048.1:0-12146 GCA_031553735.1 Candidatus Adiutrix sp.
CGCCGGCCTCGAGGACTGAGCCCCCATTCGGCCGCCTGAACGCGACGAGGCCCGCCTTTCGTTCGAAGGGCGGGCCGCGTCGCGTTCAGGCGGCCGGAGAACCGGCCCAGTGTTTATTACTCCGGAATCAGGGTCCAGCCGGAGTCGGGATTGAAGAGGGCCTGGCGGCCGGCCAGTTCCTCGGTCTGGGGCCCCAGATCCTTTTCGTAGAGCTGGCCGGACTGGCTGATCATGAAGCTCATCACTCCCGAGCGGCCGTATTCGGCCGGATAGGCCAGAAGGCCGAAGCCGCCGACAGCCTGGCCGTCCACCACGTAATTCCAGGCTCCGCCCGGAGCCAGGGGGCCCTGGCCGGTGAGAGTTTTGTAATAGTAGCCGTAATAGGGCTCACCGGTGTCCGTCGGCGTGGCCCCGGACCGGTCGGCCTGGGCCAGGAGTTCCCCGAGAGGGCTGACCTTTTCCTCGGGGGTGGCGCTCGGCCAGTAGAGTCCGTCCTTGTGGCCGGGGGTGCTGACCAGGCGGGCGGCGTACCGCGGGGTCGCCGCCCCCTCCGGGTTGAGGCGGTAGTAATCCATCTGGGCTTCGAAATAAGCCCGGCAGACCTCCATGGCGTCCAGCTCGTTGCGGCCGAGACGGCGCAGAGCCAGTTCATCCCGCCCGGTCAGGACGTCGAAGGCCCACTGGCGGCCGGGGAGCCGGGACAGGGGGATTGGGAACGGCCATTGGTCTTTGCCGAGGAGGAGAACCTGGAAGTCGTTCAATTCCACCCACTCGTGACCGAGCCGGTAGATCCGGGCGAAAGTGGCCAGTTCCTCGTCGGTGACCGGGTCCCGGTCCGTCCCCAGCGCCTCCCCGGCTTCGTTGCCCAGAATGGCGATGAGGGCCGCCCGGTCTTTTTTCTCGGCGGCCAGGGCCAGGGCCGCCCCCGCTTCCGCGGGGGTGGCGAAGGAGCGGATGCCGGCGGCCGGCTGTTCCTGTTTCGGCTCGGCTTTGGGCTCGGCCTTCTGCTCATCGGCCGCGTTCAGCCGCCCGCTTCCGAGGAGAGCCAGGACCAGGCCCAGCAGACAGAGAAGAGGCAGGGAATACCGAAGGTTTTTCATGGTGCTCCTCCTGGGTTACCGGCGGAAGTGCGGGTGGAAGCCGCCGAAGCCGCCCATGTGGCCGCCGAAGCCTCCACCGTGGAAGCCGCCGCCGCCGAAACCGCCGAAGCCGCCGCCGCGGAAGGCGCCGCCGTCATGGAAGGCACCGCCGCCGGGGAAGCCGCCGCCGTCATGGAAAGCGCCGCCGCCGGGGAAGCCGCCGCCGTCGAACGGGCCGTGGCTGATAATGCGCTGCCGGCCCGCGAAGCCGCGGTCCCTATCCTGCCAGACCAGCGGATCGTTGGTCATGCGGGAAAAGGCGTGGCCCGGGTCACCGGTGAAGCGTTGTCCCTGGGCGAAGCCGCCCGGGCGCAAGGGCTGGTCCAGCCTGCCGGCCTGGCCGCCGCGGAAGGGGGAAGCCGCGGGGTGGCGCATCTGGCCCGATCTCCGCTGGGCCGTATGACTCATGGCGAATCGGGAACCGGCTTTGCCGACCAGATTCTGGCGGACGGGTCCGGGCAGATTCCGGTGATCCAGCCCGGCCAGGGAAGCCCGTTCCTGGTTGGCATGGCCCCGGAACTCCTCCCGGGCGTGGTCCCGGGCTTCGTCGGAGCGGCCGGCGCCGTATTTGTGCTGCACATTGGGGTTGTTGTAAGGCACACCCCGCCGATGGTCCGGATTGTGGTGCCAGACTGACCAGCCGTCACCGCCCGGCATGGATCCGGGGTGCGGTCCAGGTCCCGGAGGTCCGGGGTGCGGGCCGGGTCCAGGTCCCGGAGGGCCTGGGTGCGGGCCGGGTCCAGGGCCCGGAGGTCCGGGATGCGGGCCGGGGCCCGGAGGTCCCGGAGGGCCTGGAGGTCCCGGAGGTCCGGGAGGATGTGGCCACGGAGGCCTCGGACCGGGGCCCGGCCAGACGTAGATGTCGCCGCCGCCCCAGTCGCAGTCGTCATCCCAGAAGTCGCTGCCGATGGCGTAGCCGAGTCCGAAAGAGAGAACGGCGGCGGCCGCGTCGTCATAGTCGTCCCAGTAGTAGGGCGCGTAGTTCGGATACGGCCAGGTGCCGTAGACCACGTTGGGATTGTAAGTGGGCACGTAGACCGTGTCGGTCTGGGTCGGTTGGATGACTATGGTCTGTTTGGTTTTGCCGCTGGCCTTGTTCACCGTCACCGTTTGCTGGGCGTTGGTCTGGAGGTTGCCGGCGGCCTCGGCCCGGGCCCGCAGCGTCTGGACGGCGTTCATCACGTCCTTTTGCTGAGCCAGGAAAGCGTTGCCGAGCTGTTCGGTCCAGTCTATTTTTTCATTCATCATCTGGAGAACCCGGGGGAAGGCCACCAGGGCGACAACGCTGGGGTCCCAGTTCTCCCCGGCCAGAGCCTTGTCGCGGTCCTCGCCTTTCAAGTTGGGGTTGGCCTTAAGCCAGCGGGCGGCCTGCACCACTTCCAGGGGATAGGTGGCGGCCATGAAAATCTGGGCCAGGAGGGGATCGGGATACAGGGCGATGGGGGAGACCAGTTGTTCCAACTGGGCCTCGGTCAAAAGGGCCGGGGTGTCGGCGCCGGCGGCCGGGGCGGCGGTTTGGGTGGTGGCCTGGGTCGCGGCCGGAGTCGCTTTGGTTTTTTTATTCTGGGCCTGGGCTTCGGCGCCGCCCAGAAGCCAGAACAGGGAGAGGAAGGTGAGGGCCAGCAGGGCGGCCCAGGCTGGCGGACGGTACACATCGAGACGCGGGTGAGTCATGGAGTAACCTCCCGGGTTTCCGCTGCCCCCGGGGCTCGGGGGGGCTGGTTGCTCTCGGCGGCCACGGCGTGGTCGGTGTTTCGGACGGTAAAGCGGGGTAGGGATTGGAGGCGGGGTGGATGTTTCGGGCCCGGATTGGAAGGCCGGGTAGGGCGCACAACTCTATGGTAAAATATAGCCCGACTTTTCTCGCCTGTCAAGAACTCCGTTTCCAAGGTAATCGCTTCTTATGTGGTGCATCGCGGCGGCCTCGGCGTCCGCCGGGGCAGCGCCCCGGCGGACGCCGAGACCATCACGATTCATCACCCCGCTGTTCAAGCGGTTGCCCGGATTCATTTCCAAGGGGTTTATGAGGGGGGATATGAACGAAGGCGCCCGGCTGATGCCGGGCGCCTTCGTTGCCGGTCTTCGCCGGGGCGGGCCGAAAAAAGGCCCGGGGTTCACTCGGCGGCGTTTTCCTCGTGAATGTAATTGATGATGGTATCCAGCACCTGGTCGACTTCCCTGGGGGCCACCTGGCAGGTGGCCACGCTCTCGTGGCCGCCGCCGCCGAAATGGAGGGCGATGCTCCCGAGGTTGGCCCGGCTGGTGCGGTTGAGAATGCTGTTGCCCATGGCCAGGGAAACGTTCTTGTTTTCCCGGCCCCAGGTGAGGTGGATGCTGACCTTGCAGTCCGGGAACATGGTGTAGACCAGGAAGCGGTTGCCGGCGTAGATGTTCTCTTCTTCGCGGTAGTCGATGACCAGCACCTCGCCCACCATGCGGCAGCAGCGCTTGAGCATGTTCTTGAAGAGGGCGGCCTGCTCGAAATAGAGATCCACCCGCTCCTTGACGTCGGGCTGGCGCAGGATGTCGGCCGCGGTCATGGTCCGGCAGAATTCGATCATCTCCATCATCAACTGGTAGTTGGAGATGCGGAAGTGGCGGAAGCGGCCCAGGCCGGTGCGGGGATCCATGATGAAGCCGATGAGGATCCAGTCGGTGGGGGCTTCGATTTCGACGCGGGTCAGATCGGCGCTGTCGACCTTGTCGACGGCCGCCATCATGGGATTCCAATGGGCCGGGAAGCGGGCGGGGCCGCCGAGAAAATCATAGATGACCCGGGCGCAGGAGGGGGCGATCCGGGACATGCCCCGATAGGAGATGGCCCCCAGCCGCTCCCCCTCGCTGGTGTGGTGGTCGAACCACATGCCGCAGCCGGGGACGTAGGGTACGTTGGCCAGGATGTCGTTGGCGGTGACCTCCACCTCGCCGCTTTGAAGATCCCGGGGGTGGACGAATTGGAAGCTGTCGATCAGGCCGGCTTCTTTCAGAAGGGCTCCGCAGGCCAGGCCGTCGAAATCGGAACGGGTCACCAGACGCATAGTGCTCCTCTTTTCTGCTTATGATTTTCAGCGCCGGGGGCCGCGCGCCTTGCTCCGAATGGTGTCTTTACCCTAAGCGGTAATCTCAGATTATTACAAACCGGGGCAACTAAAATTTGACCGGAGACCTCCAAGTAAAGTGGCCATTTTCAGAGGTTCTCTATAGTAATGGAATTCCGGCCGCCTGTCAATTGCTCCGGAACCGGCTGAGCCGCTCGGCCAGCAGCACCAGGGCCACGGTGGCCAAAAGCACCAGGGTGGACAGGGCGTGGATCTCCGGGCTGACCCCCCGGCGGACGGAGGAATAGATGTAGATGGGCAGGGTCACCGAATCGGGTCCGTGGGTGAAGAAGCTGATGATGAAATCGTCCAGGGACAGGGTGAAGGCCAGCATGGCCCCGGCCAGGATGCCGGGGGCCAACAGCGGCAGGGTCACCCGCAGGAAGAGATAGGAGCCGGTGGCGTAGAGATCGCGGGCGGCTTCGTCGATGTCCCGGCCCAGGGCGGCCAGGCGGCTGCGGACCACCAGGGTGACGAAGGATATCTGGAAGGTGATGTGCCCCAGCACCAGGGTGGTCATGCCCATGTCGAAGACGTCGGAGAGGCCGCGCAAAAGACTGAAGGTCAGCACCAGGGCCGCGGCCAGGATGATGTCCGGGGTGACCACCGGCAGGTGGACCAGAAGGTCCAGGGCCCGGGTCAGGCGGCGGGGCCAGGGGAAGCGGTCCAGGCCCAGGGCCAGGGCGGTGCCCAGCACCGTGGCCGCCACGGTGGAGACCGCGGCCACGAACAGGCTGTTCAAGGCCGCCTCCAAAATGGCTTCGTTGTTAAAGAGCTGAACGTACCATTTCCAGGTGAAGCCTTTCCACAACAAACCATAGCGGGCGTTGTTGACCGAAAAGACGGCCACGGCCAGGGAGGGCACGTACAGGAACACCAGGCTGCAGATGGCGATGGCGGCCACCAGGGGACGTTTGGCGTTCATGGGCGGCCTCCCCCCGGGCGGGTGGTTTCCGGCCCGGAATCCCCCCAGCGGCGGTAGAGCATGAGCCCGATCATGGTCAGCACCATCAGGGCCAGGCAGAGGGCCGCGCCGAAGGGCCAGTCCCGGCTCTGGCCGAACTGGTTCTGGATGAGGTTGCCGATGAGCATGTATTTGGCCCCGCCCAGAAGGTCGGTGACCACGAACATGGCCATGGCCGGGATGAAGGTGACGATGACCCCCACGGTCAGGCCGGGCCGGGTTTGGGGGAGGATGGCCTGGGTGAAGACCGCCACCCGGCTGGCGTAGAGGTCGCGGGCCGCCTCCAGGAGTTCCCAGTTGAGGCGCTCGACGCTGGAGTAGAGGGGCAGGGCCATGAACGGCAGGAAGGTGGAGACCAGCCCCAGGTAGGTGGCGAAGGAACCGGGGAAGAGCGGCGCGCCGGCATCAATGAGGCCCAGGGCGGCGGCCAGCTTGGCCGGCGGCAGCTGCGGGCTCAGGATCAGCATCCAGGCGTAGGTCCGCACCACCACATTGGTCCAGAAAGGCACCACCAGCAGCAGCAGGAGCCAGGTGCGGGCCTTGGGCGACCGGGTGGCGATATAAAAGGTCAGGGGATAGGCCAGGGCCACGCAGACCACCGTGGTCACCAGCCCCACCAGGAGGCTGCGGCCCAGGATGATCAGGTGGTCCGGGGTCCAGCCGAACAGGCCGTAGCCCAGGAGCCGCTTGTAGTTCTCCAGGGTCCAGGTCCAGTGGATGTCGCCGAAGTCGCCCCGCTGGGCCAGGGACAGGAGCACCAGGCCTGTGGCCGGCAGGGCCAGGAAGACCAGGAGCCAGGCCAGGCCGGGCCCCATCAGGATCGAGCCCTGGACGTGGAGGTCGCGGCGGCTGTGGATGCCGCCGTACCAGGTCACCAGGCCCGGCCCCGGGTTTTCGTCGGGGGCCGGCGGAAGGGTGGGGGCCCCGGGAAGGTTCGGGGGCTCAGGGGCCGGCGTTTCCGGGCCGGAGCTTTGAGATGCGGAAAATTTTTTCATGACCAACCTCGCCGGGCCAGGGACCTGAAACGACAAAACCGGCCGGGCCTTTCCAGGGAAAGGCCCGGCCGGCGCTGATATGAAGTGGTCTTATTCCGCCTGGTCCAGGGCCACCAGATCTTCCGGGGGGAAGAACAGGCTGACCTGGTCGCCGGGGCGCAGATGGTCCTTCGAGTGGGTCCGCACCCGGACCCGGCAGGCTTCGGCCGAAGAATCGACCAGGCCGGACGGGCAGCCGGGGCTCAGCCAGACATCCAGGCTCTGGCCGCGATAGATGGCCTCCCGCACCTGGGCCCGAACCCAGTTGCGGTCGTCGGCCGGGGGCTCACCCAAAAGGATGCGCTCCGGCCGGATGGCCAGGCTCCCCTCGTCCCACTGCGGGGCCGTGGAGAGGTCGAAGGAACCCAGGGAGGTCACCACCCGGCCGCCGTCGCGGCGGGCCTGGATGATGTTGGCCGCCCCCAGGAATTCGGCCACGAACTGGTTACGCGGCCGGCTGTAGACCTCGCGGGGGTCGCCGACCTGTTCCACCAGGCCGTCGCGCATCACCGCGATGCGGTCGGAAACCACCATGGCTTCATCCTGGTCGTGGGTGACCAGAATGAAGGTTTGTTTCAGTTCGCGCTGCAGGCGGCGAAGTTCCTCCTGCACCTGGGCCCGCAGGTGGGCGTCCAGGGCGCTCATGGGTTCGTCGAGAAGAAGGACGTCCGGCTCGTTGACCAGGGCCCGGGCCAGGGCCACCCGCTGCTTCTGGCCGCCGGACAGTTGATGGGGATACCGTTTTTCCAAGCCGTCGAGGCCTAACATTTCCAGCTTTTCAGCCACCCGGCGTCTCACCTCGGGAGGCTCGATCTGGCGGGCTTTCAAACCGAAAGCCACGTTTTCGAAAATGTTCAGATGAGGGAACAGGGCGTAGCTCTGAAAAACCGTGTTCACCTGACGTTTGGCCGCCGGAAGTCGGGTGATCTCTTGACCACCCAAAAAAACGTGCCCGGAATCTGGCAACTCCAGGCCGGCGATTATGCGCAACAAAGTGGTTTTACCACAACCGGAAGGGCCGAGCAGAGTAAAGAACTCGCCCTCGCGGACCTCTAAGTCGACGCCTTTTAAGGCTTTGTGGCTGCCGAAGGTCTTTTGGACTTGCGCCACCCAAAGTCCCAATTCAATCTGGCCAGTCAATTCCTCTCATATGCCTCCCTTAACCCGTTTACAGTCCGTGTTGGTTCGCTTCTTCTTTTGGGCCGAATGTCGACGCCGAATCCAGGGGTTTCGGGAGGAGCCTTTAGGGCCGAAAGGCCTGGCTGTTGCTCCACGGCTTTGGGTGACTTCCGACGGTACCTTTCGGATATCCGCCGAAAACACGCCGACCCGCCGTGCCTGGACGCGGCCCTCTGTCGCCATTCGAGCGAACCAGGACCGGATAACACCCCTCAAGGGATGTTTTGCAAGTTGCTCTTTTAGCACACCCCCGCTCCGGGGTCAAGTGAAAAAACGCCCGGGAAAAAAGAGCCGTCGTCAATCGGGGTTATGAACACGCTTGCGTAATAATAATAGTAATTTCCGAGCCGATTGTCAAGGTCGGCGACCGGAGAGGGGCGGCCGCAGTCGGCCGCCTTCTCCACCGCCAGGTCGGTCGGGTCGGAGGAGCCGGTGGAAAGGCCGGTCGCTCGTGGGCGGGGTGGATTGCGTCAGCTTTTTCTGGGGTGACGCATCCGGATGCCCATATCCACCGACAGCCGAATCTCCTCGGCCGGCAGATCCACCGGGAACAGGCAACCGCTGATGTTGGCGTGCTTGAGGCTGGCCCCGTGCAGCTGGGCGCCGGAAAGGTCCTGTCCGGCCAGATTGGCCCCCCGCAGATAGGCCCCGGAAAGGTTGGCGTTGATGAGGATGAAGCCGGTGAGGTCGAGGTCCGACAGGTTCTGGTTGCTGAAGTCGGGAATCTGGCCGCCGGCCACCGCCCGGTTGAAGGCCTCACGGTTCTCTTCAAACAGCATTTGGGGTTTGGGGACGCGTCTGATGTCTTTCATGGCCTGCCTTTCAAGAGGAGAGTGATGACGGTGCCGCGGCGTTGGGGCGGACCGGTGGTTGATGGCCGCCCCCTGAAAACTTAATGACTACATTATACTGTATATGGTTTTTCTCTTTTTGTCCAGTTATTTAGGCCTCATTTCCAGGCCTGGAGGCTTTTTGTTAAATGAAATTTCGGGTCTTTAGGCGGTCGATGTCGGCCAGCAGTTGGTTGTATTTGGTCATGCGGCACTGGGGGCAGTGGGTCTGGCAGAACCCGGAGGAGGCGGCCAGGGCGGTCTGGCGGGCTCTTTCCGGGCCGGACCAGATTTCCGGGAACGCGGCCTCGGTCAGGCGGCCCAGGGGGCGGGCCTCGGCTTCGGTGTTGAGCCGGCCGCAGAGCCAGACCGCGCCGTCGGCGCCGATGACCGTGGACAGGCTGTGGGCCAGGCAGGCCAGCCCCAGATTGCCGCTGGGCTCGTTGTCCGTCAGGGCGGCCAGGTTGACGGCGAAGTCGGGGGTTTCGAATTTTTTCAAAAAATCCAAAGGCATCCGGCTGACCAGGTCGGGGTGGTCGACCACCGGGCGGATCTGTATATAATTCAGGCCCAGCGAACGCAGGGTCAGGACCAGGTGCTGCAGGTGGTCGGGCTCGTCATTTTGGTTGGTCAGCACGTAGCCGACGCCCAGAGTCATTTCCCGGGCCGATTCGGACAGCCGCCCCAGGCTGGCCAGGATCCGGTCGAAACCGTCCACGCCTTTCAGCTTCAGGTACTGCCAGCGGTCGGCCGCGTCCAGGCTGACCCTGATCCACTCGAACCGGCGGTAGACGTCCGGATCCCGGCCGGGGGGGTAGAGGTCCAGGCCGTTGGTGATCAGGCCCACAGCCAGCCCGTGCCGGGTGGCCGCCTCGACCGCTTCTTCGAACAGGGGGGAGATGGTGGGCTCGCCGCCGCCTTCGATGGTCACGCCCCGGGTGCCCCCGGCGGCCAGGTCGGCGAAAAGCTTTTCCAGGGCGCCCAGGTCCAGGTGGTCGGGCGAGCGGTCGCGCAGACCCCGGTCCGAGCACCAGAGGCAGTTTTGGTTGCAGAGATTGGTCAGGGACAATTCCACCGAAATGGGGTAGCTGAGGTCGCGGCTATCCGGACCGTTGTTTTTCAGGGCGGTCAGCTTTTCCGGGAAGAGCAGGACTTTGGAAAGCCCCACTTCGGAGGGGCCGTTTTTCCGGCCCCGGGCGGCCAGTTCAGGGCGGGCGTCGAAAAATTCGATCACCGCCTCGTTGTCCGGCTCGGGGTTGGCCGCCAGGATGGCTTCGATGACTTTTTCATCCCCGGCGAAATCGACGCAGGCCTTCAAATCGGGGGCCGTGCGGGCGGCCGGCTGGAAGTTGACGTTGAAATCCCAGGGACGGCGAAGGAACAGGCGGGTGCCGCTGTGGAGATCGCCCGGGAGGGCGTATTCGGCCAGCTCCCGCAGCACCCGCACGGTCATTATTTCCGCCCCCAGCCCGTAGACCAGGCCCTGGTAATGGCCGTTGGAACTGTAATCGGCCCCCTTCCTCAAATGGCCGCCGATGAGTTCGGTCAAGGCCCAGGGGTCGATCAGGGGAAAGTTGCCGTTGATCCGCACCACATGGTCGGCGCCCCGGCTTTCGGCGGCCAGAAGCAGCCGCCGCAGCAGGTCATGGGGATGGCCGGCCACCCAGGGCAGCCCCAGTTCCTCGGCCGCCAGGATGATGCGCCGGTCGGCCCGGGCCTCGCCGGCGGCCAGCACCAGGGAATCCAGGCCGGGGCAGAGGGCCAGGCGCCGGACCAGATGGGCCAGCACCGGCCGCCCCTCCACCGGGGTCAGGGCCCGGTCGGTCAACAGCCCCCCCGGTCGGGCCGGGGAACTGGACCGGGCCAGGATGGCGGCGGTGATGACCGGCCGGCCCCCCATCAGGATTTTTTATTCGCTTTGGCGGGTTCGGGCGCCCCGGGCATCGGGGCCGGCTTGGGCTTCCGGCCGGGTTTGCCCCTTCCAAGGGGCCTGGTCGTGTCAGTCGGCATTGCCGCCTCGGCCGGTGTTGCCGCTTCGGCCGGCGTGTTCGCTTGAACCGGTGCCGTTCGTGCATCAACGCGCGGAAAGTATGCCGCCGGCAGGGATTTCAGAAAGTGCAGGAGCGAACGCACGGCGAAGCCGGTGGCGCCGGCGGGGGTGCCCGGGCGGCCTTTGGAGGCCCGGCCGGGGCCGGCGATGTCGAGATGGGCCCAGGGCAGCCCCGCCGGGACGAACCGGCGCAGGAAGAGGGCGGCGTTGATGGCGCCCGCCTTGGGCGCGCTGGCGGTGTGGGCGTTGATCAGGTCGGCCTGGTCGCTTTTCAGGAGCTCGTCATACTCTTCCAGGAGCGGCAGCAGCCAGAAGTTTTCGCCCGCGGCCCCGGCGGCGCCCAAAAGGCCCGTCCGTAAATTGGCGTCGTCGGTGAAAAGTCCGGCGCAGCGTTCGCCCAGGGCCACCACGCAGGCGCCGGTGAGGGTGGCCACGTCGATGACGGCCGCCGGCTTCATTTCCCCGGCCAGGGCCAGGGCGTCGGCCAGGAGCAGCCGGCCTTCGGCGTCGGTGTTGGTTATTTCCACCGTGCGCCCGGAGCGGCCGGTGATGACGTCCCCGACCCGATAGCCCCCGCCGTCGGGCATGTTTTCGGCCAGGGGCATGATGGCGGCCAGGTTCAGGGGCAGCTTCAGCCGGGCCGCGGCCCAGATCACGGCCAGGACGGCCGCCGCCCCGGCCATGTCGGTCTTCATGCCCTCCAGGCTCCCGGAAGGCTTGAGAGACATGCCCCCGGAATCATAGGTGACGCCTTTGCCGACCAGCACCACCGGCGGCTGCTGCCGGGAGGCGCCCCGGTAATTGGCGGCCACCAGGCGGGGTCCCCGAGCGCTGCCTCCGCCCACGGCCAGGATGAGGTTGAGCCGTTCCCGGGCCAGGGCCTTTTCATCCAGCACTTGAACTTCCAACTTGAGCGGCGAAAGCAGCGTCAGG
This sequence comes from Candidatus Adiutrix sp., assembly GCA_031553735.1. Taxonomy (GTDB): domain Bacteria; phylum Desulfobacterota; class Desulfarculia; order Adiutricales; family Adiutricaceae; genus Adiutrix. The sequence continues at coordinate 11,228 of JAVBLB010000048.1, forward strand.
GCTTCCCGGGCGAACGTTTCGGGATACAGGAGGTTGGCCGGCCGGTCGCCCAGGCGCCGGGCCAGGGTCACCGCTTCGGCGGTGATCCGGGCCTCGGCCAGCCGGCCGGCGGCTTCTTCCACCTCCACCTCTCCGCTCCGAAAGACGATGCTGCCCAAGGAGGGTTTGGGGGCCGGTTCGCTTTTGTATTCGCCCGGCCGGCTCAGGGCCAGCAGCCCGCCGATGGCGGCCAGTTCCAGCACGTCTCCCGGGGAGAGGGGGCCGGCCGGCGGCAGGACCATCTCCAACTCGTCGAGGTTGCGGTCCAGGGCCATCTGGACCGCCTGGGCCGCGGCCTCCAGAATGCGGTTCGGCCCCGTTTTGTCCGCCGGGCCCAGGCCGACCAGAAGCAGCCAGCCCCGGTCCCACTTGACCGGCAGCCCCGCCAGAACTTCGGCCTTGAATTGGCCGGCCCCCAGGAGAGGGGCGACCAGGTCTTTCACGGCGGCCAGTTCCGGCCGTTTCTCCAATTCGGCGTCGTCGCGGTCGAACAGAAAAATCGCGGTGTTGGGGGCGGGCTTCTCCAGAGATCCGAGTTCAAATTGCAGACGCATGTTTTTTTCCTCAAACGTTTGAAGGCTGGCGCCCGCCCCTCCGGGGCCAAGCGAATTCGTCAAAGCCAGCCCGACGGCGGCGCGCCGTCGGGGGCTTCGGGGGAAAAGGATGGAGTCGACGCCTTTCAAGGCATCGCGCCGGGGCGGTTGATGATCGTTTCAGCCGTCGGCGGTTTATTATAGCCCAAATTTTAAAAACTTGCCAGACGACGCTGGTCGAATTTCGGGGTGATTGCTTGAAAAGCGGGGTGATGAATCGCGGTGGTTTCGGCGTCCGCCGGGGCGCTGCCCCGGACCCCGCCAGGGGAGGGTGCTGCGCGCACCCT
>JAVBLB010000171.1:0-13009 GCA_031553735.1 Candidatus Adiutrix sp.
TTGTGGCGCTGCTGACGGGTCATTTCGATAATGGCACCCAAGCAAAATGGGGGTCCAGGGTAGGGCCCGCGCAGGGCCCTCCCCTGGCGGGGCATGGGGCAGCGCCCCATACTCCAAATCGCCCGCCCCTTGGGGGCGCACAAATCAGCACCGATTGGCGTTGATCGGCTCTTCGAGCCGGATCTCCCGCGCCGCCGCCTGGGTATACAGCCGATTGACGGCATTGATGTAGGCCTGGATGCTGGCCTTGACAATGTCGGTGGCCACGCCCCGCCCCTGGGCGGTCACCTGGCCGTATCGCAGTTCGACCACGGTTTCGCCCATGGCGTCGGACTTGGGGCTGGTGGCCCGGATGCTGAAATTTTCCAGGGTGGGCCAGAAGTTGATGGCCCGCTTGATGGCGTTGTAGGCGGCGTCGACGGGCCCGTTGCCGGTGCCGGCGTCGCGCAGCTCGGCCTCATCGCGCATGATGACCACGGTGGCCGTGGCCAGGCCGGCGCCGACGCCGACGGCGTATTCCTTCAGCTCGAAGCGGTGCTCCGGGGTCACGGCCAGCACCTGGTCGGAGATGATGGCCTCGATGTCGCCGTCGGTGACGTCCTTTTTCTCGTCGCAGAGCTTTTTGAAGATCTCGAAGGCCTTGGCGGTCTGCTCGTCATCGATCTGATAGCCCAGGGTCTCGATGCGCTCGCGGAAGGCGTGGCGGCCGGAATGCTTCCCCAGGACCATCACCGCCGGCACGGACCCCACGTCCTCGGCCCGCATGATCTCATAGGTCTCCCGCTTGGCCATGACCCCGTGCTGGTGGATGCCGGATTCGTGGGCGAAGGCGTTGGAGCCGACCACAGCCTTGTTGGGCGGCACCACCACGCCGGAGAGGCGCGAAATCAGGCGGCTGACCGGATACAGCCGGGTGGTCTCCAGGCCCACGGTCAGGCCCTGATAATGATCGGCCCGGGTCTTGAGGGCCATGACGACCTCTTCGATGGCCGCGTTGCCGCCGCGCTCGCCCATGCCGTTGATGGTGCCCTCCACCTGGCGCACGCCGGCCTTGACGGCGGCCAGGGAGTTGGCCACGGCCAGGCCCAGGTCGTTGTGGGCGTGAACGGAGAAGATGATCCCCTCGGGCGCGGCCACGCCGTCGATGATGGCTTTGACCAGCCGCCCGAACTCTTCGGGCATGGCGTAACCGACGGTGTCGGGAATGTTGAGGACGGTGGCCCCGGCCTTGACGGCTTCCTTGAAAATGCGGATGACGAACTCGATGTCGGAGCGGCTGGCGTCCTCGGCCGAGAACTCCACCTCGTCGGCCAGCGAGCGGGCCAGGGCCACGGCGGTGCGGGCTTCGGCGACGACCTGCTCGGGGGTCATGCGCAGCTTGTGGGTCATGTGGAGTTCGCTGGTGGCGATAAAGGTATGGATGCGGGCACGCTCGGCATCGACCAGGGCCTGCCCCGCCGCCCGGATGTCACCCTCCTTGGTCCGGGCCAGGCCGGCCACGGTGATGCCCCGCACTTCGCGGGCGATGGTCTTGACGCAGTTGAAATCGCCGGGCGAAGCGGCCGGAAAGCCGGCCTCGATGACGTCGATCTTCAGCTTGGCCAACTGCTTGGCGATCTGCAGCTTTTCGGCGGCGTTCAGGTTCACGCCGGCGGCCTGCTCGCCGTCGCGCAGGGTGGTGTCGAAAAAGGTGACGCGATTGGGATCAAACATGATACATCTCCATAGTGGCGGGTTGGTGAAGACTTTTATAAAAAGGCAATAAAAAAAGCCAGGCTTTCCGCCTGGCCACATCATCGGGGAGGTTCGATACAAAACCACCTACCGAGAGCCAGGCGCCCCGCTCAAAAGGAGAAGCAGCAACAACGAGAGACCCCGCCCGGCGGCGGCGCTGATGACGTCTCTGGTCTGGTCGGTGCTGCGGATCATGGAGTTGGCATCCTGACTCGAAGTCAAAAATAACGTAGAAAATAATATAGCATACCCCGGGGCGGGCGTCAAGGGGCGATCGAACGGCAGCCGGCCCTCAGCCCGGCGTGACCGAGCGGCCGGTGATTTCCGTCAGGGTTTCGAGGTCCGGCACCAGGAACCAGGTTCTGGGCAGGACGCCCACCAGCCGGCCATTATGGCGGATCATGATGAAGGCGATGTTGTATGCTATTTGCAGGTCGGCCTGGTCGTGGGCCGACAGAACCCGGCCGGACCGGTCGGCCAGCAAGAGGCGCCGGTCGGTGAAGACGATCAGGCGGCGGCGGAACTGTGACCAGCAGGGGGCCCTGAAAATATAGGCCTCATCGGGCTCCAGCCCTGATTTGATCCGCTCGCGGACGGGGTCCCCGCCGCCCGGCGGAGTCGGGAGACCGGCGAAATACGCCCCCAGCTCCCGGATCGGCCCGGTCCTTTTGACCCGCGCGGAGTCGTTGTGAAACCAGCCGGTCCCGGCCACCGCCCGATAATACTCGGCCAGGACGCCTTTCGGCCAGGCCGGAGGATAAAAGCGTTCGCGCGGAAAGACCCGCCCGGCCGGGCCGTCGTCCCGACGGACGGCCTGAAGGATATTCAAGAAGGCCAGCGCCTTCGAAACTCGCAGGCCGAAAGACATGACCCGGAGGTCCCGGCTGAGGAAATAGAAGCTCCCGCAGAGGGATCCCAATTCATCGAGACTCTTCGCGACAACCCGGGGGTGGGGATACACCTCCAGATCCCAGCCCAGAACATACACATCACGCCATTCAACCCATCGAAGCCAAATGGGCAGGCAATTGAACAGCAAGCAAGAGCGCCCTATCCGCCGGTCGGTCAAAAAAAAGCCGACGGAGGAGAAAGGCCACACCACCGAGCTCAGCGCCAGCAGAATGGAAACCAGATATACCGCTTCCTTCATTTCAGGCCCCGGGAATGGCGTTATCGGGCTGAACACTCCCCCGGCCAAAAGCGCCGACAGAAGGGCCAAGCCCAGGAAGAAGCAGGGCCATAAAAAAATGGAGGCCGAAGATATCGAGGCCAGGTTCAAAGCACAAAAAAATTTCCGCCAGGAACTGGAGGCTCTGAAAAGCGGGGTTTCGCCCGGCCGCAGGCGGAACTGGAGGCGATCCAACAGCGGGGCCTGGCCGAACGGGAGCCCCCGGGCCCGGCATTCGGAATAAACGAAGAGCCGCTGCGGGTTGCCGAAACGCATTTTCCGCCACAGCTCCATCAGCGCGGCGTCGCTCAGGGCGCCGTAATCGCGGTCCGGTTTCAGATCGTGAAGAGTCACCATGGCGCACCACTGGAAAAAAATCAGGAACGATTACTTTTTGTCTCGGCCAGAGTGGCGGGTGCGGAAAACGCTGAATGAGGAAGCTTACAGATTATCGAGATACTTCTGGTCAATGGGCGGGGCCGGCTTCAAATCACATTGGCCGGGCGGCATATATAAAAGGCCGACGGTTTCAGCGCCATCTTTATTGCGAGAGGTCACCAAAATAATATACTTGTCGGGGGTCAACCAGGCATCGGGGAGGACATCGCGGCCCCAATCCGTCTTGCCATATTTTTTATCCAAAGCTTTCGCGAACGCGGCCACGGTATCCCGCCGGTTTTTGGCGCCCAAGGCGGGCGAGACGACTTCGACCCTGATCGTCTCCAGGCCATCAACTGAGCACACATACATCACTTCAGCTTCAGAATCGTAAATATTCATTTTGTAGACGAGCGAAGCCCGGGAGTCGCTAAGCAGCAGAGAATCCCCTTGGTCCGCTTCACTGGCCAAAATGTCGTCAGGCTGCATGCCCCACTTGACTTTGCGAAACACATAATCATCAGCGCAACAGAGCGTCTGCTGGCCCAAGAGCGCCAGGCAGAACAGGAGCAGGAACAATGTAACAACTTTCACAGGCATCCCCATTCCCGCCTTTTCACTCTGGAGGAGTAATCCGCCGCCCGGGGGCGCGTCATGACCCGACGTCGGCCGGGACGAAAGCTCGACAGCCTCCGGCCTTCAGGGCAAAAAAAAGCCTGTCAGCGGAACCCCCCGGTGATTCACGGCACGTTCCCGGCACGGACCGCTGCTTCCTTCCGGATCTGACGGGGTTAGTGAGGGAACGTCACGCAAAGCCGAGGGGCCCCGCTGACAAGCCGATACGAATATACTCCGAACCCGGAGAAAAATCAAGTACCTTTTCGACTCATGAGGCGGACACAGGAGAGACGCCGAAGCCCGGGACCGGCCTGAGGTCGGCGAAAATTTTCTCCGCTCGCTCGTAATCCTGACTCCGCAACTCACTCCGCTTCGCTTCGTTCAAACAAGCGGAGTCAGGATTACGGCTCTCTCCGAAAAATTTCGCCGACCTCAGGCCTTGCCGACCGTGACCTTTCGACCAAGCATACTGCGGAAAGAACGTTTTTGATTTTTGGAACGGCGTCCCCAAAATTCAAATCGCCTTTCCGCTCACAATTGCCTGTATTGAGGCCGCCCATAACAACCACCCCGGCCACATCCCGCACAAACAGCGGCCGCAGCGCCACTTGTTTGAGCCGTTCAGGCGAGTTGTGGCGCTGCTTACGGGTCATCACGAAATCACCATCGACTCCAAGGGGGTCAAGGGGGCGATAGCTCACGGCGCGGGTGGGTCCTCATTACAAACCGACTGAGGTTTGTAATACCCTGAGATTGCCCGACAGGGCAAAGATGGCAGGGCCCTCGCAGGGCCCTCCCCTCCCGGGCGGCGAAGCCGCGCCGGTGGCGGGGCTTGGGGCGGAGCCCCATACTTTCCATGCCCGCCCCTTTGGGGCGCACAAATTTACCGCGTCAGCCGTTGACTAAATGGCCATCCACATAGGTGCGCAGCACGCGGACGGTTTCGATTTCGACGGGGTTGATGGCCAGGATGTTTTTGTCGATGACCACCAGGTCGGCGGCCTTGCCGGGTTCGAGGCTGCCGGTGAAATGGTCGCGGAAGGTCAGGAAGGCGTTGTTGATGCTGAAGCTCCGGATCATGTCGGCCACCGAAACCCGCTCTTCCGGCCACAGAACGTGCGGCCCGTCGTCCATATGGCGGAGGGCGTATTCCGGGCCGGCGCAGCCTTCGGTGATATTCCTGGTGACCCCGGCTTCGATGGCCACGAAGGGGTAGGCATAGGGCGTGACCGGCGAATCGGACGACGAGGCCACCACCACCCCGGCTTCCAGGAGCGATTTCAGAGGATACATGCGCTCGGCCCGGTGGCCCAGGAAGGGGGCTTCCACCGTTTCCCAGTATTGCGGATATTTCCCGATCCAATAGGGCTGCACAGAGGCCACAAGGTTCAGTTCCGCCAGGCGCGGCAGGTCCCCGGGGTCGCAGAGGCAGAGGTGGACGACGGCGTCCCGGTAGTCCCCGTCCGGCAGCTTCGCCCGGGCCCGGGCAAAGGCGTCCAGGGCCGCGCTGAGGGCGGCGTCGCCGATGCAGTGCACATGGTTTTGGAGGCCGGCCCGGCTGGTCCGGGCCAGGGCCTCGGCCAGGGCCTCCGTCTCCCACAGCGGCTCGCCCCGGGCGCCCGGGTCGTGGGCATAGGGCTCGGCCAGGCAGGCCGTCCGGCCGTCCACCACCCCGTCGACAAAGTATTTGGCGATGGTCAGGCGGGCGCCCGGGCAGTCATGGGCCTCCCGCAGCCGTTGGATGGCGCGCAATTGCTCGTTCAGGTCGAGACCGGGCAGGACGGTATAGGCGGTGTGGACCCGGAGCGTCAGTTCGCCCCGGTCGTGCATTTTTTTGTATATCCGCCAGTAATTGTCCTCGTCGAAAGCCGACATGGCGTTGACGGCGGTGTAGCCCCAGCCGTGCATCCGCCGCTGGAAGGCCAGGAAGGCCCGGTATATCTGATCCTCGTCATAGCGGCGCCTGGGGATCAGATCCATGGCGAATTCCTTGAGCGTGCCCCAGGGCCGGCCCGTGGCCTCATCCATTTCGATGACCCCACCCGGAGGGACCGAAGTTTGGGCGGTGACGCCGAATTTTTCCAGGGCGGCCGAGTTGACCCACAGGGAATGCTTGTCATAGGCGGTGAGAATGACCGGCTTGTCGCGCTCGATGGCGTCCAGGCGGGCTCCGCTCGGGCCCTTGCGCAGTTCCTCGCCCTCGGTGAAGGCCGTGGTGTTGTAGCCTTCGCCGAAATAGATATCCCTCTCCGGGTGTTCCCGGATGAAGCTCTCGATGGCCGCCAGGGTGCCGGCCAGATCGCCGATGCCGGCCAGGTCGATATCGTTGAGCTCGGTCAGGAGGGTGCCCGGGGCGTGGACGTGGGTGTCCATCAGGCCCGGCAGCAGCATCCCCCCGGCTAGGTCGACGGTTTCGGTGTCGGGCCCCTTGTACGCGGCCCCGTCGGCGGCGGAGCCGACGAACACGATTCGCCCGTCTTTGACCGCCAGGCATTCAGCCAGGGTGTCGCGGGAATCGGCGGTGAAGACGACGCCGTTTTCAAAAACCAGGTCCACCGGGTGACCGTGCCCCGAATGGGGCAATGCGCCGCCGGACAGTGGTCCGGTTGTACCGGTGTCGTCCGGGGACAGGCAAAATCGCTTCCTGCTGTTCTTACCGGACCGGGGAGTCAATTTGCGTCCCGCTCCTTTTCCCTCTCCAATTTTTCCAACTCCCGAAGCCGCCGGTCGATCGAGGCTTTCAGTTCCTCCTTCGTCATCCGGCCCGGCAAATCCTCATCGGCCTCGTCCTCCTCTTCAGCCGCCATCGCCTCCACCACCAACCCGAAGGGATGTTTGACGATCAGACGCAGGAAGTGGTGGAGTCCGCCCCGGTCATAGCTGAAATTCAACGTCAGGGGGTAATCGGCCAGAGGCGGCTCCTGTCGGGCGCCCGGAACAAAAATCTCCAGGTCGCCCGGCCCTCGCAGCGTGGGATGGGCGACCTTTTCGATCGGATAGACCCGCCCGGTCTGGTCGGTGATGACCGCCCGCTCGACATCACGGGGCAGGACGATCGTCAGCGGGCCCCGGCCGGGGTCGGGGTTGATGAAGCCGGAAAATTCGAGCCGGTCGGTCATCAGCGGATCGGCGAACTGGCGGTTCACCTCCCGCAGTTCGCCTCCGTCGTCTTCCGCCAGCCACTGGCCGCGGGAGCCGGTAAAGGCGCAGCCCTCGAACCACAGCCCTTTGTAAATCACCTCTTCGGTGGCCAGGTTGGTGAACAGGCCCTGGCCGTGAAATTCGTCGCCGCGCAGTTCGCCTTCATATTTGACGGGGACTCCGCCAGGGCCGCCGAAATTATAATTGATGAGCACCCCCTGGCCGTTCATGTGATCCAGGCGGAAATCCCCCTGGTAAAACATGTAGTGGTGGCCGCCGGCCCCCGCGTTGCGGGTCCAGTGCTCGCCGTGGCCGTTCCAGAGACCACCCGTCATATCCCCTTTGTAGCGCTGCAGAATCAGGGGGTCGTCCACATATTTCAGGGCCAGTTCCCCGGGGCCGTCCATGATCCGGTAGGTCCGGCCGTCGAAGGCCCTTTTTTCCACGGTGCCTCCGTTCCAGGTGAAGTTGAAGGGCCGCTCGTAATTTGTGAAATAGCCGCTGACGCCCTCGGGATTGGTGAAATACCCGTTGGGAGTGCCCAAGGGATTGATGGCCGTCCCGGCTTCCAAAAGGGCCCGCTCGGCCGGGTCGGGCTTGAAGACGCCTTCCCGGGCGGCGGCCAGGGCCTCGCCCGCAATCCGGGCCTGGGCCTTGGCCCGCTGTTCGGCCTCGGCGGCCTGGGCTTCGGCGGCTTTCTCCCGATCCCGGTCGAACTCACAGCCGGCGGCCAGGATCAAAAGAGACAGCCCGGCCAGCCACAAAACAAGCATTCTTTTCATTTAGGCTTCCTGAAAAAGCGGATTACCGCCAAAAGTCCGGTCAAAACGGCCATGATCGGGGCCAGGGCGTAGCCCCAGCGGACGAAGTGGGTACGGACCAGGTCGGCCTGATCCAGCATGGGAGTCTCCAGGGGAAAGGCGCCCACGGCGAACAGTTCGCTCTGCCAGGCGATGAAGCCGGTGGGGTGGATGACGGCGCTGATGCCGGTGTTGCCGGCCCGGACCAGGGGGCGGCGGGTTTCGATGGCCCGCATGGAGGCCTGCAGCAAGTGCTGGCCCGGGGCCCGGCTGCGGCCGAACCAGGCGTCGTTGGTGGGCACCACCAGGAGGTCGGCGCCGTCCAGCACCCGGTCCCGTCCCAGATAGGGGAAGGTGGATTCGAAACAGATCAGAAGGCCCAGCCGCGCCCGGGGGGACTTCGGGTCATCGGGGTCCAGGGGCACTTCCGGGGAGGGCATCAGCCGCCCGGGGCTGTAAAAACCGGCCTCGCCGATCAGGCCCTGCATGAAGGCCCAATCCAGAATGGGCAGTCCCTTTAAGGGCAGATACTCCCCGAAGGGCACCAGGTGAACCTTGTCGTAATAGCTCAGCTGGGTCCCGTTCTTGAAAAGGATCATGCGGTTGTAGAGCTTCTGCTCCGGCCAGTAGCCGCTGAAGCCGGCCACCCCGATCAGGCTGAAGCCGCCCGTCTCCCGGCCCAGGTTCCGCAGCCATTCGCTGTCCGCTTCGTGAAAATCGTAGGTGAAGGGCATGGCCGTCTCCGGCCACAGGGTCAGCCAGGGATCCTGCCGGGCCGCCTCCCGGGCCAAGAGTTCGTACCGGGTCAGGAGCTCGGCCAGGAACTTCTCGTCCCACTTGACGTCCTGAGGGGTGGAGGGCTGCACCACCACCACCCGGCGGACCGGGGCCTTTAGGGTGACGGCCTCCCACCGGCCGTACTGATACCAGCCGTAGCCGAAGCCGGCCAGCACCAGGAGAACGGCCGCCGCCCAGTATCCCCGGGCGGCGGCCTTCTGGTCCTCGCGATATTTGAAAAACCCGAGGACCAGAAAAAAATTGACCAGAGCCACAAAAAAACCCAGGCCGTAAAACCCGACCAGATCCGCGGCCTGGCCCAATTCCGGGGACAGGGCCAGCGGGCCGGCCAGGGGGGTCCAGTTGAAGCCGGTGAAGACCCAATTCTTCAGCCAGTCCAGCCCGCACCAGGCTGCCGAACCCAACAGGGCCCAGGTGAGGGGCCCGGGCACGCACAGGGTGATGATCCAGCCGAAAAAGGCCTGGTACAGGGCCAGAAAGGCGGCCAGCAGCGTCAGCACCACCCAGCCCAGAACCGGCCCCATGCCCCCGTAACCCACCAGCACCTCCGCCAGCCAGGGCAGCGAGGCGAAGGACAGCGCCAGGCCGTTCACCCAGCCCAGACCGAAGGCCCGCCGGCCGCTCTGCCCGTCCACGGCCACTATCAGCGGAACCAGGGCCACGAAACACAGGGGCCACCACCCCGGCCAGGGCCAACTGAGGGCCTGGAGGACCCCGCCCGACGCGGCCAGGAGCAAGGGGACGATCAGGGGCGCCGCCGCCGGCTTGAAGGTGAAGCCCTCTTTTTTGCGAAATCCGGTTTCAACCATTATGATTTCTCCGCCCGGCGGTTCTTGACGATGCTCCAGGCCAGGATCAGCCCCAGGGCCAGACCGGGCAGGGACAGAAGCTGCCCTCGCGACAGGATGAAAACATCCGCCGCCCCGTGGCGCTCTTTGATGAATTCCACCAGGAACCGCCCGGTGAAATACACGATCAGGAAAGCCGCCGACAGGGCGCCGCGCGGTCGCCCTTCCCGCCCCAGGCGCCGGTCCAGCCACCACAGGGTCCCCAGGACCACGAGCCCCAGACCGAATTCCGCCAGTTGGCTGGGGAAACGGGCCGGGGTCAGCTCAGCCGGCAGGCCGTCATAGAGCGGAAAACGGATTCCGAAAGGGCTGTCGGTGATCCGGCCCACGATTTCTGAATTGAGAAAGTTGCCCAGGCGGACCAAGGCCGCGCCCAGGGCCGCGGAAAAGGAAAAACGGTCGCAGGTGTCCCAGAAGGGCCGCCGCCAGCGGACCGAGTGATACCACAGGGCGGCCAGAAGCCCCAGGGTGGCCCCGTGGCTGGCCAGCCCCCCCTCCCAGATCCGGAAGAGCCACAGCGGATCGTGGATGAATTTATCGAAGTTATAGCACAAAACGTGGCCCAGGCGGGCGCCCAGAACCACCCCCAGAGCCCCGGGCAGGATGAAGCCGAAGGCCTCGTCCTCCGAACCCCGTCCCCGCAGTATCTGCCAGCGGAACAGGAAAAAGCCCCCCACCAGCACCAGCCCGAAGATCAGGCCGTAATACCGCACCGGCAGACCAAGCCCCGGCACATGAAACGCCACAGGATCCAGATACCAAACCGGGGCCATCGACACCTTCCCGCCTTCCGAAATTCATCGAACAACTTCTTCTTATAAATCATTGCGCGGCTCTGGTCAACCGGGGCCCGCGCGGGCGACAGGCAATCGCTTGAAAAGCGGGGTGATACCGTCTCGTTCCAACCGACTCGTCCAGCGGCCCTATGACCAACATCTCCAGGGCGCCTCGAATAATCCAGATTTGAGGATTAAGAGTTGTTTTCATCAAGAAGTTCAGAGGCCGGTTGGGAGTCATGAATCTCGGCGAAGTTACTCTATATTTTCTGATCAGCTTGTTTTTGACGTCAACATTACCGCCACTTGCTGATGGCTCAGTATACAACATCAATCGCTATTTTTAGTGAGGCCCTTAATTGCATCATCCGATTACGCCTTTTTTATCCCACGCCTTATCTTTCATTTTCAATTCGGGCGGCCGTCGATTCGTCGTCCCGCCAGCGGACGGAAGCCAGAATCGCCCGCCACAGGCCCAACCGCTCGGCTTCGGTCATGTCCGGGGTCGAACGGCTGATGAAGCGCAATTCCAGGAGCGACCCAAAACTGCTGCCGGCCTTGGTGGCGGACGATGACCAGACGGCCTGAAAACTGTTGTCCTTTTTTTGGGCGGCGCTCAAAAGCGGCCGCCGATACAGGTAGACGGTCTCCCGGCCCGGTATACCGTCCAGCCCCACCGGTCTGCCGTCCGGCTCCCGTGACGGGGTTTTGGCGGTCCAGGTTTGTTCGCCGTTGAATATGCCGTCTCGGGTGAATCGCAGGGTCGGGGCCGGGCGAAACGGCGCATTCGCCCGGCCGGGCGCCCCGTCGATGGTGATCCAAAAACTGAAGGGACGCGAGGAAAGCATGGCCCCGCTGTGCACTTCAAAGGTGGCTTCCGGGCCGGGCTCCAATACGCCGTGCCGCGTTTGGGCTCCCCGTTCTCCCGGGCCCAGGGGCTGATCGGTCCAGCGGTATGACGAGAACAATTCCCGGGACCGGTCGAGAAACCAGGCCTCCCGTTCCGGGGCTGGCATTTCCGGCCCGGGCTGATTCTTGGCCGCCCTCCAGCGTCGGCCGGTATATTCAAATTCCAGATACCCCTCCGGCAGTTCCATAAAAAGCGTCAAGTGCGGTTCGGGGGTTTTGAAGACATTGGAAAACTCCGGAAACTCCGGGATCTCCGGGATCTCGAATGAAGGAAGGGGCTCCCGCCCGGCGGCGGCCCGGCGCTTGGACAGGTCGCCGAACGTGACCTGGAAGATATCGTCGGCGGAAGCGGTAAACGCGACCAGATACGCCGGGTATGGAAAATCCCCGCTGACGTCGCGGAAGGTCGAGGGCCGGCCCATCCGGCGCAGCCCTTCATCCAGGTTTTCCGCTTTTCGCCGGGTGTCCGGCGAGTCGGACGAATGAGCATACTCTCTCAGGCGTATGTCCCCCTCCGGCCAATGGATGGTGGTGATAATGAACGGGGGGCGGTCGTGTTCCAGCAGGGCCGGCGGCAGGCCAAGTTCCAGGCGGCCGATGCGCGCCGTTTCCAGCGGCCCGGTGTAGGGTATCGGCCGGATGGTTTTGTGAGTGCCCAGGTACAGGGCCCCCAGGACGACGGTGGAGGCCAGCAGCGCCAGGGCCACGGAGATGGGGCCGTTTAAGCGGTCGTGCTGGAAGACGGGCCGGGGCCCGGAACTTGGCTCGGCTTCCGAACACGGCCGCCGCGCCGCGAAACTCCGGGCCAGGGGAATCAATAAAAGGCCCAGGCCCGAGACCGCCACCTGCGACCAAAGTTTAGAATTTAACGGGGCAAAAAACAGAAAGACCAGAGCCCAGACCTGAATGAAGCCTAAACAGTGAAAATCCAGCGGCCGCAAATCTTTCCGCCGCCAGATCAACCAGGTAAACCCGAGCACGAAAACGTACGGGATCAGCAGAGCTCCCGAGGGTGGAGAGAAGGAATAGTATGAAAGTATCGAACTGGCGTAGGAAAGCATTCCGAGCGACATCAGGCCCAGATTGATTTTGATCAGCCTCAGGACTTGGCGGCGGAGGTTTTTTTCTTCGATCGACCGCGGGATTTCGCGGTGACGGCTCTTTTCTTCGGCGGTCTCCCCGGCCTCTTCGGCCGGCGGACCGGCGACGGGTTTGGCCCGCTTGTTGACCTCGATCATGGCCAGAAAGCTCAAGGCAAATTGGTTCAGGCTCAGCACGCCCCAAGCCTCCGGGGTCTGGCCGGCCCGCAGCCAGGCCTCCGCGATCAGGCCCAACAGCGCGACCAGCCCGGCGGCCAGGGCCAAAATTTTCAGGCTCACCGGATCGTTCCGTCCCGCCCGCCAGGCCAGGGTCAGAAAGAGCGACGGCGCGAAGATGAATAAAAGGTCACCCACGGCCGTCAGGTTGAGGCGGGAGAAGAAGCACCACCACAGGGCGAGCAGCCAGTTGACCGACACACAAATTTTGGCCAGAGTCGGCCAGGGATACTCCTTGCGCATTGAGGCGTCTCCACTCGGGTACTTATGGCTGAATATGGCTATTGTATCGTGAAGCCGAGATTTTATCCAGACTTAAACGTTTATGGTGTGGAGTGGATGTGTTGTTTTTCCGAGTTGGGATGGTGTTATCAGTGTACGCACGGTGGGGCGGGCCGGGAAAACGTAGACGGGGGGCCGCGGCCCCCCCCCCCCCCCCGGGACGCGGGAGGGGGGGCCACATGGGGCGGGGGGGCGGGGGGGGGGGACACCCCGGGGGCGCAGGCGCTGTGGACGGCCCCCC
>JAVBLB010000122.1:0-3508 GCA_031553735.1 Candidatus Adiutrix sp.
TGCTCTATGTCTTGGCCGGGCCCTGGCTGCCGCTGATTGACCGCTTCGCGTCTGTTGCGTATGCGCCGTGGCCCGGCCCCAAGCCCGCATTTTTCCGGGTGTGGGGCCGGGCCTCGATTCTTTATTGTGGACGGCTTCGCCGGGTCGCGGGATCAGGCGTTTCCGTTCCGCGCTATTTTGGGCTTGGCGACCAGGACCAGCAGGGCCAGGACGCAGAAAACCGCCCCGGCGTAAAAGGTGGCCGGGGCCCCGAATCCTTCCCACAACAGGCCGGCGATGATGCTGGCCAGGAGCATGACCAGGCCGCTGACCAGGTTGAAGAACCCGTAGGCGGTGCCCCGCAGGTCGGCCGGGGCGGTGTCGGCCACCAGGGCGGCCAGGAGTCCCTGGGTCAGGCCCAGGTGCAGGCCCCACAGCCCGATGCCGGCCAGGGCCACGGTCCAATGATCGGCCAGGGCCAGCACCAGGTCGGCGGCCACCAGCACGGCCAGGCCGATCCCCAGCAGTTTTTCCCGGCTGACTCGGTCGGAAAGCTTGCCGAACGGATAGGCCGACGCGGAATAAATCAGGTTCATGAAGACCATGACCAGGGGCACTCCGGCGATGGCCACGCCCTGCTGGTGCACACGAAGCACCAGGAAGGCCTCGCTGAACCGGGCCAGGGTGAAGACCCCCCCGACCGCCACCACCCACCAGTAGGCTTTTCCCAGGCGCTGGAGATTCTCCCGGCGGATGGGATTCGTGCGTTTGGCGTTGGCCCCGTTTTCCGGTTCGGAAATGCCGAAGATCAACAGGGCCACCGCCGCCAGGCCGGGGATCACGGCCACCCAGAAGACGGCCCGAAAATCGTTGACCCACAAGACCATCAGACCGGCACCCAGAAGCGGCCCCAGAAAGGCGCCCACGGTATCCAGCGACTGCCGCAGGCCGAAGGCGGCCCCCCGCAGGTGGGGCGGGGCGATGTCGGCCACCAGGGCGTCACGCGGTGCACCGCGGACGCCTTTGCCGAAGCGGTCCACCAGCCGGGCGGTGAGAATCAGCCCCGCGCCGTTCGCGATGGCGAAAAGCGGCTTGGTCAGCGCCCCCAGGCCGTAGCCGAAGACCGCCAGCCACTTGCGTTTCCCCAGATAGTCGCTCAACACGCCGGAAAAAACCTTCACGATCAGGGCCAGGGATTCGGCCAGGCCTTCGATGATCCCCACCGTGACCATGCCGGTCCCCAGAACCGTGACCATGAACATCGGCAAGAGGCTGTGAATCATCTCCGAGGAGACGTCCATCAGCAGGCTGACCGATCCGAGCACCCAGACGCCGCCCGGAATTCTATCTCGCGCGGCTTTGAAATTTGAGACGTCTTCCATGGCGAATTTCCCAATCTGATTGTTTCATTGTTTTTTGCAGATGCGTTTTAAATAATACCACATTTCCCCGTTGAAACGTAGCGGGATTCGCATTCGTGCGGCGGCCGATGGCGGAAGTGGTATCGCGCATTTCAGTTGAAACGTGGCGGGGTTGGCGTTCGTACGACGAATGGAAATCAGTGGCGGTCTTCACCAAAAGAAAGCCGGCGCAGCCGGCTTTCTTTTAAACCTGTCAACGATCACGCTGGTCTCGGCCGCCCAAACGTTGCGGCTTCAGCCGCCCAGCGAAGCGGGTGCGGGGAGGATGCGATCATCGCCCTACCGGGCGATCTCAGTCTATTACAATTCTATCGAATTGTAATTAGCATCCGGTGGGTCCAGGGCTATGCCCTGGTTGCGAAGATGGGTTGGAGGAGGGGGGTGGTGTAGAGGCGGGGGATGGAGACTCCCGCCGAAGCGGATTCAAGGGCGTTGACGGCCATGGTCGGGCCGGCCTGGAGCAGGGCGGGAGGGTTGAGGGCCAGCATCGTTTTTTCCATGGTCTGCTCCATGGCGGAGCGCCAGGCCGAGGAGGGGGCGTAGGCCGGGTTGTCGGCCCGGTTGAGGGGGCCCACGGTCGTGGCACCGCCGTCATTGGGGACGAAGATCTGGCGGAGATAGCGCACGGCGTTCTGGGCGGCCATCACCGGATTGAAGTAGGGGTCATCGCTGATGAGCGGCGGGCCGACGGTGGCCGGGGGCTCGGACTGGGTGGTGGCGGCCAGGATGTTGGCCATGGTATCCTGGGCCGCATGGGCCGGGTCATAGGTGAAATACTGTCCGAGGGTGGAGCCGGGCACCGGCGGGCCGGCGGTGGACGGCGGTGCGGAAGGGGTGGTGGCGGCCAGGATGTTGGCCATGGTGTCCTGGGCCGCGTGAGTCGGGTCGTAGGTGGCGTCCTGCCCCAGGGTTGAAGTGGATGGGGGCGAACCGACGCTGGCCGGCGACTCGGAAGGGGCGGCGACCGCCAGGATGTTGGCCATGGTGTCCTGGGCCGCATGAGCCGGATCATAGGTGAAATACTGCCCGAGAGTGGAGCCGGGGGCGCTCTGGGGCGGCCGCGCGGGCTGGGGCGAACGGGTGGCCGGGGCGAAAATGTTGGCCGTGCCGGGGTTTTGCAGGGTCAGGTCCAACCGGCCGCCCCAGGCGCGGTAATCCGGCCCGAACTGGTAGCTTTCGGCGCCGTTGCTGGCGAACTGGTAATCGCGCTCGGCCGCCCAGCGCTGGGCGGCGGAGGTGATCTGCTGGGGATGGCGGGCGATGGAAGCCTCGGCCAGGGGGTCGGCGGTGGGCTCCCGGCGGGGCTCGATGTTCAGGTAACGCTGGATGGCGTCGATGATCTGGTCCACCTGGGGGCCGGGGTTGTTTTGCAGGTCCAGGCGCATGTGGCGGGCCGGCTGAAGGCCCGGCTGGGGGGAATATTCATTGACCGCGGCCACCATGTCGTTGGAGATGGCGGCCTGAGGCAGGGTGGCCCGGCTGGCGGCGATGAAGTTGGGGGTCCGGTTGAAGCTCTGGAGCGTGTGGTCCAGCCAGTCGTTGGTCGTGCTTTTGACCTGGCTGAAAACCGCGGCGGCGGTGGAGCTCCGGGGCGAGGTGACCGGGCTGGCGGCTTGGGGCGTATCGGACATGGCGGTGACTCCCTGGCGGGAGGTTTTCACCGGGCGGGGGCCGCCGCGGGTGAAACCCTGCCCGTGGCAAGGGTTGCTGTCGAGCCCGATCCTTGGCGCGGAGCGAAAAAAAAGCGCTCGCGCTCGGGCCGCATTCCGTGTCGGCCGTCGCGCGGGCGCCATCCCGGCGCTCCGCTTTCGCGTGTCCTCATCCAGTGAGGTACTATACAGTATATAGCCCCACACGCAGAAATGCAAGATGTCTCTATATGAAAACCCAGGGCTGACGCATGAAAAGCGGGGTGATGCATCGCGGCGGTCTCGGCGTCCGCCCGGGGCGCTGCCCCGGACCCCGCCAGGGGAGGGCCCTACGCGGGCCCTACCCTGGACCCACCCGCGCCGGGGGCTACGCCCCCTGGACCCCCTTGGAATCGTCAGTGAAGCCGCGATGACCCGTAAGCAGCGCCAGAACTCGCCTGTACGGCTCAAACAACTGGC
>JAVBLB010000104.1:0-18548 GCA_031553735.1 Candidatus Adiutrix sp.
CGAAGCCGCGCCGGCACCGGGCGGCTTCGCCGCGCCGGGCGGAGAGGGGACGGGCGCAGCCGAAGGCGAGAGCCAACGCCCGGTCATGGTGGCCAGCCTGGGCCCGGGAACGGTTGGGGGAGACGTGGCTTCGGACGCCTTCGGGGTGGCGTCGCCGGAGAACGGAGCACCGGTACCGGATGGTGGCGAGGCCCCGATGGTGGTGCCGGACGCGGTGAAGGAGTTGGATGTTGACTGGCAGTTGGGCGACGAGGGGGCCCTGGCTAATGAATTCCTGACTGATGAGGACCGGCTGAAGCTACAAAAGGACTGGTATAAAGCCGAGGATGCGCGGATCAAGGGCGAGCATGAGAGCGCCATCGCCGGGCTGCAGGCAGCCGATTTAGCCGGAACGCTGACTATGGAGCAGGTTCGAAACACGCCCGGGCTGACGTATGACGAAATAATCGGCTGGGCCAAGGTGGCCAGAGGGGAAGCCGGCTGGCAGGGCGAGGTGAAAAAAGAGGAAAAAGCCCGATTGGAAAAGGAGTTTTACGCCGCCGCCGAACTGGGGGAAATTCCCAACACCCGGGAGGGGCTGCGGCGGTGGTACGCCCAACACGGCGCCGACGATTTCTTCGGCCGCAATGACAGCGACAAACATTTGAAGTTTTTGGAGGGTGAAGCCGGGCGGCTCAATGGCGAAATCAAAAATTTTCTGGCCTTGAATCCGAAACTTCTTCCCGACGAAAATTCCCGGGAAATCTTCAAAATCGCCGCCGTCAAATTGGCCCACACGCTGAAATATACGGCGGACAGCGACCAGTTGATGCCGATGCTGAAAGCCCTGGCGGCCGATGACAATTATCTCCGGGCCAACCCGGAGTTGAACTTGCCGCATTACTTTTCAAAAACCAAGCCTGAAGTGCGGGAAAGTTTGATCCAGTTGAAGGTGGACCAGGCTTCGTTGCCCCGAACCGACAGCAACCACTGGCGGGCCGACCAGGCAATTGTGCGAAACGTGCCCATAAGTGAAGTCATGCCCGAGGATGCGGAGCTTTGGGCCGGCAAAGGGTTGGCGACCCTGGAAATTGTGGACCGCCGGGTGTATGCGCTGAGAAAAACGTTTGAAGAGGCAGGACATTCTTACAACATCGACCCCAACCTCCTGATGGCTCTGGCGCACGTGGTCAGCGGCGGGGACCGTTATGCCGCCTCGAAGCTGAAGCCCGGCGCTGTGGGGCTGATGCAGATCGATCAGGAGGCCGCCTCCCAAATGGATAACCTGGAGCGGTTTGACCCTCGCCAGAACATGTTGGCCGCCGCCGAGCGTTTCGACCGGCTGATCGACGAGGCCGGCGGCGATATAAAGGCGGCCATATCCGCTTATGCCGCCGGTATGCCGGAGGATGAAATCCCCAAGTTCACCACGGAAGTGATGCGAATTTACAACAACAATTATGGCCTTTTGACTATGGGACCCATGGTCGACCCCCGGTATGCGCCCCGGAAATATCAACTGCCTAACTACGAACCGGACCCGGCTGGCCGTGAAGCGCGGGCCCAGTCTTTGAAAAAACAGCCCTTGCGAGTGGGCCGGCACCCCTATGCCGTGCGCCAGGATTAAAAATGACCCTTGAAGAACAAAGCCAAAGCCCTTTGACTGTTCCCGGATCCTCGCGGCCGGAGAAACTCGTGGCCGCTCCGGCGTCTGAGGTCAATAATCCGTTGGCCGGCACCGGGACGCGGCCGGCACCGTCTATGGACAGCTTTTCGTCTCAGCCGGCGCCAGTGGATTCGGATTACAGCAACCTATTTAATCCGCGTCGCCGGACCAGTCGGGCCGACATTCAGGCCAAAAACCAGGCCGCCCTGGAGGCGCTGGGCCAGCCTATCGGGCAGGAAGAGTTTTTCCAAGTCTGGTCTCAGGCGATGAAGGAAGATAAAGACACGGCTTTTGCCCGGGTGCGGGCCGCCGCCCTTTCCCTGCCCGATGAGCTGCGGGCTCAACTGCCGGAGGAGATAGCCGGGCGGGGCGTTCCCCTTAATGAACAGTGGGCGTATTTACAGCGCCATGAAAAAACCAAAGACATTCTGATGCAGCCGGGCTTTGCCAAAATCTTCGGGCCCCGGGTCAAAGAACTGGGGACCCTGGAGACCGTCTGGTACAACCTGCCTTTTGTGGCGGCCTATCTGGGAGCCAAGCGGGGGCACCAGAATCTTCGGCACGGGCGCGAAGCCGTTTGGAACCTGACGAATTTCGACGACCCCAAGTTTCAGGCGGATATGGCTCGGCGCGCCGCGGAGATGGCTGAAGACCAGGCTTTTCTGGAATCGCTGGAGTACAACTCCTGGGGGATCGCCAACCTGGGGCGGGATTTTTTTGTCAACTTCGGCGACACGGTCGGCGGCATGGGATCCGCCGCGCTGACGCCGGAAGCATTGACAGCGGCGGGAATCGGGGCGGGGATAGGTGCGGTCACCGGCCCGGGGGCCCTGGCCACTGGGGCCAGCGGTCTTTTGACCGGCGTTTCCGGGGTGCAGGCCGCCGCCGCCGGCGGTTCCGCCGCCTGGGAACACTACCAAGCCCAGGCCGAACAGATGAAAGACGACCGCCTGGCCATCCAGACCGCCGTGTTTACGGCCCTGCCGTCCTTTCTCTTGGAGCGGATCGGGGCGGGCTTCATGTTCAAAGGGGCCGGCCCGGCTTTACGGAAGATGACCGACCGGGTTATGCACTCCGCCGCGCCTAAGGCGGCTGAAAAAATCAGCCAGGTCATGGCCTCGCGGACCTATCAGGGGGTGATGGCCCGGTTCGCGGCCAATGCCGCCGGCCACACCATTCCCGAAGTCGTCACCGAAGGCCTGCAGGAAGGGCCGGTGGAGATCGGGGCCCGGATGCTGACGGCGAATCTGTACAACCAGATACATGGTTATCAAGGGCATTCCATGCCGGTGCCCACCGCCGAGGACATGGTGAAGGGCGCGTTGGCCGGAGCCTGGCAGGCGGCCTGGGGCGGTTCGGGGATTGGTCTGGTCTCCCCTGGATTCGAAGCTTTGGCCGACGCCGTCGAGACGGCCGCTCACCTCGATAAAGCGAAACAGGAAACCGACGCCCTGAAAAACATGTCGCCCGAGCAGCAGGAAGCCCTGGCCGACTATGCGGCCCAGACGGCGGAGAAAGTCGTGCATCTGGAAGCGGTGCGGCGCGACAACGAAAATCTGCGGGGCAATCTCAAAACCGCGGTCGTCACGTTGCGCCAGATCCCCGAAGCCGGGGAGGCCCCGGAAGCGGCCACCCATATTCTGAAACAGTTCGGGGAGAAGGCCGCCTACATCGCCGCCGAGGAGGTGGACCGGTATTTCCAGGCGGCGCTGGAAGAGCGGACCATTGTGGACCCGGACTCCATCCAGGCCGACTTTCTGGACCACCTGGGGGTTTCGGAGGAACAGTATTTCGAGGCCCTGGAGAACAACGCCGACCTGGAACTGGACCTGACCGGGCTGCCCCACGTGCTGGACCATCCGCTGTGGGATTCAGTGGCCGAAAGCCTGACCGTGGAGCCGCTCTCCGTCACCCGGGAGATGGAAGCCGCTTTGGCCGAGATGGGGCCGCCGCCGGTGATTCTGCCCAAGGCCAACGCCATGGTGCGGCCGGAGGTGCGGGCCGACCTGGAAACGCGGCTGGTCGCGGCCGGCCGGACCCCGGCCCAGGCCCGCCGGGAAGCGGAGGTGGCCACCCGCCAGGCCGGCACCCTGGCCCGGATCATGGGGGTGGACGTCAACGAGGAGCTCGGCCGATGGGGATTCGCCCGGGAGGCCGACCTGCGGGCCACCGGAGACCGGGCGCTTTTTCAGCCTTCAGTGGAGGAGGTGCGAAGCGCCGACGCGGCCCTGGCCCGGGATGCGGCGGCCTGGGGCCAGAGTGTGGACAGCTTTCTGGACGGGACGCTTTCCCAGCGGCACCAGCCCACCATGCTTAACCAAACTCCGCTGGTGCTGCAAATGCTGGGGGCCGAAAACCTGCCCGTGACCGCAACCTATGGCCTACTGCAAAAGGTGCTGGTCGACAAACACCGGTTGCCGGCCGAAACCATCAAGCAGGTGCCGGCCGCCATGGCCGACCCAATCATGGTGTTCAAATCCGCCACCAAGACCGGCGACCTGGTGATGATGCTGGGTCTGAAAGATCAGGACGGGGCGACGGTCGTGGTCCCGATTTCCCTGGAAAGCCAGGGAAAAACCGGCTATGCCGTCAATGCGGTCAAAAGTATCTACAGCAAAAAGAACGAGGATACATTACGTCCCAACAACTATTGGTTCGCCAACCAGATCGCCGATGGTAACCTGCTCTACCACAACAATAAAAAAAGCCGTGAGTGGCAGCAGTCTTCCGGGCTCCAATTGCCCGGGGTGGGTGCGCTCACTCACGGCAAGAATAGGATATATCATGAGGCCGACCTTGTCAAGCTGCGGGAAGCCAACCCGACGCTGTATCAGTCGGCTGAGAACAGGCCGCGGGGGTGGACGGACTTTTTCAGCGACGGCGGGGCCCGGATCGTCTTCACGGAGGCGGCCGACGCCTCCACGGCCATGCATGAGTTCCAGCACGTGTTCATCAACGAGGCCCTGCGGGTGCTGGCCCTGCCGCCGGATAAAATCGCCGACGCGGAGGCCCGGGACAGGCTGGCGGCCGACCTCAAAACCCTCGAGGATTACGCCGGGGTCACGGACGGCCTCTGGACCCGGGAGGCCCACGAGCGGGTGGCCGAGGCCTTCGAAGTCTATATGATGGAAGGCCGGGCCCCGGTTCAGGGCCTCAAGGGGCTTTTCAGCCAGATGAAGCAATGGCTGCTGAAAATTTACGAAGGCCTGAAGCAGCTTCAAACGCCGATGACCGACGACGTGCGCCGGGTATTCGACCGCCAGCTGGCCAGCGAGGAAGAGCTTTTGGTCGAGGGCTGGCGGACCGAGCCGGCCTTCGACGCCGCCGAACTGGAGGGCCTGCGCGAAGCCGACCCGGCCCTGGTGGCCGAATATGAGGCCGCCCTGGAAAAGGCCGTCCAGGCCGACGCGGAGGAGGCCACCCGCTTCCGCAACGCCGAGCGGGAAAAATATGTGAGGCAGTGGAAGCGGGAGGGCCTGGAGGAAGCCCGGCGCGACCCGCGCCAGGTGCGGCTGGCCGAGATTCGGAAGGCTGGCGGCATCAGCCGGAAAAGCTTGGAGGCCAGCGGCTACGACGCCGAGACCATCCGCAATTTGCAGCGGCGCTACCCGGGGCTGGTGCGGAACAAAAGCCGGGTCGGCGTCGACGAGATGGGGGAACGATACGGCTTCGAAGTCGGCGACGATTTCGTCCAGGACATCGTCAATACCCCCACCATCGGCGAGTTGGCCGACCGGTATGTGGCTGACCGGCTGGCCGAGTTCGAGCCCTATTTCGAATCCGACTCCCCGATGACCGAGGCCCGGATGGACGCCTGGGAGCTGGAACTGAAGCTGTGGGGCCGCTTCATGGGCGAGGAGGGGAGCAAAAATCAGCGGGCCAGTTGGCGGGACATCAGAAAGGTCATTGAACAGAAGGTCGGGCTCAAGACGGTGGACGAGATCGCCGCCCAGAACATGGCCGACCTCAAAAGCGGCCTGAGGCTGCGGGAGCGGGAGAGCCGCCAGGCTTTCCGGGCCGGGGAGAAGGCCGGCGAAAAGGCCGGGGCCCTGGAGGCCCGCCTGCGCCTGGCCGCCCACTATCAGGTCATGGCCGAGCGCCGGCGCAACATCGACCAGACCGTGGCCCACTGGAAACAGTTGGTCAAGGCCAAGCCGGGGACCATGTACAACCCCGCCGGCGTGCGGCCGGACTTTCAGGCCCAGATCGTCAACCTCTTGAACACCATGGCCTTCACCGACCGGAAGATGACGGCCGACAGAAGCTTGGCCGACTTCGTGGCCGGGCTCCACGCCGACGGCGTGCCGGTGGCCGTAGCCGAGTGGATTCAGACCGGCCAGATCCCGGAATGGGAGAACGGATCGCGCGCCGGGATCCGCAAGACTTACCGGAGCCTGTCATACGACCAGTTCCTGGATTTGAAATTCGCCGTGCAGAATCTGGAGTTTTTAGGAAAACGCCAGCAGAAGGTGGCCGTGGAGGGCCGGCTGGTGGACGAGGACACAGCGGCCCGGGACCTGTTGGCGAGCATCGGAGCCCGCCACGAGATCGCGACCCCGCCGGGCCACGGGGAGATTCTGGCCTCCGACGGGCCGAAGAGCGTGCTGCGGCGGGTGGGCGAAGGGCTGTCGGGCTACATTTCCTCGCTCATCAAAACCGAGACCATGGCCCGGCGCCTTGATGGCGGGGCCATCGACGGCCTGGCCCAAAAACTGATCTACAAACCGGTCAACGCCGCCTATCTCAAGGGTATGGCCCTGGTGGAGGAACTGATCAACACCAAGCTGAAGGGCGTGGTGGAGGCCACCGTGGGGGCCAAAAACCTTTTGAAGTGGCGGGCGGAGAAGGTGGCTATCGAGGGCTTGAAATATGCCCTGACCACCGAGCAGCGGATCATTTACGCCCTGAACTGCGGCAACCCCCAGAACCTCAAGGCTTTGCGCAACTACCAGCTGGGGGAGAACGGCGAAAAACTCACCGACGCCCAGCATCAGGCCGTCCTGGATTCGCTGACCAAAGAGCAGTGGGACTTCGTGCAGGCGGTCTGGGATTTCATGGATAACGACATGTTCCCGCGCCTGGACGAACTGACGATGAAGACCATGGGCATCCCCCTGCGCAAAGTGGAGGCCGCGAAGGTGATGACCAAATACGGCGAGCTGCGCGGGGGTTATTTCCCGCTCTCGTTCGACCGGCGGATGAGCGAGCGGGCCGACCGCCAGGCCGAGACCGGGGACGCCCTCAAGACCGGGCAGAACCTGTACAGCCAGCCCAACACCCGGTCCGGCGGCACCATCGAGCGGGTGGGCACCACCTATAAAGACCTGGTGCCGAAGCTCAGTTTCGACGTGCTGACCCGGAGCCTGAACGACAACATCCACGACCTGACCCACCGGGAGGCCATCAACGACGTCTGGCGGATCATTCGCCGGCCGGACGTGCGCGAGGCGGTGGAGGGCGTGTTGGGCGAAAACTACTGGGTGCAGATGAAGCGGTGGCTCCAGGAAGTGGCCAAGCCGGAACAGGTGGGCGACGCCGGCGGCCGGAGTTTGCTCCGCAAGGTGCGGAGCAACATATCGGTGGCGGCCATGGGCCTGAAGGTCAGCGTCATGCTCTGCCAGGTCACGGGCCTCACCCAGAGCGTCCACAAGCTGGGGAGTTACTGGACGGCTGTGGGGATCAAGGAATTTTACAAAAACCCGATGGCCGCGGCCCGGATGATTTACTAGAAATCGCCGGACCTCATGAACCGCAACCGGACCTCATACGACCGCGACGTGCACGACGTGTTGTCCCTGCGCAACCCCCTGGCCCAAACCCTGAAGGACAAATGGGTGGACAAGGCCTTCTGGCCCATCGGATTCCTGGACCAGGCCGTGGCCAACCCGGTGTGGCTGGGGGCCTATCTCAAGGCGGTAAAGGAAGGCAAAGCCGAGGCCGACGCGGTCTATTTCGCCGATTCCATAGTCCGCATCACCCAGCCCACCGGCGCGGTGAAAGACCTGAGCCGGGCCCAACGCGGCTGGGGCTACGGCGACGCGGGGAAGCTGTTGACCATGTTCTCCACCTTTTTCAGCGGCACGCAGAACCTGTTGTGGGAACAGTTCCACGAGACCAAGGGGCATTTCAAAGATGGCGAATTTCTCAAGGGCACGTATCGGGCCGGGCGGGCGGTCTGGTTCATGGCCGTGCTGCCGGCCCTGATGGAAGCCCTGATAAAAGAGGGCCCGCCGGAGGACGAGGACGACCTGGCCGACATCGCCAAGAGCGTGGTCAGCTTCACCACGGGCGGGATGCCGGTGGTCAAGGACGCCGTCAGTTACTGGACCGGCGACAGCTTCCGCTTCCGGCCGGCCCCGGTCATCGACTCGATGGAAGCCATCCTGAAGGCCCCGGGTGGGGTGACGGAGATGCTGGGCGAGGACGGCGACGCGGCCAAGGGCTTCGGCCAGCTCGTGCGCGGTCTGGGGCCGCTGACGGGGCTCCCCTCCGGCCAGATCGGGGCCACGATGAAGGGCGCCCAGGACTGGGAGGACAACGAGGGTTTCGAGGCCTTCTATCGGCTGCTGGTGCGCGGCAACCCCAAGTGAGACGAGGAGTTCGATCATGACCGTTGAAACGCGGATCAACAAGGTGAAGTATGTGGGGGACGGGGCGGCGGCGGAGTTTCCGGCGCCGTTCCCGGTGATCGATGAGGGGCACCTCCGGCTGTACCTTCTGGCGGACGGGGCGGAGACGGAGGTGCTGTCCGGGTTTTCGGTCATCGGGGCCGGGACTTCGGCCGTTTCGGTGCGGCTGGATCAGCCGCTGGCCGCCGGGGTCGGGCTGACCATCCTCAGGCAATTGCCGCTGGTGCAGCCCATGGACCTGGTCAACGGCGGGGACTTCAACGCCGAGACGCTGGAGGAATCCGCCGACAACCAGGTGATGCAGATTCAGCAGTTGGCCGAGGAGCTGGACCGGGCCATCAAGGTCCCGGTCACCAGCGAGCCGCCGTACCCTTCCAGCGAGGATTTTCTCGGGCGGATCAAGGGCTACACCGACGACGCCCGGGGCTCCGCCGAACGGGCCGCCGCGCTGGTCGACCCGGTGGCCATCGCCTCCGGCATGTATAACGTGCGCAAGTCCTGGATCGCCCCTGAAGCGGTGGCCTCCGGCGGCGTGCTGCGGCTCCCGGGGGCCTATTTCCCGGGGCGCGACGTGTTGACCCTGTGGTATCAGGGGGCCCTCTGCGTGCCGCGCAAACCGTTGGTGGAAGCGGCCGGGGCCTATCAATACGAAGAAGTGGGCGACGATATCGACACCCCCGGCCAGGAGGTGGTCATCCATTTCGACGTGGCCGCCGGGGATTTGCTGGACATGCTGGTGATCTCTTCGGCGGCCGCCTCCACCAGCCGGGCCGAGGCCGCCGCCGACCGGGCCGGAGCCGCGGCCGACGCGGCCGCCGGTGACGCGGTGGTCGGGGTGGAGACCCGCCTGGCCGGCTTTGTCGCCGACGCCCGCGCGGCCGCCGGCGAAGCCGGTGAGGCGGCCGACCGGGCCGAGACGGATGCGCTTCTGGCCGAAACGTCTCAGGCGGCCGCCCAGGACGCGGCCACGCGGGCCGGGGAGTCGGTCACCACCGTCGAGGGCTACGCCTCCGCCGCCTGGCAGTCCGCTGACCAGGCCGGGCGGTCGGCCATAGCCGCTTACGATTCAGAGACCGCCGCTTCGGCGGCCAGGACCGCCGCCCAGGGCGCGAGCGCGGCGGCCGGGCAGTCGGCGGCGGCGGCGGAAGTCTCCAAGACCACGGCCCAGACGGCGGCCGCCAACGCGGCCGGTTCGGCCAGTTCCATCACCGGAGCGGTCACCGCTTCAGCGGCTTCGGCCGCCGCCGCCGCCCGGAGCGCCGCCGAGGCCGCGACCGACGCCGACCGGGCTGAAGACGCGGCCACGCGGGCGGAAGCGGCCGCCGGCGCGGCCGAAGGGGGGCCGGGCGCTCTCCCGGCCAGCCAGGCCGAAGTCGACGCCGGCACGGTGGTGGATAAGTTCGTTTCGCCGAAAACGTTGGCCGGCCGCAAAAAGGCGGCGGTGGGTGTGGCCGGGCTGGTGGAGCTGGCCACGACCGCCGACACGATCAGCGCGGACAAGGCGGCCACCCCGGCCGGAGTCGCGGCCGGGGTGGCCGCCGCCATCGCTTCCCTGACCCCGGGCGGCATCGGGGCCCTGCCGGCGGCCGGCACTGCGGTGGCGGCCGCCAAGTTGGCCACGGCCCGGAGTATCTCCGGCGTCAGCTTCGACGGCACGAAAGACATCACCCTGGGCCAGGCTAACGTCGGCCTGGATAAAGTGGACAATACCGCCGACGCGGCCAAGAGCGTGGCCTCCGCCGCCAAGCTGAGCGCCCCCCGGACCATCAGCCTGACCGGGAAGGTCACCGGATCGGCCAGCTTCGACGGTTCGGCCAACGCCGCCATCGCCGTCACCGTGGCCAATGATGTGGTGGCCGCCGGCAAGCTGAGCGCGGCCCTGGCGGCCGGGGCCAATTACACCGTCCCCGGGTATGTGGTGGGCTCCGGCAAGCTGAAAATCTATTACGACGGCCTCCTGTGCCGGGCCGGGGCCGACGCCGGCTCTCAGTATCAGGAGGTCGGCGCGGCCGGCGCGGCCTCCACCACCATCAAGTTTTTCGACGCCCTGCCCATCGGGGCCGAGCTGACCGCCATTTCCGAAGTGTAAGGAGCATCCATCATGGGATTACCCCCGATCATCAAACGACTTTTGGCGCTGGAGGGCACCACCGCCGACATGTATTCGAAAGCCCAGGTGGACGCGGCCGTGGCCGCCGTGAGCATCCCCGACGCCACCTTCACCATCAAGGGCAAGGTCGCCCTGGCCACCAACACCGAAGCCGTGGCGGGCGTGAACGCCGACAAGGCCATCACCCCGGTTTCGCTCGCGGCGGCTCTGGCGGCGGCCGGCGGCGGGCTGTCCACCGTTGAGACTATCACCACCTCCGGCAACTGGACGCCGAAAAAGACCGGGGTGCACATCCTGGTGTTGATCGGCGGCGGCGCCAGCGGCGGAAACGGAGGCGGAGTCAAAACGGGATCCAATAAAGGCGGCGGCGGCGGTGGCGGCGGAGCCGGCGGAGGGGTCATCGTCATCGTCAATGTTACATCTTTGACGGCCAAGTCTTGCTCCATCGGGGCCGGCGGCGCGGCCGGGTCAAGCGAGGCCGGGGCCAACGGCAACAACGGCGGCGACACTTCCATCACCATGGACGGGCAGACTTACGGGGCGGCGGGAGGGCGCGCGGGCCGAGGCGGCTCCCAGGGCGGTACATCAGCCGGATCCGGCGGCGATGGCGGGCAGTCCGCCGGAGCGCTTGGCAGCGTCGGCCACTCCGGGCCCGGCAACGGGGCGGCCGGCGCTACGGGCGGGGCCGGCGGCGCAGGTGGCGTTCCGCAATATCCCTCCCCGGGCCAGCACGGCCAGGGCGGAAACGGCGGCGCCGGCACCACCACCTCCACAGGGACGAGCGGCACCGCCGGCAACCCCGGCTGCATCATAATTTTATATTGACAGGAGAACCCCATGCCCACTTTTTATTCCCCCCAAGGAAACCCCGAAGTCTGGGCCGAAAAGCCCGCCGGCTATTTCACCCCCGAAGAGTGGGCGGCGGACCACCCGGTGATACCGCCCACGCCCGAGGAAATCGCCGAGGCGGAGAGATCCATGGCCCAGATGGAGGCCTCCGCCATCGTCACGGCCACGCTTCAACGCCAGGCGGTGCAGACCATGACCTTTTCGTCGGTCGAGTTCGGCGTCTTCGCCAAGGCCGGGCTGTTCCCGGAGTGGGCGGCGGGCGTATTGTATGAGGCCGGTCAGCGAATCGTCCATGACGGCGTGGCCTACGAGGTCAAACAGACGGTCACGGCCCAGGCCCACCAGCCGCCGGGTTCCGAGGGCCTGCTGGCCGTCTATCGCCCCATCAGCGCCGACCCGGACAGCGGGGTCGAGCCCGACGGGACTCTGGCCAACCCGGTGCCGTTCCTCACCGGCATGGACGTGGCCGACGGCAAATACTATTCATACAACGGCCGGACCTATCTGGCCAAGGCCGATATGAAACCCTGCGTCTGGCCGCCGGATACGGCCGGGCTCTGGCAGTGGGAGGTGACCGGTGGGTGAGGATGTCGGGAAATCCCTGGGGGCCATCTATGACCGGCTGACCAAGATCGAAGCCATTCTGGAATGGCAGGAAAAAATGGACGCCCAAAGCAGCATCGGCCCCCGCGTCCAGGGGCTGGAAATCAAGATGGCCACCATGCAGGGCCGCATGATGGGCATCGGCGCGGCGGTGGGCCTGGCCGTCAGCGTCATCGTCAAGTTTCTGTGAGGTGAAGCATGAGTTTTGAAGAAGCCCTGGACCACACCCTGCAATTTGAGGGCGGCTACGCCAACGACCCGGCCGACCGAGGCGGGGAGACCTTTCGCGGCATCAGCCGGGTCTCCCACCCCGACTGGCCGGGCTGGGCCGAGATCGACCATTACAAGCGGGAGCTGGCCCGGCGCGACGGCATTTCCAACTGGCGGAGCAAAGCCAACTGGCGCAAGCTCGACGCCGTGACCGCCAACGACCGGGACCTGGCCCGTCTGGTGGCCGAATTCTACCGGAAAAAATTCTGGAAGCCTTTCGACGGAGGTGACGCGGCATGAAAGCTTTACGCCTGCTTCTTATCCTGGCGCTGGCGGCGGCTTTCGGGTGCTCCGCCCCGGTGTGTTCGGTCAAGGCCGATCCCCCGGCGGCGGCCGTTCAGGCGGCCCCGGCCGCGACCGGCGACACCGTCATCTGCCTGGTCGACCGCTCACCGGCCATCCCCGACCGCTTGCAGATGAAACTTTTCGACACGGCGGTGAATACCGGGGTGCCCCGGGCGGTGAAGATTCTTCAGCAATCGTTGAATGATTTGAAGCCCGAGGCCCGCCTGACCGTGGACGGGAAGCTGGGCCCCAAAACCAAGGGGGCCATGTGCGGGCTGGCGGAGGTGGACATCCTGCGGGCTTACGCGGCTCGGCAGGCCAAATTTTATCAGGGCATCGTCGCCCGGGATCCCGGCCAGGGGAAATTCCTCAAGGGCTGGCTGCGCCGGGCGGAGTGGCTGCCGGAATGACCGGCAATAAAACAAGACAGGAGAAAGACATGACTGAAACTTTAAAAGGAAGCCTGAGAACTGAAGTTGTGATCGCCGATGAAAAAGGCTCCGGCAACGCCAACCATCGGTATCTTATCCGCGATAATGAAACCGGGGATACTCTTGGCGAGATCAACTTTCAAAACGGCCCGATCAAAGAAGTCGGCGTAAATGGCATATCTCATGAGGATTTGCTTGCTATCGTCGCTCATCGCCTTAAATGTTTTCAGGCCGGTCCATTTTCGTGCCGCGAAAACGCTCTGGCGTTGACCAAAATCCAAGAGGCCTTGCATTGGCTAGCACACAGAACCTCCGGTCGCCAGGAGCGCGGCGTTGAAGGCACCCACCAGGAGTGACCGGCCCCCTGACCAACGAAGAGGGCCGACTCAGCGGGGCCAAGTTGGTGCTGCTCCTGGCCTGCGCCCTGGCCGTGGCCTGGCTGGTGCGGGACCTGTGGATCGGCCGGGAGTTGACCGAATGGCACACGGCCCTGCTGGGAATCATGCTGGTGGTGGGCCTCGTCAACCGCCTGAGCGCCCGGGGCCGCTTCCGGCTGCGCCTGGGCCGCGACGGCGCGGAACTCGAAGGGGAGGACGGACCACGTGGACGCCATTTTGACGAAAATTAAACTGGTCCTGGCCGTCGGGATCGTGCTGACCGTGGCCGTGCTGCTCATCCACGTGGCCGGGCTGAAGGCCGAACGGGCCGAGCTCGCGGCCGACCGCGACCGGCTGGCCGTCGAACTCACTGCCGCCCGGGAGCAAGCCGCCAGCGTGGCCAAGGAACTGAAGCTGAATTTCCAGGCCCTCACGCGTCGGGAAGCCGAAAAGGCCGAACTCGCCGACGCCACCGAATCTTTACGCCGCGAACTCGAAGAGGTCTACCAAAATGATACGCCATGCCAAACTTGGGCCGCTACTCCTGTGCCTGATCCTGTCTACCGCCGGCTGCGGAAGTAAGTGCCCGCCGTGCCCCCCGGCCCGGGTGGTGGTTCCGCCGGCGGTGCTGCTCCAGGAAGTGCCGGAGCCTCGGCTGCGGGGGAAGACCAACGCCGATCTGGCCGCCTGGGGGGTGGAGATGCGGGAGGCGCTCAGGCTGGCGAACCAAGATAAAAAAAATATTAGAGGGTGGGCGGGGCAGATGGAACAGGGAAGGGCAACGGATTGAAGGTTTATCAAGTGGTTGACCAAAATGGTTTACCAAAAAGAACAAGGGGTCCAGCCGGATTGGCTGAACCCCTTGAAATTTATGGCGCGCCCGAGAGGATTCGAACCTCTGACCTACGGATTCGTAGTCCGGCGCTCTATCCAACTGAGCTACGGGCGCGAACTTGATAAGGGTATAATTTGCGCCCCGAATTGTCAAGTGGAAAATTGCGGTCCCGGCGGCCGGCTTGACCGGGGCGTTTTGTTGATGTTATATAAAAACAGACTCAAGCCCCAAATGGGATTTTTTACCCTGACGGGTAATGTGCCATGCCAGACGATAGAGCGCTGCTGCAAATAGTATTTGCGATTATATGCGCCCTCGGTCAGCAAGTTGGGAGTGGCCTCAAAAGATAGTCTGGCTGCAATTGATCGTTCGAGAGCAGGCCCCCGCAAACTCGTGTTGTCGGGTTTATTCGCCTCCCCGAATAAAACGAAAACCGGAGGCGGCCACGCCTCCTCCCCGGTCGTCGCGGCCCGGTTCTGTCGGCGCATTGCCCCCCGGGACCACCGGAAAACAAGGAGGCCCGCATGTCCGAACCCAAATACCAGGCCTATACCGCCCGCAATTTCCGCGGTTTGCCCCAGTTCAAAACCTGGCCCGAATACGCCTTGAAGGAAATCGAAACCGTGGCCCGGGTGCTGCCCTTCAAGACCAACAGTTATGTGGTCGAGGAACTGATCGACTGGGACGACATCACCGTCGACCCCATGTATACCTTGACGTTTCCCCGCCGGGATCTTTTGAAGGCCGCCCATTGGCACCGCCTGGCCTCGGCGGTGGAGAAGGGAGCCCCGGAACACGAACTGAAACGGCTGGCCCGGTCCATTCAAATGGAGCTCAACCCCGACCCCTCCGGCCAGAGCGCCAACGTGCCGCTGCTCGACGGCCATCGGGTCAGCGGGGCCCAGCACAAATACCGCGAGACGGTGCTGTTCTTTCCCCAGGCCGGCCAGACCTGCCACGCCTACTGCACCTTCTGCTTCCGCTGGCCCCAGTTCAGCGGGCTCTCCCAGGCCCGCTTCAGCGGCCGTGACGGCGCGCTCCTGGCCGAATACGTCAAACGCCATCCCAAGGTCACCGACCTCCTATTCACCGGCGGCGATCCCCTGGTCATGAAGGCCCAGACCCTGGCCGAATATCTCGAGCCCTTCCTGACCGACGAACTGGCCCATCTCAAGACCATCCGCATCGGCACCAAGAGCCTGTCCTACTGGCCCTACCGTTTCCTGAGCGACCCGGATTCAGACGACCTCCTGCGCCTTTTCGACCGGATCACCCGAACCGGTCGCACCCTGGCCATCATGGCCCACTTCAACCACCCGGTGGAGCTGTCCACCGAGGCCGTCCGCAAAGCCCTGACCCGTCTCCAGGCCGCCGGCGCCCAGATCCGCACCCAGTCCCCGCTCCTGCGCCACATCAACGACAAACCGGAGCTGTGGGCTGAAATGTGGCGCAAACAGGTGGACCTGAACTGCATCCCCTATTACATGTTCGTCGAGCGCGACACCGGGGCCAAACACTTTTTCGCCGTGCCCCTGGAGCGTTGCTGGCAGGTCTTCCGCCAGGCCTATCAGAAGGTCAGCGGCATCTGCCGCACGGTGCGGGGTCCGGTGATGAGCGCCACTCCGGGCAAGGTGCAGATACTGGGGGTCTCGGAACTGTACGGCGAGAAGGTGTTCGTCCTGCAGTTCATCCAGGGCCGCAACGCCGACTGGGTGGGCCGGCCCTTCTTCGCCCTCTATGACCGCTCGGCCACCTGGCTCAACGACCTCAAGCCGGCTTTCGGTGATCATTATTTTTTCTTTGAACGGGAATTGAAGGGCATTTTGACGGCCCACATGCAGCCCATGGGCTGAGAGAGGTTTGGGGACGCGTGACTGAAGAAACCGAGCGTTATCTGGCGCCGGCCCCGGGCGGCGGGCTGTGGTGGGGGCCCCTGGTGGAAGCCCGCCTGGTGCGGCGCTACAAACGTTTCCTGGCCGACGTGGAAGTGGACGGCCAGGTGGTGACCGCCCACACCCCCAACACCGGCCGCATGCTGGGCTGTTCCGAGCCCGGGCGGCCGGTCTGGCTGTCCCGCCATCAGCGGCCGGGCCGCAAATATCCCCTGACCCTGGAAATGATCGAAATGCCGGCGGCTCTGTCCCCGGAGGGACAGCGCTCCGCCGCCTCCGTTCTGGTCGGGGTCAACACCATGGTCCCCAACCGGCTGGTGGCGGCGGCCGCCGCCGGGGGGCTTTTGGCCGAAATGCCCGGCCCGGCCCGGGTGGAGACCGAGGTGACCGTCGGCCGCAGCCGGCTGGATCTGCGCCTGACCGGGGCCGACGGCCGGGCTGTGCTGGTGGAGGTGAAAAACTGCACCCTGGCCGAGGGCGGCCGGGCCTATTTCCCCGATGCCGTGACCGATCGGGGGGCCAGGCATCTCGATGAACTGGCCGCCCTGGCCCGCCACGGGGGCCGGGCGGCGATCTGCATCCTGGTGCAGCGGGCCGACGCCGACAGCTTCAGCCCGGCCGACCACCTTGACCCCGAATGGGGCCGGCGCCTGCGGGCGGCGGTGGCCGAGGGGGTGGAAGTCTGGGCCTACCGGGTCGATCTGGATCTGACTCGGATCACCCTGGGCCGCTCCCTGCCGGTGATTCTGCCGCCGCTTTGATCAGCCGTCCGGCCCAGGCCAGGGCTTCCTCCGGGGTTCGCACCCGGCCTTCGTCGGCCGCCTCTTCGATGCGTTTTAAAAGCCGCCCCAGTTGGGGGCCGGGCGTGAGCTCCGGGAAGGCGGTCAGAAGGTCCCGGCCCCGGATCAGGGGTGAGGGCGCGCTGGCCCGGCCTTCCAGGGGTTCCAGGAATTCCGCCAGGGTCAGGGGGAAGGGCTCCAGGGTCGGTCCCCGGCTGTTCCAGTCGCCGACCGTCAGGGCCCAGGCTTCGGTCAGGGTGCATTCCGGGGCCAGCCGCCGGGCCAGCCGGCGCAGGGCCCGGGTGGTGATGTCCTTGAAGGCCAGATCCATGTGGCGCTCGACCAGCTTCAGGACCGGCCGGACGACTTGTTCCGGGGCCCGGATGAATTCGAGGAAATCCCGGGCCAGCGGAAGGCCGGCCTGGGCGTGGCCCGGGGAAATCCAGATCCCGTCCACCCGGCGGGTGACGACGGGTTTGCCGGTATCGTGGAGGAGGGCGGCCAGGATCAGGGCCAGGCGGTCCGGGGGGCGCCACTGGTCCCGGAGGCCGTCGAATCCGGCCGGCGGGGACAAGTCCAGCCGGCTCAGGGTCTCCACCACCAGCCGGGTATGCCGCCAGACGTCGCCCTCCGGGTGATGCTGGGGATTTTGCGGGCTGCCGTCCATGGCCGCCAGGGCGGGCCAGAAGGCCAACAAGCCGCTGTCGGCCAGAAAATCCAGCCCCAGGCCCGGCTCCGCGCCCAGGGCCCATTTGCGCCATTCGGGCCAGAAACGGTCCGGGGGCAGGGCGGCCAACAGGTCCCGCCGCCGGGCGGCCTCGGTCAGGAGCTCCGGGTCGGGGGTCAGGCCCAGGCGGGAAATGAAGCTGAAGGCCCGCAGGAGCCGCAGGGGGTCCAGGTCCAGGCTCCGGGGGTGGGCCGCCCGCAGCCGCCGCCGGTTCAGGTCCGCCAGGCCTCCGAGGGGGTCTTCGAAGGCCCGGGTCAGGGGATCGTGATAGACGGCGTTGACCGTGAAATCGCGGACCCGGGCGTCGTCGGCCGGCCCGGCTTCGGGATGAAATTCCGCCCCCGCCCCGGCCAGCCGCCGGGCCGGGCTTATCTCCAGGAGATGGTCGCCCAGGCGAAGGTGGACCAGGGCCGCCTCCTTGTCCCGCCCCAGGGTGGTGCGGCGGCCGACGGGCCGGGCCCGGCCGTGAGTCCCGGCCAGGCGCAGCACGTCCGGCAGGGGCAGGCCGAAGGCCACCAGGTCCCAGTCCGGCTGGGGCGGGGCGGCGTTCGGCCCTTCCGGAGCGAGGTCGACGGGTTTTGGCGGCTCGGGCAGGAAATGCTCCCGCACCCGGCCGCCCACCACCAGCAGCCGCCCTCCGGCCTCGGCCATGGTCCGGGCCAGCGGCTTCAGGAATTCGATATCCACGCTTCCCTCCGTTTGTTTTCCGATATGTCATTGTAAAGGGTGAGGCCCGGCGCGTCAACCGGCGGCCTCGCGTTGCGTCGGGGCAATCGCTTCTTTTGCGGGGTGATGAATCGCGGCGGTCTCGGCGTCCGCCGGGGCGCTGCCCCGGACCCCGCCAGGGGAGGGCCCTGCGCGGGCCCTGCCCTGGACCCACCCGCGCCGGGGGCTTCGCCCCCTGGACCCCCGAAGAAATTTCCGTTGTGTCAGTAAGCCCCCGTAGGCAGCGCCACAACTCGCCTGAACGGCTCGAACAAGTGGCGCTGCGGCGGCGACCGGTGCGGGATGTGATTGGGACGGCCGCCACGCAGATGGTTGGTTCGGGAAGCTGTTTGTGTCTGATGACACTGCTCGGTTGGCATTAAACTGTTGATGTAGCACTCGATTCGTTTC
>JAVBLB010000055.1:0-5334 GCA_031553735.1 Candidatus Adiutrix sp.
ACCACATGCTCACCGCGCTGGCCGCCTACGCCGGCTGGGGCCTTGATCTGAAGGCCGTTGGCGACCTGGAGGTCGATCACCACCACACCGTCGAGGACGTGGGCCTGGTGCTGGGCGAGGCCCTGGCCGTCGCCCTGGGCGACTTCAGCGGCCACGCCCGTTTCGGCGCGGCCCTGGTGCCCATGGACGAAGCCCTGGCCGAGGTGGCCCTGGACGCCGGCCGGCGGCCCTTTCTCCACTTCCAGGTCGACTGGCCTCAGCCGGCCAGCGGCGAATTCGAAATGGCCCTGGTGGAGGAATTCTGGCGGGCCGTCTGTCAGCGGGGCGGCCTGACCCTGCATCTCATGGGCCGCCACGGCCGCAACAGCCACCACCTGGCCGAGGCCCTGTTCAAGGGCGCCGGCCGGGCCCTGGGGCAGGCCCTGGCCCCCCGGGCCGGGGGCGTTCTTTCCACCAAAGGGGTTTTGTAATGTTGCTTTTTCCGGCCATCGACCTCAAAGACGGCCAGTGCGTGCGGCTCTACAAGGGCCGCTTCGAGGAACAGACCGTATACGGTCACGACCCGGCGGCCGTGGCCGCCCGCTGGGCCGAAGCCGGGGCCGAGTGGCTGCACCTGGTGGACTTGGACGGTTCCTTAGGCGACAGCGCGGCCAACCGACAGGCCCTGACCGAAATCCGCCGGCGGGTGCCGGTGAAGCTGCAGCTCGGCGGCGGCATCCGCAGCGAAGAGACGGCCGACCGCTGGTTCGACCAGGGGGCCGACCGACTGATCCTGGGCACGGTGGTCTGTGAGAATCCCGAGCTGGCCGGCCGCATCGCCGCCAAATACCCCGGCCGGGTGGCCGTGGCCCTGGACGCGGTGGGCCGGGAGGTCCGGGTCCGGGGCTGGAAGGAATCCGGCGGGCGGGACCTGTTCGAAATCGCCGCCGGCCTCAAGGACCTGGGCGTGGCCCTGGTCATCTACACCGATGTGGAGCGCGACGGCACCCAGGAAGGTCCCAACGTGGAAAACACCCGCCGGGTGGCCCGGATTTCGGGGCTGCCCACGGTCTGCTCCGGCGGCATCGCCACCCTCGACGACCTGGCGGCCATCAAGCCCCTGGCCGCCGACGGGGTGGCCGGGGCCATCTCCGGCAAGGCCCTGTATGAAGGGACCCTGGATTTCGCCGCCGGCCGTAAATTCCTGGCCTCCTGAAACTCCGGATTTCGCCCCGGCCGTCGTAATGTATTCAGGACGTGATTGCGGCGGCGCATGGCCCCTTCGGGGCCCTGAAAGTCATTCCCCAAATTTGGGGAATGACTTTCACGCATTGGACGCAAGGATAACCATATTCAACCACGCCCCGAATGGGGCAATGCACCGCCGAAGAGCGGTCCGGCCGGGGTTTGGTGACCCGGGAACAGGCTGAATCGCCTTCATCCTTCAACATGGTTCCGGGGCACGTCCGGAGCCATCCGGGGAAAGACGATTTCCGGCCCGACAGGGAGGCGGCGATGCGACTTCTGAAGAGTTTCGGCAAAGCGCTGGCGGTGGTGCTGCTTTTGATGGCGGCGGCGGCGCTGGTCCTGGTCTGGCGGATGAGCTCGCTCACAATCGAGCCGGCCCGGGTGGCCCTGGCCCCCCCGCTGGTCACCATCGAAACGGACACCCTGAAAATAGACCTGCCGGAATCATTCCTTGATACCTGGCACCTCATCGGCGCGTTGGAATGGCCGGATGAAAGGATCAAATTCACCGAAATCACGTTTCCGGATCAGAGCCAGGCCGATCGGTGGCTCTCCCGGGCCTCGGGCAGACGCCTCCCCGAGGAGGACGTCAGCGAAGAAGTCGGGCATCCAGCCAGCCTGGCGGTCGGCTTCACCAGGCCGAAAGACGATATGCTCTGCGGTGGAGGCCTTCCGGTCGACGAGCGCTCCGACCACATGCTTTGCTCCCGTCTGATCCTCAGGGTGAACCACTTGGGGCGGGCTTTGACGTTGATGCGGGAAACCAGTTTCGATACGCCCCCGCCCCTGGTGCCGCCCGAGCGGCAGGCGCAATACGAGGAAGAACTGAAAGCCGAATTCATCGGCCGGGCGAAAGAGTTTCTGGCGGCCTACACCCGGCCGGACGAAGAAAGCGCTTCGCCGCCCCGAATGGGGCAATGCGCCGCCGAAGAGCGGTCCGGCCGGGGTTTGGTCGTCCGGGAACAGGCGGCATCGCCTTCATCCTTTCCGATCACTCCCGTTCACGGATATAGAACCAGATACGGCCTGATCGATAAAAACAAACTGCCGAATTGCCGATATATCCTCACCTCCGCCAATTTTGAGGATCAAAACGGCCGCCGGTTTTCCTTCGGCCTGGACGAAGCCGAAGACCTGCCGCCAACCGGCGACCTTCTGTTCGCGGCCCTGACGGAAGTTTTCAATCCGCAATCCCGGGGTCTCGAAATACTGGTGACCGAACGCCGGCTGCCGTGGCGATACACCAGGGATTCCACCGTCGTCGGCCGCCGGCCAGGCGAAGAGCTCATAGGATTTTCCATCTCCGCCCCCCAGGCGCGCCCGGAGTATGTGGCCATCTGGCAGGAAATGTCGCCAGCGGGCCGGCCGGGGACCTACCGCCACGGCTTCACCCTGACCGCGGGGGATAGGGCGTTCGAAACCGATCCGGAGTTTCAGAGCGGCCTGGGCCTGTGGCGGGCCATTCTGGACACTGTGGAATTCAAGAACCCGGCGCCGCAAAACTAATGATATCTTGACTGGATCGATACAACCATGGATGAAAACACCATCGCCCTTCTCGAATATGACGCGGCCCTCACCTGGCTGAGCGAGGAAACCCACTCCGAAGCCGGGCGGCTGGCCGCCCTGGCCCTGGCCCCGGAACTGCCCCCGGAAGAGATACGCAAATCCTGGTCGCTCATCGAAGAGGCCCGCGAGGTTCTCAACCTGGGTGACCACCTGGACCTAAGCGACCACATCGACCTGACCGAAGCGCTGGAGCCGCTGAAAGTGGAAGGGGCCATGCTCGGAGTCGACGAGTTGCGGGCCGTGGGCCACGAGGCCCGCTGCGCCCGCCGGGCCCGGAGCTTCTTCGCCCCGCTGTGGGAGACGACCCCCGGGCTGGCGGCCCTGGGCGCCGGCCTGACCGCCCTGCCGGACCTCATCGCGGCCATCGAGCGCACCATCGGCCCGGACGGCGAGATCCTCGACAGCGCCTCCGGCGAACTGGCCCGGCTGCGCCAGGAACAGGCCGCCACCCGCCAGGGCCTCATCAGCCGCCTGACCACCCTGATACACGACGACTCTTTTCGCCACCTGGTGCAGGACGACCTCATCACCACCCGTTCCGACCGCTACGTGGTGCCGGTGCGGGCCGGGGCGGCCGGCGGCCGCCGGGGCCTGGTGCACGACTGGTCCAAAACCGGGGCCACGGCTTTTCTGGAACCGATGGAGGCGGTGGAGGACAACAATAAGCTGGGCTTGTTGAAACGCAAGGAAAAGGCCGAAATCGAACGCATCCTGCGGCACCTGTCCGACGAATGCCGGGCGGCCGCTCCGGAGCTGCTTTTGTCCGGAGCCCTCCTGACCCGGCTGGATCTCATCCTGGCCCAGGCCCGGCTGGCCCGAACCTGGTCGGCCCTGGCCCCGGAATACCAGCCCGGCCACGGCATCCACCTGCGGGAAGCCCGCCATCCCCTGTTGATGCGGCGCCTGGCGGCCCGGGGCGGCCGCATGACCCCCCTGGAGCTGATCGTCGAGCCGGAGAAGCCCATCGTCATCGTCTCCGGCCTCAACACCGGCGGCAAGACCGTGGCCATGAAGACCCTGGGCCTGAACCTTCTTCTGGCCCGGGCCGGGCTGCATCTGCCGGTGGCCGAAGGCAGCCGGCTGGATTTTCCCGAGGAAATCCTGGCCGTGATGGGCGACGAGCAGGATCTGGCTTCCGACCTGTCCACCTTCTCCGGCCACGTCCGGTCCCTGGGCAAAGTCCTGGGCACGGCCCGGCCCGGGGTGCTGGTGCTGCTGGACGAAATCGGCTCGGGCACCGACCCGGCCGAGGGTGCGGCCCTGGGCCTGGCCGTGCTGGAGGACCTGCGCGGCAGCGGCGCTCTGGTCATGGCCGCCACCCACTACCAGCTCATCAAAACCTGGGCGGCCCTGACCCCCGGGGTGGTCAGCGCGGCGGTCAACGCCTCCGACGCCGGGCAGCCCCTGTTCGGCCTGACCTACGGCGCGCCCGGCTTTTCGGGGGGACTCCAGATGGCCCGTCGCCTGGGGCTGCCCGAGGACCTGGTGCGCCGGGCCGAGAGCTATCTCGACGACGGCCAGCGCCGGGCCATGGAACTGTTGGCCAGGCTGGATGAGGAACGGGTGAAGCTGCTGCGGACCCGGGAGGCCCTGGAGGAGGAAAAGCTGGCCCTGGCCCGGGCCGAAACCGACCTGCGGGCCCAAACCCGCCGGGAAGCCGAAGAGTGGGAACGCCGGGCCCAGGCCCAGAATCTGGCCGTCCGCGAGGCCCTGGCGGCCAACCGGCGGGAGTTCGAGGAGTTGAAACAGGAGATGCGGACGGCCATCGCCGCGGCCGATTCCAAAAAACAAATCGGCTTCAGCGAAAAAAAAGCCCGGCTGGATCAGCGGCTGCGGGAAGCCCGCCCCCAGGCGGCCGTCACCGACCAGCCCCTGACGGAAATCCGCGAAGGCGATCAGGTCCGGGTGGGGCGGCTGGACCGCCTGGCCGTGGTGCGAACCATCAATCCGGAACGCGGCGAAGCCTGGGTGGAGGCCAGGGGGCTCAACGTCAAGGTGCCGCTGAGCGACCTCTTTCCCCCACCGCCGAAAACGGGCGGGGAGAAAAAACGGGAACGGCTGGTCAGCGTCACCGTCACCCCGGCGCTCCGGGGGACCTCCGGGCTGGAACTGAACCTTCTGGGCCAGACCGTGGAAGAGGCCCTGGACACGGTGGAGAAAGAACTGGACCGCGCGGTCCTGGACCACCGCCGGACGCTTTACGTCGTTCACGGCTTCGGCACCGGTCGTCTGCGCCAGGCCATCCGGGGCTACCTCCGCAACCATCCCCGCGTCAAACATTTCGAACGGGCCGCCCAAAACGCCGGCGGCGACGGCGTAACCGTGGTGACCCTCGAATAACGCCGACGCGGAGGCGTCGACGTTACCGGGCGGCCCTTTATGCCCACGCAATCTTCCCCAAGGGCGCTTCAGCGCCCGCCCCCCCCCGGTGGACGACCCCGATGGTCCCGGCCGACCGAACGTTTGGGGCGCGGCCCCCCCCCCCAACGGGGTGGGGGGGGCTTCGTCAGCAAACGGGGGGGGCCGGGCGCAACCCCG
>JAVBLB010000113.1:0-39809 GCA_031553735.1 Candidatus Adiutrix sp.
CTGTGCACGACCACGTTGGTCCCGGCCGCCCAGACGTTGCGGCCTCGGCCGCCCAGCTACGCGGGTTGGGGGAGGTGGCGCCGCCAGGCGCATCCGGCGGGTCCAGGGCTCAGCCCTGGGGCAATCCGAGGCGGGAGCGGCGATGCCGGTTCCCGCCCGTTGCTGACCCTTCGCGGGGGCTTAGAAGAAGATGAAAGTGGTGATCAGGAAGAGAGGGATCAGAATGCCCACGGACCAGGCCATGTAGCCGAAGAAGCTGGGCATTTTGACGCCCTGCTCGATGGCGATGGAGCGGACCATGAAGTTGGGGGCGTTGCCGATATACGTGTTGGCCCCCATGAAGACGGCCCCGGCGCTGATGGCGGTGAGGGTGCCGGGCAGGTTGTTCATCAGGTGGTTGGCGATGTCGGCGCTCTCGCCGCCGGCCATGGAGAAGAAAACCAGATAGGTCGGGGCGTTGTCCAGGAAGCTGGACAGGGCGCCGGTCAGCCAGAAATACATGTGGTTGATGGGCTGACCGTCGGCCCCGGTGGCCAGGGCCACCAGCGGTTTAAGGGCGCCCTGTTCGCCGGCGGCCAGGATTTTCAAAACGGGCATCATGGTGATGAAGATGCCGGCGAAAAGCTTGGCCACCTCTTTGATCGGTTCCCAGGTGAAGTCGTTGCCGCGCCGGACGTCGTGCGGGGTCAGCGCCATCGACAGGCCGGCCAGGCCCAAAAGAGCCAGATCGCGGACGATGTTGGGCAAAGTCAGGCTGATGTCGGCCCAGAGCGTGAACTGCACGCCGCTCTTCCACAGGCCGCTGATGAGGACCATGACCACCACCCCGGCCAGGAGCAGGAAATTGACGCCGCCGAGGATGCCGATCTTCTCCTGCGGGCCCCGTTCGTCCGGCACCGGGCGTCCTTCCCGGTTATACAGGATGCTGTCGAGGACCAGGTAGACCCCCAGGAGCACCACCACC
Source organism: Candidatus Adiutrix sp. (assembly GCA_031553735.1). Taxonomy (GTDB): domain Bacteria; phylum Desulfobacterota; class Desulfarculia; order Adiutricales; family Adiutricaceae; genus Adiutrix. The sequence continues at coordinate 965 of JAVBLB010000113.1, forward strand.
ATGAAGCCGGTCTTGACCAGCAGGTGGCCGGCGGTCCAGAAGAAGGTGACGCCCTTGAGGAAGCCCAGGAAGAGGGGCGGGTCGCCCAGGGGGGTCAGGGAGCCGCCGATGTTGGCCACCAGAAAGATGAAAAAGACCACGGTGTGCACCCGGTAACGCCGATGGGCGTTGGCCCGCAGGAGCGGACGGATGAAGAGCATGGCCGCGCCGGTGGTGCCCATCCAACTGGCCAGGAAGGTGCCCAGCAGAATGAGGATGGCGTTGAGCTTCGGGGTGCCCACCAGGCTCCCGGTCAGGCGGATGCCGCCGGCGATGGTGAACAGAGCCAGCAGCAGAATGACGAAAGGCACATATTCCAGGAGGATCGTTTCGAGGATGTTGTAGAAGGCCACCCCCCCGCCGAAGGCCAACCAGCAGGGAATGATGAAGGCCAGCGCCCAGCCCGCGGCCACTTTGCCGAAGTGATGGTGCCAGAAATGGGGAAGGGCGAGGGGGGCCAGGGCGATGGACAGGAGCAGGCCGATGAAGGGCAGGGCCCACCAGCCGGACAGGCCGGCGCCGGGCAGGTGGAGACTCGCGTCGCCGTGGCCCTCGGCGGCCACGGCGAAATCAGGTCCGGCCAAGGCGGCGGCTCCGAGGATCAGGAACAGCCAGGCGACGGTTTTAAGGGCCGATGGAAAGACGGTGGTTGGTTTCACGACTCTACTCCAGTGATAATGTGGTTTTTTTAATTACGTCATATGGCCTAGCGAAAAAAAGAATATATAAAAAGGATGGGGGCGATTGACCCTCGTCCCGGCCGCTGCGGTCCGACCATGGCGAAATTGGGGCGGCGCCTTGCCCCATGCGGGGGAAGGGGTGAAGGTGACCTCCATCCCGGCCCGGTCGCTCCACGAGCGATATGATCGCCTTACCAGGCAATAGAGGGCCTGTCAACCCCGCGCCCCGCCCGGTTTCAGGGCAGCTGAATTTTATCGGTTTCCCAGATCATATAATTGCGGCGGCGGGCCAGATAGGGGTTGAGCTCCACCAGTTTTTCCACCGTGGTGTTGTGCCGGGCGGCGATGCTGGACAAGACGTCCCCGGATTTGGGCGTGTAAATTTTCCCGGAAGGCGGCGTCTCCGGAGCCGAATCTCCCGCGCGGCCCTGAGGCTGAGCGGTGGTCGGCTGGTTGGCGAGGGCATCCTCGGGGATATGCCATTCAAAGCCCTGCCAGTTCATGGACTGCGGCGCCCCGCCGGCGGGCGGCGTGCCCCCGGCGGGCGGGGTCCCACGGCCCATGGGCGGCAGGGGCGCGGGGGATGAGGTGGCGCCGACCCCGGTGAGCTGGCTGCGGCCGGTGTTCAGAAGAATCTGAAGCTTTTCCTGTTCCGCCCTGATCTTGGTCAAGGCCTGGTTCAGGATCTGGTTTTCCCGTTTGGTGGTGTCGAGTTCGGCCGCCAGGGCGTCTTTGCGGGCCACCAGTTCTTCATATTTGCTTTCGGAGTTGAAGCAGCCCGGGGCGGCGAGGCCGGCCAGAAAAATGGATGCGACAAGTATGGGGCGGTGGGCCATGGTCTTCCCTCCCGATGGTATGGCGGACTCGTCCGGCGGCGTTCCTACCGGGGCGTGACGATGTACTTCTGACGCAGGTGGTCCGGTTTGAGCGATTCCTTGGATTGGCGCAGGCCCGGGAGCCCCAGGTCCTGCTCGCGGTTGATATAGTGTATGTTCGGGGGCAACTCCCGGCAGAAATGGCTGGACAGGGCCACGAACAGCCCCCGCCGCTCGTAGTCGGCCTTTTCCAGGTTCACCAGCACCGTGTCCGGGCTCATGACTTCACCCATGGTGAAGCCGGCGATCCGGCCGTCGATCCTGATGGCCAGCCCCAGCTGGTTTAAGTCCTCGAAATGCCGCACCAGCTCATGCACTGATTCCACCTCGTATCGCAGGTGGTTGGAGGGGACGTCCCGCTCTTCCTTCGTGGCCAGCCAGCTTTCCTGAACTCCCAAGAGCTCGGGCACCAGATCGCGGGTGATGGGCAGGCATTCGAACTGATTGTGGCTGACGAAGTGGTTGTAATGGTTCTTTTTCTGGTGCATGCGCCGGCCGCCGAGGGTGCGGAGCTGCTCGGCGGGATAGACGTAGTCGTCGTTGTCGCGGTCGTGAACCCAGGTGTAGGGGCGGCCGGCGGCTTCAAGGCGCCGCATCAGGGGCTCGGACACCCGTTTGAACACCGGCCGGTCGGTCATGGTCTTCAGCGCCTCCAGGGTGAAATCCAGAGCCGCCAGTTGGTCGCCGCCGCCCACCGGGGGCAGGCCGAAAGGCCCTTCGCCTTCGGGGGCGGCCAGAAGACAGAGACAGCCGTGGGCCTCCTGCCAGACCGGCCGATAATAGGACCGCCAGATGAACAGGTTGGTGAAGACGGTATCGGAAGTCACCGGGGGCGCCGACCGTTCGGCGGCCCGGAAGACGGGTTGGTCTTCAAGGGTCAAGGGTTTGAAACTCATGGTGCTCCCCGGGCCCCGAAGGGGCCGTGCGCCGACGCGGCCGAGACGAAGGTTCTGGAACCTTCGCCCCCCAGCTTGGTTCGGAAGCGTCCGGTCCGATTTTCCGGCGGCGGGGGAGGCGACGGCGTCGCCGCTCTCGTTCAGCAGGAAAAAAATCGGGACGAGTCCAAACAGGCTTCGGCGATTATAGCATAAAAAAAATGGCGCCGCTTCGGTAAAATGGAGAACCGGGCGACGGATGGATCTGACGCGAAGTCGACGGCCGCAGGTTTATGAGCCGGCGTAAAACAGCCCGAAGAAGGCTCTTCGGGCTGTCGGCGTCTTGAAGTGGATTTCAGTAAAAATGAAGGGTGCCGGCGGTTGAGCCCGCGTTCAGGCTTAATCGCTCTACGAGCGATACCCTGAGATCGCCCGGCAGGGCGATGATGCGATGTGGCCATGACGCGGTTACTGCGGCGCAGGGCCCCATTCGGGGTATGAATTACAGCTTGGAGAAGTCGAAATCCGCCCCAGTCAGGCCGGCGACGGCCTCCGGACTGAGGGTTTTTTTGGCCAGGAGCGCCGCGCCCAGTTCCCGGTTCCCGGAGGTGGTGCCGACGTTGGTGTAGCCCACCAGCCGCCCTTCGCCGTCCAGCACCACTTTGCGGTAGATGTTGTCGTCGCAGAACTCCAGGCCCCGCAGCTGGTTGTCGCAGTCGAGGTTCCCGGCGGCCACCAGATCGATGCCGGCCACTTTCAGGGTATTGGAGGGCGGTTCGGGAGTGTATTGCTGCCGGTCGGCGGTCGCTTCCACGGCGATGTTGACCCCGGCCACCAGGCCCTGGGCCCGGGAGGTGGTCCACAGGCCGCCCGTGGCCCCCGGAAATTGAGCGCAGTCGCCGGCGGCGTAAATGCCGGGCCGGCTCGTCTCCAGGTATTCGTTCACCACGATGGCTTTATCAATCTTCAGCCCCAGAGCGGCGGCCAGCCCGAGGTTGGGGGTCACCCCGGCGGAGATGAGCACGATGTCGGCTTCCAGGTCCTCGCCGCTTTTCAGGGTCACGTTCTTCACTTTGGTGGTGCCGCCGAAACGGTCGGCCTCCGCGTGCAGCTTGAATTCCAGGCCCAGGGCGCTGAGCTGGCGGCACAGGAGCGCGGCGCTGCCGGGGGTGGTCTGACGGGGCAGAATCCGGTCGCCCCGCTCCAGAACCGTGACCTTCAGCCCGTGCCGGGTCAGGGCATAGGCCAGTTCCAGCCCCAAAAGCCCCCCGCCGATCAAGACCGCCCGGTTTTTACCCTTGGCGTTCATCGACAGGGTCCAGGCGTCGTTGAGGCTGCGCACGGCGTGGACGCCCTCCAACTGGTCGCCGGGGAAGGGCGGGCGGTTGGATTCGGCGCCCACCGCCAACAGCAGCCGGTCATAGGTCTGGCGGCTGCCCATCGACCCCCGGAGCACCTGGTCCTTGACCTCCACGTCGGCCAGGCTTTCCCCCAGCCGCAGGTCGATGTTCCGTTCGTCATACCAGCTTTTGGGATGGGCGATGACCTTGTCCGGGGACAGGCCGCCTCCCACCACCTCCGGCAGGCGCAGGCGGTAGTAAAAAAGATCCTTCTCTTTGCTGAAAAGGGTGATGTAGGCCTTGGGATTCTGTTTGCGGGCCGCTTCCGCGGCCGTGGCCCCGGCCACGCCGAAGCCCGCGATCACTATGTTCATCAGGATACCTCGCTGTCAGTGCCCCGAATGGGGCCATGCGCCCTCGGCCACAAAGTTGGCGAGTAGCCGAAAAGCGGTTTGGCTGAAATTGGCCGTCCGGGCACAGGCTGAGTCGCCTCCCCGCCTGCCCCGAATGGGGCCCTGCGCCGCCGCGACGCCGTTCCGGGCGTATCGCACCATCGCCCCGCCGGGCGATCTCAGGGGATCGCTCGTAGAGCGATTAAGCCGGGACGGCGGCTCTGCCGCCGCCAGCCATCGCGCCACGGCGGCGTCCGGCTCCGTTCGGCGCGAAGAGCACGGAGTGCCCCGCCGAAACATCGGACGCCCGGTCCCGGGCGCGGATTGTTCAACGGATTTCCTGATAATACACCATTTACCGGACGGCCACAATAAGGTATTCCTGGACGCCTTTGGGGGTCTTGACCCGAACCTCGTCGCCCGCTTCGCGGCCCAGGAGGGCCTGTCCGATGGGGGTGGCGATGGAAATGCGGTTTTTTTCCGGGGCCGACTCGAAGGGCCCCACCAGGGTATAGGTTTTTTCCTCGCCGGTGTCGGCGTTTTCCATGGTCACGGTGGCTCCGAAGACGCAGCGGTCGTAAGGCCCCCGTATCTCCTCCACCTGGCAGGAGGCGACCTGGCTCTGCAGTTCCCCGATGCGGGTTTCAATAAAGCCCTGCCGCTCTTTGGCCGCGGCGTATTCGGCGTTTTCCGACAAATCGCCGTGGGCCCGGGCTTCCTCGATGGACCGGATGACCCGGGGCCGCTCTTCCTTCAAGAGCTTGTCGAGTTCTTTCTTTAAAAAATCCAGACCTTCCTGGGTTATGGGAACAGAAATCATGGTCGCGTCTCCTGATGCCGTTGTTTTTATTGCCGTCGGGCGCCTATCCGGAACCCCGTTCCGGCCGTCGGGCCGGGAAGCGAACGGCAAAAAAACATCGGCCCGCCCTGAGCAGGGCTGGCCGTTTCGAATTGCGCTCTATTGATTTTATTCGATTTCGCCGCCGCGGGATCTTAATGGTCTGGCGGCGGCGGCCGGGACGAAAATGTCATCGCCGCCGGTTTGAAACCACTCAAACGAAATAATTATACACCACCGGGTTCGCATTGTAAAGGGATGCTCCAAAAAATCGACGGCCGACTGTTTTCCGGCCCTTTGTTTTTGGGTGCATTCCGGTCCGCTTCTGTGGTATACTCGCTTAATTATGGAAAATATATCCAGCGATTCCCGGCCGCATATGAAGCCCCCGGGAAGCCGGGGCGGAGGCCTGAGACCTTCATCCCGGCCGCAGCGGTTCAGCCGCCAGGCTGTCCCGGGCGGCGCATCGCCCTTTGGGGCCGGGAGGTTCGCCCATGTCGGAAATGAATAAAAACGTCTGCCGTCAGATGCTTCCGGATGACCGGGACCAGGAAGCGACCCGGTCGCTGTCCCGGACCGTCAAGGCTCTCTTGCGCCAGCGCAAGCGCCTGACCGCCTTCGAGCACGTCAGCCAGGTGCCCACCCCGTCTTTCCAGGCGGCCAAGGACATCATCGAACTGGCCCAACTGCTGCTTTTCCCTGGCTTTTTTTCTCCCCGCCCGGTGACGGAACTGAACATCGAATACCACACCGGCCAGATTCTTTACGTATTTTTCGAAAAGCTGGGCCGGGAGGTGGCCACGGCCATCCGCCACGACTGCCGCCGCTACGAGCACGACTGCACCGACTGCCAGGAGCGGGGCCGGGACATCGCCATGGAAGTGGCCCGCCGGATGCCGCATCTGCGGGAAGTTCTGGCCACCGACGTGGCTGAAACCCGGGAGGGCGACCCGGCCGCCGGCGACCACTATGACCAGATCATCTTCTGTTATCCGGGCCTCTTCGCCACCATGGTGCAGCGGCTGGCCCACGAACTGTATGCGCGCCAGGTGCCGTTTCTGCCCCGCATTCTGACGGAATACGCCCACGCCAAGACCGGCATCGACATCCACCCCGGGGCGGAAATCGGGCCCCGTTTTTTCATCGACCACGGCACCGGGGTGGTCATCGGCGAAACCACCACCATCGGGGCCGGGGTGCGGCTCTATCAGGGGGTGACCCTGGGCGCCCTGTCGCTGCCCCGGGACGCCGGGGTTCGGCTCCAGGGCCGCAAGCGGCACCCAACCCTGGAAGACCGGGTCGTCGTCTATGCCGGGGCCACCATTTTGGGGGGAGAGACGGTCATCGGGGCCGGTTCGGTCATCGGCGGCAACGTCTGGCTGACCGAGAGCGTGCCCCCGGGCACCAAGGTGCTCATCAAGAAACCCGAATTGGTGGTCATCAACGGCGGCGGCCAGGAGGCGGGGCGCGCGTCGGCCAGAACCACGGGCCGACCCAAAGCTGAAAAACCGCAACCGGCCGCCGCATCCCCGGGCTCGGCCGAGGCCGCCAAACCGGCCCCCGCCAGACGGGGCCGGCCCAAAGCCGAAAAGCCGCAACCGGCCGCCGCATCCCCGGGCTCGGCCGGGGCCGCCAAACCGGCCTCCGCCAGGCGGGGCCGGCCCAACGCCGAAAAGCCGCGCCCGGCCGCCGGATCTCCGGACCGGGCCGAGGCCGCCAAGCCGACCCGCGCCGGGCGCAGGCGCGACGGCTCCGGGTGAGCCCGCGTTTCGGGGCCGGAAATCGCCAATTACGCTCTTGAATTTTATTTCCGCTTGTCGTATCATTGGAAAGCTGATATCCGGTTTTCCTGTTTCGAATGGTCGGGCCACCAATAACGGCCGATCCGCCAAACGTGTTCATTAAAACAACAAGGAGTGAAGCAATGATGAAAAAGATGGTCAAAATGGTCTGCCTGCTGACCTTCATGGGTTTCCTCACCCTGGGCCTGTCCGGCATCGCCTCCGCCGACGCCCCGGCCGCCGATTTCAGACCGGCCAAGGTCCAGAAAGCCGGCAAGAAGGGCATCAACTACCCGGCCTACCTGTATGCCCGGGGTCAGCGTTGCGAACGCATCTACAAGCAGTATGTCAAGCCGGCCAGAGGGTATGATTTCACCCTGTATCCGCTGGCTTCCCGCCATTACGTTCCCGCTCCCTGGTGAAAATGATCCGGCTCCCAAGGCCGGGACGTTTCGTGACCGGACCAATGCCAAGCGCGTTGGTCCGGTTTTTTTAAGGGCGCCCCAGGCCGGGCCGTGGACAGCGCCGGGGAAATGGTGTATAGTCATCGGTTAGGGCTTTGCGGGGCAAGACCGCCCCCGACCCTGGTGAGGAACGGCACAATTCTAATGAGCGATCAAAAAAAAGAGGATCAGGCCTCGAAAAAGCCTTCGACGGGGCGGGTCGTGTGGGAATATGTTCAGGCCATCGCGTTGGCCGTGGTGTTGGCGCTTTTCATCCGCTCCTTCGTCCTGCAGGCTTTTCAAATACCGTCAGGCTCGATGATTCCCACTTTCCTGGAAGGGGACCGGGTCCTGGTCAGCAAGTTCTCCTACGGCATCCGCAACCCGTGGAACAATGCCGTCTGGATCGATACCGGCCTCCCCGAACGTTGGGACGTGGCCATCTTCATCTACCCCGAGGATCCGGAGAAGGATTTCGTGAAGCGGGTGGTGGGCCTGCCGGGCGAGACGGTCTCCATGGTGAACGGCGAACTGTTCATCAACGGCGTCCCGACCGCGGATCCCCATGCCCATTACGACCCCCTGGCCAACCCCATGAGCCGCACCTTCGGGCCGGTGGTGGTGCCGCAGGGCCGGTATTTCATGATGGGCGACAATCGCGACCATTCCAGCGATTCACGCTTCTGGGGCACGGTGGATGCTTCGCTGCTGAAAGGCAAGGCCTGGCGGCTGTATTGGTCCTGGGATTCCAACGACCCGGGCCTGAGCCTCAGCGAGAGGTTCCGGGGCTCGCGCATCGGCAAGAAAATAGAATGACAACCCAAAAAGCCGTCCACATCGGGGCGGTTTTTTTTCGGCGCCTTCGCGCGCCTTTCCAGGCTACCAAACATGACTGACAGTATGCGAATTTTGCCCAAAGATCTCATCGACCTGGACGACTTCAGCCCCGAGCAGCTCGCCCATATTCTGGATGTGGCCGAGAATTTCAAGGAAGTCTCCGAGCGGGAAATCAAAAAAGTGCCCACCCTGCGCGGCAAGCTGGTGGTCATTTTTTTCCACGAAAATTCCACCCGGACCCGGTTGAGCTTCGAAGTGGCCGCCAAACGGCTTTCGGCCGACACCGTGGCCCTGTCGGCCTCCGGCTCGTCGCTGTCCAAAGGCGAGAGCCTCCTGGACACGGCCAAGAACATCGAGGCCATGAAGCCCGACGCCCTGGTCATCCGCCACGGCGCCTCCGGGGTGCCCAGTTTCCTGGGGAAGCGGCTGTCGTTCCCGGTTTTGAACGCCGGCGACGGGGCCCACGCCCACCCCACCCAGGCCCTTTTGGACATGCTGACCCTCAAAGAGGTCAAGGGCCGGCTGGACGGCCTGCGCGTGGCCATCATCGGCGACATCGCCCACAGCCGGGTGGCCCGTTCCAACATGATTGGCCTGACCCGGATGGGGGCGAAAGTGGCCGTGGCCGGGCCGCCCTCCATGCTGGCCGTGGAACTGGCCGAGACTTACGGGGTGGAGGTGCATACCCGCCCCGAGCCGGCCCTGGAGGGGGCCGACGCGGTGATGATGCTTCGCATCCAGTTGGAACGCCAGACCGGGGCCCTCTTCCCCGGGGCCCGCGAATACGCCCGGGTCTACGGCCTGAACCGGGACCGGATGAAGCTGGCCAAAGGCGACGCCGTCATTCTCCATCCCGGCCCGGTCAACCAGGGGGTGGAACTGACCCCCGACCTTTATGAGGACGAGCGCTCGGTCATCCTGCCCCAGGTCACCAACGGGGTGGCCGTGCGCATGGCCCTGCTGTATCTGTTGATCGAGCGTCCCGCCACGCCCGTCGCGGCCTGAAAAAGGTTGGAGGCGACCCCGCCTTCATCTCGACCGCCGCGACAGACTCCTGACGATGTTGCGGCGGCGTTTTGCCCCTCTGGGGCATCGAAAGGTTTGCCATGAGTTCGCTTCTCATCAAAAACGGCCGGGTCATCGATCCGGCCCGGAATATGGACGGTCCCCACGACGTGTGGCTGGAGGACGGCCTGATCAAGGCCGTGGAGGCGCCCGGCGCCCGGCCCGACCGGGCGGACCGGGTCATCGAGGCCCGAGGGCTGTGGGTTCTGCCCGGGTTGATCGACATGCACGTGCATCTGCGGGAGCCCGGCCACGAATATAAAGAAACCGTGGCCAGTGGCCTGGCCGCGGCGGCGGCCGGTGGTTTCACCGCGGTGGTGGCCATGCCCAACACCAGCCCGGCCCTGGATAACGCCGAGCAGGTGGCCGCCCTTCTGGATCGGGGCCGGGCCGCCCGGGCGGCCCGGGTCTGGCCGGCCCCGGCCATGACCAAGGGGCGCCGGGGCGAGGAACTGACCGAGTATGAAGACCTCAGGGCCGCCGGGGCGGTGGCCGTGACCGACGACGGCTCCTGGGTCAAGAATCCCAAGGTGCTGCGCCGGATTCTGGATTACGCGGCGGTGACCGGCCTTCTGCCCCTGTCCCACGCCGAAGATCACGACCTGTCCCAGGGCGGGGCCATCCACGAAGGCCGGGTCTCCACCCGCCTGGGCCTTCCAGGCATTCCCGCCCAGGTCGAAATCAACGCCGTCATCCGGGACATCAGCATGGTGGAACTCTCCGGCCGGCCGCTGCACTTCTGCCACCTGTCCACCCGGGGGGCGGTGGAAGCCCTGCGGGCGGCCCGGGCCAAGGGGCTGCCGGTTTCCGGGGAAACCGCGCCCCACTATCTCTTTCTGACCCATGAGGACGTGGGCGATTACGATCCCAACGCCAAGATGAATCCTCCCCTGCGCACCGCCGACGACCGGCGGGCCCTCCGGGAGGCCTTGGCCGACGGCACCTTGTCGGCCATCGCCACCGATCACGCCCCCCACTCGATTCTGGAAAAGGAAGTGGAGTTCATCGACGCCGCCTTCGGCATCATCGGCCTGGAGACGGCCCTGCCGCTGGCCCTGGAATTGGTGCGCGAAGGCTTTCTCACCCCGGCCCGCCTGGTGGAGGTGATGAGCCTGAACCCGGCCCGCCTTTTGAACCTGCCGGCCGGCGATTTGACCCCCGGCCGCCCGGCCGACGTGACCATCGTCGATCCCGAGCTCCAGTTCACCCTGCGGCCGGAAGATTCCCGCTCCCTGAGCCGCAACTCCCCCTTCTGGAACCGCCCCTTCACCGGCCGCGCCGTCCATACCATCGTCGGTGGCCGGGTGGTCTGAGGACGCCGCCCCAAAAAAATGGAAGGCCTGGATCCCGGCGCGCGCCGGAATCCAGGCCTTTTTTATTTTTTACATCGAGATGGCATCATCGGTATTCGCACGGTGGGGCGGCCGGGCGATACTTCTCCGGTCGGCCGCTGCCCAACCACGCCGCCAAGGGCGGCCCTGGCCCCCGAAACTTCACGTCGGCGACGCGGTCGGGGCCCACGCGGCCGCCCTCCGAAGTATTGCCCGGCCGCCCCACCTGGCTGATTTGGTCGACGAAGTAAAAGCAATCCTGAAGGCGAATCGGTAAAAGAGCTTTTGGTGAAGAAATGGAATTACAGGCTGATCTGCTCCCGGAAGGTGGCGGCGTGGCGGGCGGCGACTTCGTTCAGGCTAAAAGTCTGGCCCTGGGGGCCGCCATCGGCTTCCACGCAGAAGGCGGCCACGGTGGCCCCCAGCCGGCCGGCGGTGATCAGATGTTCCCGGCGGGCCAGGCCTTTGAGCAGGCCCGCCCGGTAGGCGTCGCCGGCGCCGGTGGGGTTGACCACCTGGCGCACCGGCACGGGGGGAATATGCTGAGTGCCGCGGCCGGGCACCAAAAGGTCGCTGCCCGCCGCCCCCCGGGTGACGATGACGGCTTCGGCGTACTGAAAAATGTCTTCCGTCGACAGGCCGGTGGTCTGCTTGAAGAGTTCGAACTCGTATTCGTTGCAGATGAAAATCCAGGAGCCTTCCAGCATCCCGGTCAGTTCCGCGGAGGAAAAGACCGGGATCTGCTGGCCGGGATCGAAGACGAAACGAACCCCCAGCTTCCGGTAGGCGGCGCAGAGGGTTTTCATTTCCTCGGGGCCGCCGGGGGAAACGATGGCCAGGTGCTGGGCGTGGGGCTGGGGCAGCCCGGCCGGGTCGAAGCCGGAGGGGATCAGCATGGCCCCGGGATGGAAGAAGGTGAACTGGTTGTTGTTGCGGTCGGTGGCGATGGTGCAGCCGGCGGTGGTGTGGCCGGGCTGGACACGAATCCCCTCGAGGGGCAGGCCCAGGTCCTTGAGGTGACGCAGATAATCGGTCCCGTCCGGGTCGTCGCCCACGCAGGCCGCTATGAGGGGCCTTTCCTCCAGAAGAGCCAGGTTGTAGGCGATGTTGCCGGCCGTGCCGCCATAAGCCACCTTGACTTTGTCGGCCACGAAGCAGACGTTCAAAAGATTCAACTTGTCGGCGATGATGCTGTCGGCGAACACGCCGGGGTACGACAGGAGGCGGTCGTAGGCCAGGGATCCGGAGCAGATGAGAGTCATGTTTCTTCCTTGAATCGGCGAAAGATCGCCCGCGCGCCGTGACGATGCCCCGGGCGCCTGCTTTAGGGATGACCGCATTATACAGGCCGGGGCTGAAAATTGCCATCTTTTCGCGGCGGCGACGCATCTCCGCCGGGTTTCGTTCAACGCCTCCCGAAGGCCCGGACAAGCGCCGCGCCGATTCCGCTGCCCGCCAGACCTCGGATCCTGAAAGCCGATGGGCCTGTGGAAACATCACATGTCGAGGCGGCTTTTCCCGTCGTCGAGGGTTCGGCCGCGTTTGGCGGCGGCGGTCAGGCCGCCCCGGATGTTCATCACCGCCTTGCGCATCTCGGGGGTGTCCGGGGTCTGAAAGACCAGGTGTTCCGGCCGGGGCCGGGAGCCCCCTTCCTTCAGGATGGTCTGGATGATCCGCAGGTATTTGTCGGCGATATTCTCCGGCCCGGAGACATCCACGAAGAAATGGCGCATCTCGCCCCAGCCGGTGCGGATGATGACGTCGGCCGTGGAGAGGTCATCCTGGTCAGGCGGCGGCTCGAAGTTCAGGGCCACCAGGATGTGGCCGTGCCCGCCGGGGGACCAGAGGGTGTCAAGATTCTCGTGCCGCAGGTTGAAAGGCGGAAAAACCGCATTCAGTTGCGAAAGGAGGGCTGCCATGGCCCCGAGGCGCGGCCCGGCCTCTTCCCCGTCTGGTTCCCGGCGGATCTCCAGATCTATCCCCGGCTCGTAAATGTGGTTGTGCACCAGCCAGGCCGCCACCCGGACCGCCCGGGGGTGGTGATAGACCAGATTGTCCGGGCTGATGGCGGCGCCGGCCCGCTGCATCGCATGGAGATTCCAGTTTTGGGTTTCCCCGTCCCACCGGAGGGCCAGATGACGCGGCAGGCTGTCCTGGTGCATTCGGGAGGGCAGGGTTTCCACCGTGGCGTCCAGTCCGCCCATCCGGGCCAGCAGCCGGGCGGCCAGGGGAGCCAGTTCCTCGTCCTGGGGGTTGATCTGGCCGGGAAAATGTTTGATCAGGTGTTGGGCGATGCGGATGTAGACGCTGGTGAGCATGTTCAGGAGCTCGCCCCCCAGGTTCAGCCGTTCCCGCTCCGGCCAGAGGCGATAGTGGACCAGGTGGAGCACCCGGTCCCGGCTCCAGTTCCAGTTCCGGGTCCATTCGCTGATGACCTGCAGCTTGGTGGAGTTCTCGGGAAGGGTGAAGAGGTCCTGGCCGCTGCCGCCCAGCACTTTCAGGGCCGCGGCCGTGCGCAGGAGATCCAGCTGTTCCGGGGTCAGCCGGACCTCGCCGTATTTGGCCACCCGGTCGATGGTCACGATGTAAGGGTCCACCGGCAGGTCCTCGGCCGGGGTGGTGAAAATGGCCTCCTTGACCTGGTCGCACAACGGCTCCCGGGTGAAGTCGGATTCGACGTAGTCCAGGAGGGCCACGATCTTCAGGATGCCTTTGAAGGGGTCGGCCTCTGATTTGCGGGCCAGCCAGAGCGCCGCGGCCAGAATTTCCTGGGGTGTGGACGGCGAAGGAAAGCCCAGGTCCACAAAGACCGCCCCCGGGGGAGCAGCCAGAGCCTGACTGATGCGCCGGTATTCTTCAGCGGTCGTCCCCAGCGGCACACCCTGCCAGACCGGTACCCGGCCGGCCACGAACAGGAAGGTCCGGTACAGCTCCTCCAGGAGCAGTTGGGGGGCCACCTCGCCCTCGGTTTCGGCCCGGTCCAGGCGGGTCAGGCGGCCCTGCACCAGGTCGGCCAGGTTCACGGTATAAAAATTGGCTTCCGTCCCATATTCCTGCCCGGCCCAGTCGGTGACGGCCGCCAGCTTGCGCTGGAACAACTCGAACTCCCGGGGGGTGAAGGCTTCCGGTTCATGGCAGACCCAGTAATCCAGGTCGGAAGAGGCGGTGTGCCCCACCGAGCCGGACGAGCCGATCAAAAACAGGCTTTCCACCACCGGCCGGGCCGGGGGCTGGAGCCCCGGGCCCGGGTGGCGCTCCGACCGGGGCAGCCACATCTGGTGGTTGACAAATTTGACTCCGCACGGAGTGTCCGGGTCGGGGACATAGCCGGGCACGTCGGGGTCGTTGACGTTCAGCAGCATCGGCACCCGGGTGAAAACCCGGGCGAATCCGGCCGTGGCATAACGCCGCAACTGGCGGGTGCGGGCCTTGTTGTTGGCGTGTTGAGCCGCAAAATTGGCGGAAATTACTTCCGGCGGCTTCTCGGCTGAAAAATTAGCGCTCATAAATACTATGCTACGCAAAATGCGCCTTTTAGTCAACCCTGGCCGGTAAAGATTTATACCTTTTAATTCACATAATTATAGTCTGACTGACCCCCGGGCCGCGTCCCGGGCGGGTGGTTTGCGGGCCGGCGGCCGGCGGTTTGCCGGCCGCTTCGAGGCCGGTTGGTCGAGGGGACTCTTTTTTCTATCTCAAAATGAGACGATTCTCATTTCAAGAGATCGCTTTCGATGGCTCGGCTCGAGGTGTTTCGGTTAATATATTGATATTAAATAATATATTTTTTTAACCCACGGCGGGAGAAATGAGCGCGGGACTTGCAATATACAGGCTTGTCGAAAACAAAAACACCAGATTCCAAACCAGGGGCGATTGCCAAAAATCGCCCGCCGGCCGATGAGCCTTCAAATCGGACCCCTTAAGGCGAGGTCCGCCAACCGGTCCCCGCCGGGCCGCATACGAGGAGCCAAACCATGAGCGACTTCAAATTTTACTTGAATCAGAACCGCAAAAAGGCCGGCCAGGGCGCCGACGTCTCGGTGCTCAACAACGCCGTGGCCAAAAAAGTGGGTGATTTCCACCACAGCTTCAAGGAGTTCCAGGTCACCCCCCTGGTGCCCCTGAAGAATCTGGCCGCGGATTTCGGCCTGGGGCAGCTCTGGGTGAAGGACGAATCCTACCGCTTCGGCCTCAACGCCTTCAAGGTGCTGGGCGGGGCCTTCGCCATCGGCCAGTATCTGGCCCAGAAGCTCGGCTGCGACATCAGCGAACTGAGCCGCGAAAAGCTGGCCTCCGCCGAAGTCAAGGCCAAGATCGGCCAGATCACCTTCACCTCCACCACCGACGGCAACCACGGCCGGGGCGTGGCCTGGACGGCCCAGCAACTGGGCCAGAAGGCCGTCATCTACATGCCGAAAGGTTCGGCCCAGATCCGGGTCGACAACATCCTGGCCACCGGCGCCGAATGTTACGTCACCGACATGAACTATGACGACACCGTGCGCATGACCGACAAGCTGGCCAAGGAAAAGGGCTGGGTGGTGGTGCAGGATACCGCCTGGGAAGGCTACACCGAAATTCCCACCTGGATCATGCAGGGCTACATGACCCTGGCCGTCGAGGCCCTGGAGCAGATCAAGGCCCTGGGCGAAGACCGCCCCACCCACCTGTTCCTCCAGGCCGGCGTGGGCTCCTTCGCCGGCGCGGCCCTGGGCTACCTGGTGGCCGCGCTGGGCGACCAGTGCCCGGTCACCACCATCGTCGAGCCGCGCAAGGCCGACTGCATCTACCAGTCGGCGGTGGCCGCCGACGGCCAGCCCCACAACGTGACCGGCGAGATGGACACCCTGATGGCCGGCCTGGCCTGCGGCGAACCCAGCACCATCAGCTGGGGCATCCTCCGCGACTACGCCACGGCCTACGTGTCGATGTTCGACTTCCACGCGGCCAACGGCATGCGCATCCTGGGGGCTCCGTGCAAGGGTGATCAATCCATTATCTCCGGCGAATCCGGGGCTTCCACCATGGGGGCTCTCCGGTATGTCATGCAGGATCCCAAGGCGGCCGACCTGAAGAAAGCCCTGGGCCTGAACGAAAAGTCCAAGGTTTTGTTGATTTCCACCGAGGGCGACACCGCCCCCGAGACCTATCGCGACGTGGTCTGGTTCGGCCGGTTCGCTGACGGGACCCCGGACGCCTAAGCGTCCGCCCGCCCCGGGTCACGGCCGGCGCCGATGATCCGGGGCGTTTTTTTCCGGTGACTCTATTACTGAATGCGTACTCCGAAAGCGCCCGATCGAAAAGCGGGGCAGGGGAAAGGGGGGGCCATGTCGTCTTTTATTCTCAACGGCCGGACGGTGACCGCGTCCGACGGCGTCAATCTTCTGGAATATCTGCGGGAGGAGGCCCGCCTGACCTCGGTCAAAAACGGCTGCGCCGAGGGGGCCTGCGGGGCCTGCATGGTGGTGGTGGACGGCAAGGCCACCCGGGCCTGCCTGCTCAACACCGCCAAGCTGGAGGGCAAAACCATCCTGACGGTCGAAGGGCTGCCGGAGCGGGAGAAGAGCGTCTTCGCCCACGCCTTCGGTCAGGCCGGGGCGGTCCAGTGCGGTTTCTGCATCCCCGGCATGGTCATCAGCGCCAAGGCCCTTTTGGACCGGAACCCCTCCCCGACGAACGCCGAAATCAAGGAAGCCCTGAAGTTCAACGTCTGCCGCTGCACCGGCTACGTCAAGATCGAACAGGCCGTGGCCCTGGCCGCCGAATTCTGGCGGGATCCGGCCCGGCCCGTGCCCGGCTCCGACCAATTGGCCGGGGTCCTGGGCGACCCCATCCACCGGGTGGACGCCGTGGCCAAGACCCTCGGCGTCGGGCTCTACGCCGACGATCTCAAACCCGAGGGGATGCTCTACGGCCGGGCTTTGCGGACGCCGGCCCCCCGGGTGCTGGTCAAGGGCATCGACGTCGGCGAGGCGAGGGCGCTTCCCGGAGTCCGGGCGGTCATGCTGGCCGAAGACATTCCCGGGAACCGCTATCTGGGCCATCTCCCCACCACCCACGACTGGCCGGCCCTGATCGCCGCGGGCGAAGAGACCCGGACCATCGGTGACGCCCTGGCCCTGGTGGCCGGCGAAAGCCTGGCTGTGGTCAACGAGGCCTTGAAACTGATCAAGGTCGACTACGAGGAACTGACGCCCATGACCAGCCCGGATATGGCCCTGGCCGACGGCGCGCCCCAAATCCACCCCAAGGGCAATATCCTTCAGGTGGAAAAGCTCTATCGCGGGAAACCCGAAGAAGCCCTGGCCCAGTCCAAACACGTGGTCACCAATACCTATGAACTCCCCTTCACCGAGCATGCCTTTCTGGAGCCCGAGTGCTGCGTGGGCCAGCCCGACGGCGACGGGGTGCTCCTGTTCACCGGCGGCCAGAGCATCTATGACGAGCAGCGGGAGTGCGCCCTGGTTCTGGGCCTCCCGCCGGAGAAGGTGCGGGTCCGCAGCATGCTGGTGGGCGGCGGCTTCGGCGGCAAGGAGGACATGAGCGTTCAGCACCACGCGGCCCTCCTGGCCTGGAAGACCCAGGCTCCGGTCAAGGTCCGCCTGACCCGGCAGGAGAGCATCAACATCCACCCCAAACGCCACGCCATGCGGGTGGAGATGACCACCGGCTGCGATGAAAACGGCCGCCTGACGGCCATGCGCTGCCGCATCACCTCCGACACCGGGGCCTACGCCTCCCTGGGCGGCCCGGTTCTGCAGCGGGCCTGCACCCATGCCGCCGGCCCCTACAACTACCAGAACGTGGACATCATCGGCACGGCGGTTTACACCAACAACCCTCCGGGCGGGGCTTTCCGGGGGTTCGGCGTGACCCAGACCGTCCACGCCACCGAGTGCAATCTCAACCAGTTGGCCAAACTTACCGGGCTTTCCGAGTGGGAAATCCGGTTCCGCAACGCGCTCAAACCCGGCGATGTCATGCCCAACGGCCAGATCGCCGACGAATCCACCGCCCTGGTGGAAACCCTTTTGGCGGTCAGGGAAGATTATGAAAAAGCCCCTCTGGCCGGCATCGCCTGCGCCCTGAAAAATGCCGGCCTGGGAGTCGGGGTGCCGGACATCGGCCGCTGCCGGCTGGAGGTCGTCGAAGGCCGGGTGCACATCTTCACCAGCGCGGCCTGCATCGGCCAGGGTCTGGCCACCATGACCACCCAGATGGTGGCCACCTACGCCGGGGTGGATCACCACCTGATTGTGGCCGAGCCCCCCGACACCCGCGATTCCCCCGATTCGGGGACCACCACCGCCTCGCGCCAGACCGTGTTCACCGGCGAGGCGGCCCGCCGCGCGGCCCTGCTGCTCAAGGATGCCCTGCGGACGAAGAGCCTGGCGGAACTGGAAGGCCAGAAGTTTTACGCCGAATACCTGGGGGAAACCGACCCCATGGGCTCGATCAAGCCCAACCCCACCAGCCACATCGCCTACGGCTACGCCACCCACCTGGTGATCATGGATCCGGAAACCGGGCTGATCGAAAAGATCATCGCCGCCCACGACGTGGGCCGGGCCGTCAATCCCCAGGCCCTGGAAGGGCAGATCGAAGGGGGGGTGGTCACCAGCCTGGGCTACGGCCTGACCGAGGATTTTCCCCTGAAGGACGGCGTGCCCCAGGCCAAGTTCGCCACCCTGGGCCTTTTTAAGGCGCCCAACGTGCCGCCCATCGAAGCCCGGTATCTGGGCAAGGTCACCACCGACCTGGCCGGCGGGGCCAAAGGGGTGGGTGAAATCTCGGCCATCCCCACCGCCCCGGCTCTGCAGGGCGCGTATTTCAAGCGCGACGGGATTTTCAGAACCCGCCTGCCCCTGGAGAATACTCCTTACAGCCGTAAGAAATCGGCCTGACCAGGGCCGGGCTCCTCTCCGCCCGGTCTTTCACAAAAAAAGCCCGAAGGCTCGCGCCTTCGGGCTTTTTTTGATGGTCGATCGATCTGGGCGGCGCGTAAACGCGACCCCCGATAGAGAGCCGGCGGTGGTCAGCCGCGGGGCGCCCGACGGGCGCGGCGGGCCATGGCTTTGCGCAGGCGCCGCTTGGATTCCCGCTCCTTGCGTTTGCGGCGCTCGCTGGGCTTTTCGTAAGCTTTTTTGCTTTTCAGCTGCTTCAAAAGGCCGTCACGGGCGATTTTGCGCTTCAGGGCCTTGATGGCCTGTTCCACATCGTTGTCCCGTACGGAGACTTCGATGCCGGTCTGGTTGCTGCTCATCTGGGGTATCACCTGCCGATCGTGATGGATTTGAAGGCTGTGGCCGGTCTTGCGGCCAAGCGTATCTTACTATATTAGGCCAAATTGTTCCGGGCGTCAAGCTTTTTCATCGCTCGCTCTCAGCCCTCGTCCCCGCCGGCCGCCGTCGGAGTGGACAGGCCGCAATAGCTGGTCATCTCGTCCCACATCCGGGTCAGGGCTTCTTCGATGGTCTCGACCAGGGTCCGCAGTTCGTCGGCGGTCTGGGTGATGTCCCGGTAGCGGACGGACTGTTCCAGGTTGTAAATGTGCTGGTACAGGGCCTGGTGGTTGTAATAGCCGGTGATGCCTTTCAGGGCGTGGGTCGATTTCAGGAGGGTCGGCTGATCCCCCATTTTCAGGGCCTCGTTGATGTTGCTCAGGTGCTTTCTGCTGCTGTCCAGATAAATGGACATGCCTTCGCGGATGAAGGCCTCGTCGTCGCCGAAGGAGTTACGGATCTGGGCCCAATCCAGGTGCAGGCCGGATTCCGGGTCGTCCTCCGCCGGGCGCCCGCCCGGCGCCGGGGACGGAAGCGGGGAACCGGAGAAATTCAGGATTTCCGAAGTGGGGGGAGCGGCGGGGGAAGGCAGGCCGCTGGTCCGGCGGCGCCGGCCGTCCTCGAACCATTTGAGCAGCATCGTTTCCAGGTCGCGGATGACGATGGGCTTGCTGAGGTAGTCGTCCATGCCGGCCTCCAGGCAGTCATCCCGGTCGCCCTTGAAGGCGTTGGCGGTCATGGCCACGATGACCACGGGGGTTTGGTTTTCCAGCGCTTCCAGGCGGCGGATGAGGCGGGTGCTCTCCAGCCCGCCCATAATCGGCATGTTGATGTCCATGAAGATGCAGTCGAAGACCTGGCGCCGGACGTATTCCAGGGCTTCCTGGCCGTTCTGAGCCAGGGTCACCCGACAGCCGAGGGTCCCCAACATGCGGGAAGCCACCAGTTGGTTGATCTCCATGTCTTCGACCAGGAGCGTCTCCAGAGGAGCTTTCTGCCAGGGGAGTTCCCGCTGGGCCCGGTTTTTCCGCTCCTCGTCGTCGGCCGCCTGTTTCCCCAGGGACCAGATGGTGAGCATGGTGGTCAACAGGTCGCCCGGGCGGACGGGCTTGTCCAGGACCGCCTGGATATTGGGGTAGTCGCGGGAGACGTTGCTCCCCGCGTAGCCGGAGGTCAGCATGATGATGGGGGTTCCGGCCAGTTCCCGGTCGGCCAGGGCCTCCCGGGCCAGTTCCAGGCCGGTGCGCTCCGGCATCTGAAAATCCAGCACCACCAGATTGAAAGGCGCCCGGCCCCGCACGGCGGCCCGCATGGTCTCCAGGCCCTCGGTCACCCCGGAGGCCTCGCTGACGGCCAGGCCCCAATGGTGCAGGTATTCCGTGAGAATCTGGCGGTTGATCCGGTTGTCGTCGATCACCAGCACCCGGCGGTCGGTCAGGGGGCCGACGTCGTCGCCGTCGATGCTGTCGTCCATATACGGCAGTTCCAGGGCGAAGTAAAAGACGCTGCCCCGCCCCGGCGTGCTTTCCAGAGTCAAGTGACCGCCCATCAGTTCCACCAGGCGGGCGGAGATGGGCAGTCCCAGGCCGGTGCCGCCGTATTTGCGGGTGGTGCCGCTGTCCGCCTGTTCGAAAGCCTGGAAAATGGTGTTTTTTTTGTCTTCAGGGACGCCGATGCCGGTGTCGCTGACGCTGAAGGTCACCAGCACCCGGTCGGCTTGCAGATCCAGCGGGGCCACCTTCAGCACCACTTCGCCTTTTTCGGTGAATTTCAAGGCGTTGCCCACCAGGTTCAAGAGCACCTGGCGCAGGCGGACCGGGTCGCCCACCATCACCTGGGGCAGGTCGGCGCTGACGTGGAGAATCAGTTCCAGCCCTTTTTTGTAAGCCACCGAGCCGAAGCTTCGGAGCCCGTCGTAGATCAGTTTCGGCAGGTCGAACGGCGTCGATTCCAGGGTCAGCCGGCCGGATTCTATCTTGGAAAAATCCAGGATGTCGTTGAGAATGATCAGGAGACTTTCGCCGCTGCTTTTCACCGCTTCGATCATGCCGCGCTGGTCCGTGGTCAGGGCGCCGCGGCTCAAGAGGTCGGCCAGGCCGATGATGCCATTGAGCGGGGTGCGGATTTCGTGGCTCATGTTGGCCAGGAAATCGCTTTTGGCCTTGCTGGCCCGTTCCGCGCCTTCCGCCGCCCGGCGCAGCATGGCTTCGGCCTGGTCTCGGGCCCGCAAGTCCAGCACGATGGCCCCCAGGCCGTTGAGGCGGCCTTCGGCGAAGACCGGGAAGGCGAAAAAGTGATAGCGGGTCGGGTTGTCGGCCTGAAGCGTGGTGATGAATTCCAGGGCGGCCCCGGTCTCCATCAGTTCCTTTTCCTTGCTTTCGATGAACGCTTCCGTCGCCGGGGGCAGGAGGCCCGCGTTGGTCAGGCCGGCCAGGGTCGCCGAAGGCCGGTCCAGCAGCTTGGCGAAGGGTTCGTTGGCCAGAAGGTATTCCAACTGGCTGTTTTTGAGGTAGATGGCGGTTTCGCTGAATCGAACGATGCCCAGCAGCTGCTGCTGGCGCAGATTGAGATCGGCGGTGCGCTCCCGCACCCGGTCTTCCAGTTCCACGGCCAACTGGCGCAGAGCCTCTTCCGAGCGGTCCCGCAGCCGGCTTTCATGGCGGCTTCGCCAGGATTGGAGAATGAGGGCCTCCAGGGCCAACCCGATGAGAAAGGGAATCGGCCGGGTCACGTATTGCGGCCAGATCAGCAGGGCTTCGTGGACCAGCAGGAAGCCCGCCAGGCTCAGGATGGTCAGCGACAGGCCCGCGGCTGTGGAACGGACCTGGGAAGCGACGGCCACCAGGACGGTGAACAGCAGATAGACCAGTATCTCCGTCCCCATGACCCCCCGGTCCCGGTGCAGATAGTGCCGGTTGGACAGTTGATCCACCAGGTTGGCCAGCCGGTTGATGGCGGAGTCGTTGTGGGCGAAAGGGTTGTCCAGGACGGGGGGGATTTCCGGTGACCACTGGTCGGCATAGATGACCAGGCGCCCGTCGATATCCTCCGGCCGCACCTGGCCGGCCAAGAGATCGGTGACGGTGTACGTGGTGTAGGCCGGCGGGCCCAGGTAGTTGACCAGCAGTTCGCCGTTGGCGGCCAGCGGCACCTCCCGCTCGTCGAGGGTGATCCGTGGCGGGCGGCCCTCTTCAAACGCCACGGTCAGCGGGGCTCCGGTGAATGCGGCGGCCAGGGCCAACGCGAAATTGGGGTAGACCAGGGAGCCCTGGCGGGCCAGGAGGGGTTCGGTGGGGAAACCGCTCGGGGAGGAGCCTAAGGGGAAAAAACCCACCGCCCGGGCCTGACCGGTGAAACGTTCCGCCGAAGCCTGGAGGAAGGTGCGGTCGAGGTCGAACACGCCCATTCCCGCCCCGGCCGATTCCGTTTTCGGAAAGTGGTCGTCCAGGGCCCGGTCCCACAGGAAGCCGGGCACCTCGGGGTAGCCCAGGGGCAGGTTTTGTTGGATAAAGAAGGGCAGGACCAGGGCCTCGGAGGGGTTGTGTGTCGCCCCGGTTTCGTCGTGACCGGGTAGCGTCACCGCTCTGCCGGGCGATATGTCCGCCTCATCCGATGGCGGGGCATCACCCGCGGGGCGGTCAGGCCGGGACGGGGGAGCCTCCGCCTTCACGATTTTTTGGGGCCCCCTCATGGCCGCTTCCAGATGGTCCCGGCTGTCGATGGCGTCGGGGAAGCGTCTGACGGCGGGCTCGTTGGCGGCCCGGGCGTCATCGACAAAAAAATAGGCGGGGGCGATGATCCTGGCCCCCATGGCGGTCAGGCGTTCGATCACTTCGGCGTGGACGCTGTAAGGCATGGGCCAGCCGTGGCTGTCAAGGGCCTCCGGGTCGTAGGTGATGATGACGATCCGGTCGCTGGCGGGAATGACCGGGCGGTTCAAAAGGCCGATGTCCAGCAGGGTGCTGTCCCACTGGCCGGTGTAATAGCCGCCCTCCGTGGCCAGAAAAAAGCCGACCGTGGCCAGGATCGTCACCAGCACGACTTTGGCTATGGAAGCTTTGGGGAGAGAGGCCATATTCAGTCTTCCGGAGCGGTCGCCCGATCAGGGGATGCGATGTCGTCAACAGTCCGGTGGAACCGGGTGCTGTTCTTGTTACGCGGCCGTTATGGCTGGACGGGTGAATACTCAGCCTGCTCGGGTGACCTCTCGGAGACGTCGCGGGGAGGCTGGCACAGGGCCCGCAGTTGCCGGGCCCGGCTTAAAATGTCCCGGGCCTGGCGTCGTCCCTGGGCTTCCAGGCGGGTGGCCCACCGGACCGACAGCGGCGCCACGGCCGTTTCCATGGCCGCCCGGTCGGCGGGAGACCAGACGGTGAACTTGTGCCCCTGGGTCTTCATCCGCTCGATGGCTTCGAGGTCGGCTTCGTCGAGGCTGCGGCCGCAGCGCTCGGCCATCTCCAGCCCGCTGTGGGCCTCGAAAATCGCTTGAATGTCGGGGGGCAGACTGTTCCAGACATCCAGGTTCATGGCCATGACGAATTCGGTCACCAAAAGGTTCGTCAGGGCCGTATGGGAGACCAGATCCTGTATCTGGTGGGAAGCCAGGGGAGGAATGGGGCAGAGCACCCCGTCCACCATGCCGCGTTCCAGGGCCAGCCGGGAATCGGTGGGGGCGCCGAAAAAAGGTTGGGCGCCCAGGGCCCGCAGCAGTTCGCCGATGTTGGGAGCCCAGACCATCACCGTCAGCCCTTTGAGGTCGGTCAGCCCGTTGACTGGTTTGGCGCGGGTGTGCAGTTGATAGGGAGCCGAAACCCAGGTCCACAGGGGCTTGACCCGCTGAAATTCGGCCCGGATTTCTTCGAAATTGTTGAACAGATCCCAGGAAGCCTGGCTGCCGCACTCGGCGCTGTTGATCAAAAGCGGCTGTTCCAGGGCCAGGGCTAGTAAAAAACGGGGCCCGGAGCGGCTGACCATGGCTCCGCCAATATCCACCGTGCCCCGTTCGATGGCCCGGAACACTTCCGCGTCCGGGCAGAGGATGTTGGGCTCGTGGTAGATGATGCGCACCCGGCCGCCCGACTCCCGTTCGATGGTTTTGATCCAGGGCAGCAAGACCGTGGTGGCCGTATGGTGGGTGCTGTAGTAGTTGGTGGTCATGTTGAGGACGATGACGCCCTTCTGGGCCGCCCAGAGCGAAGCCGGACCGGCCCAGGCCAGGCCCAGCGGAAGCAGCCACCACAGCGCGCGAAAAAACCATCCCGGCCCTGTTCCCGTCCGGGTTTGGTGAAGATTCCTGGGCATCATTATGGTATCCCTCTATCCGCGTCCGGATGGCGAAGGTCCCGTAGAAGCGTCTTTTAAACCGACTTTTAGGCGGATGCCACCCGGCGGGCGGCGCATTGCCTAAACAATTGTTTGAATATGGCCGCGCGGCCTTGACCGGACATTGACCTTCCGGCGTTTCAGGGCCGTCATCATCGGGAGCCAAGTCTTCGCAGTCTTTTTATCATATACTGATTTAGAAAGGCCGTCAATGCTTGAACAGAACTGGGTGTCCGATAACGGGGAGTATAATAATAGGTGGTGTTGTCGCCGTGGCCGAGGGCCAGATATTGGGGGTGGCGAGGGCCGCGCGGTCTGGTTCCCCCGCCTCCGTCCCGGGAGCGGGCGCTAAAAAACTGTAACTTCGGGTTGGACTGTGCTATATTACGAACACGGGCCGAAACGAGCCCGTTTGCGGAGGGTGGATCGCTACAGGATCGTTTGGGCTCTAAACCCTCATAGTCGGGTGTGACTCCCGGACCCTCCGCCATGTATCACGATGGAAGCCGGCGAGCTTTCGTCCCGGCCGCCGCGACCCGTCCATGGCCGGGTCGCGGCGGCTTATTTCCCTTTGGGGCCTGGAGAGCGCGGCCGGAGCATGCTGGAAAACGTCAATCAAAAGCCGGTGGCCAAACGGTTTTACCGAAAGAAGGTGGATCTTCTGACCCTTCTGGAGAAAATGAAACTGTGGCCTTCACGCACCGGCCGCCTGCACGGGCTGAAAAGCATCGTCCGCCAGGGCGAGATGGCGGTGCTCACCACCCACTGCGGCCGGACGTTCAAAGTGCGCAATTCCCGCAACAGCCGGGCGGCCCGCTGGCTGCGGGGCAAGTTCTATCAGGAGGCCTGCCCGGCCTGCGCCGTGCCCGAGTGGAAGCTGGCCAAATACGGGGCCACCTTTTTCAGCCGGCGGCACGGCTCTCTGCTGTTGAACAAATAGCTCCAGGCCGCAAGCCAGTTCCAGGCGATCTGGCGGCGGCTTGGCGCGAATCCACTGGAAAGACGAGATCCCCGTCGGCATCGGCCGCGAAGCTTCGGCGATGAGCCGCCCGGGGGCCTGGGAAAGCGCGGGATCGTGAACTGGACCGATGAGCAAAACAAACGATTGCTTGATTTAGGCGCCGCCCCCGAAACCCTGGCCGCCGAGTTCGAGACCCCGGGCGAGCGCAACCAGGCCTTCCTGGGGATCGAAAAGAAGCTGGCCCGGGCCACGGCCGAGGGCATCCGCCGCCATCTGGCCGAGGTCCGCCGGCCGGATTTGACGGTCCTGCGGGAAAAGCTGGCCGCCGCCCTGGTGGCCGACGGCTTCACCGAGGTGGAGACCCCCCTCACCGTCTCCCGGGCCCACCTGGAGCGCATGGGCCTGACCGACGACCACGCCCTGAACAAGCAGATCTTCTGGCTGGACAAAAACAAGGCCGTCCGGCCCATGCTGGCCCCCAACCTGTATTATCTCCTGGTGGATCTCCTGCGGCTGGCTCCGCATCCGGTCCGCATTTTCGAGATCGGCCCCTGCATGCGCAAGGAGACCCAGGGCGCCCGCCACGCGGCCGAATTCACCATGCTGAATCTGGTGGAAATGGGGCTGCCCCTGGAAGCCCGCCGGGAGCGTCTGGAATATCTGGCCCGCCTGGTGGTGGACGCCGCGGGTCTGCCGGTGGACGAGTGCCGTCTGGTGACCGAGGACTCCACCGTCTATGGCGAGACCATGGACGTGGAGAGCCCAGATGGACTGGAGCTGGCCAGCACGGCCATGGGCCCCCATCCCCTCGACGCCCCCTGGGGCATCGACGTGCCCTGGGTGGGCCTCGGGTTCGGGCTGGAACGGTTGGTCATGGCCCGGGCGGCCCTGCAAGGGGTCACGCTCAACCCGGTCCGGGCCGGGCGGAGCCTGGTCTATCTCAACGGCTTTCGATTGAATGTCTAAGCCCCCAAGGGGGCCTTGCGCCGCCGCGATATGCTGGCGGCTGAACGGCGATGGCCGCGACGAAACATGAATTCCAAACCAGCCTTTTGATGCGGTGCGACGTGACTTCCCCTCTTGACCCGATCATAGCCAGAGCCCTGGCCGACGAACCCCTCTCCCGCGAGGACCTGATCGCCCTTTTGAGCCCGGCCGACGAAGAGCAGCGGGCGGCCATCCGTTCGGCGGCCCGGGAGGCGCGCCGCCGCCGCACCGGCGACTTGGTTTTCACCTACGGCTTCGTCTACCTCAGCACTTACTGCCGCAACGACTGCCGTTTCTGTCCCTGGCGGCGCACCAACCCCGAAGCCCGGCGTTACCGTAAGACTTCGGACGAAGTGGTGGACGCCGCCGTCCGGCTGGCCGACCAGGGGGTCAATCTTATCGACCTGACCATGGGCGAGGACCCGGCCGTGGATCAGGCCGACTACGTCGAGGAGATCGCCGCCCTGATCGGCCGGGTCCGGGCCGTCACCGGGCTGCCGGTGATGATTTCCCCGGGCGTGGTCTCGGCGGCGGCTCTGCGGCGTTTTCAAGAGGCTGGGGCCGACTGGTACGCCTGTTACCAGGAAACCCACAACCCCGAATTGTTTGAGCGGCTGCGCCAGGGGCAGAATTACGAAACCCGCTGGCGGAGCAAGTTTGAAGCCCGGGCGGCCGGCCTCAAGGTGGAGGAGGGCGCCCTGTGCGGAGTGGGGGAGAGCCCGGCCGACCTGGCCGATTCCATCCTGGCCATGCGGGAACTGGGGGCCGAACAGGTGCGGGCCATGGGCTTCGTGTCTCCGGTCGAGGCGGCCGCCGATTCGTCCGGCCGCTGGGTCGAAACCCCGCCCCAAGGCGCGGCCCAGTCCCGGGAAGTGGACATGATCGCCGCCCTGCGGCTGGCCCGCCCCGACAGCCTCATCCCGGCCTCCCTGGACGTGGAGGGCCTGGCCGGCCTGGCGGTTCGCCTCGCGGCCGGGGCCAACCTCATCACCTCCCTGGTTCCGGCCGATCTGGATCTGGCCGGGGTGGCCCAGGCCTGCCTGGATATCGACAATCAGGCTCGGAGCGTCGCCGGGGTCCGCCCGGTGGTGGAGGCCGCCGGCCTCCGGCTGGCCTCCCCGGACGAATACCGGCGCTGGCTGGGCCGGAGCCGCCCGTGAGCTTCCGCCTGGGCATTCTGGGCGGGGGGCTCCAGGGAACCGAAGCGGCCGCCCTGGCCCGCTGGTCGGGCTGGGAGACCGTCCTGGCCGACGCCCGCCCCGCGCCCCCGGCCAAGGATTTGGCCGGCCGCTTCGTTAACCGCTCCATCGAAACGCTGTCGGCCCTGGACCGGGCCTTTCCCGGCTGCGACCTGGTCATCCCGGCCTGCGAGGACCTCCCCACGCTGGAACTACTCGACCAGTGGAGCCGGCTGAGCGGCCAGCCCCTGGCCTTCGACCTGGCCGCCTACCACATCAGTTCCGACAAGGCCCGCTCCAAGGAACTCTTCTTCGAAGCCGAAATCCCCACCCCCCGGCCGGCCCCGGAAGCCGAATACCCCCTCATCGCCAAGCCCGTCTCCGGCAGCGGCAGCCGGGGCGTGCGCCTTTTGGCTTCGGCGGCCGAATACCGGGACATGTTTCCCGAAGGCGATCACCAGGGCTGGGTGGTGGAGGAATACTGCCCCGGCCCTTCCTATTCCCTGGAAGTGACCGGGGAGCCGGGCCGCCACCAGGCCTGGCTGACCACCGCCCTGGAGATGGACGAGGTCTACGACTGCCGCCAGGTGCGGGCCCCGGCCGGCCTGACCCCGGAAGAGGACCGCCGTTTCCGCGAGATTTCCCTGGCCATCGCCGGAGCCCTGAACCTGCGCGGCCTGATGGACGTGGAAGTCATCCTGACCCCCCGGGGCTTTAGGGTGCTGGAAATCGACGCCCGGCTGCCCAGCCAGACCCCCACCGTGGTCTACTGGAGTTCCGGCGAAAACCTCATCGCCCGCCTGGCCGAACTCCAGGGCGCCCTGCCTCCGCCCCCGCCATCCGGCTCCAAACCCAGGGCGGTCATCTATGAACAGGTGGCGGTCACCCCCGACTCGGCCGTCTCGGCCGGCGAACACGTCCTGGCCACGGCCGGCCCACTGTGGCTGCACGAAAATTTCCAGGGCGCCGATTGGGCCCTGACCAACTTCCAGGCCGGCCGCGGCCACTGGGTGGCCACCCTCATCCTCATCGACGACGACGAAGCCGCTCTCCACCACCGCCGCGACGAAATCCTGGCCCGCCTGGCGCGCCGGCCCTGACCGGCTTATATTTGAAGTATGGGGGCGCCGCCCCCAAACCCCCGCCAGGGGAAATCTTCCCCTGGACCCCTTCCGAAGCCCGCCCTGGCGGGCGGGCTTCGGCACGGCGCCGGGGAACGATTGCCCCGAGGGGGCGTTCGGGAGCTGTCGCTCCATATTTGAAATGCCCTTTCCCCAAAAAGGATGCTTCAGCATCCATCCATCCCCCCTGTAGACGACCAAACGGTCCCGGCCGCCCAAACGTTGCGGCCTCAGCCGTCCAGCGAAGCGGGTGCGGAGAGGATGCGCAGCATCCGGCGGGTCCAGGGCTCAGCCCTGGCTTCTATTTTTGGGGAAAAAATGGTAGATTAACGGATTGACGCAGGACCGCCGGCATTCGACGGCCGAACACATCGAGGAGAGAAAAAGATGGCCGAACTGTATACGCTCCGCCTGGTCAACGAATCGCCCCTGGCGGGCCAGATGTGCCTCTACCAACGCCACCCGGCCCAGGAATCGGATGGCTCCCTGCGTTCCCTGGCCTGGCTCTGCCAGAACTGCCGCCCCGGCGGCACCCTGACCTTCAGCTGGAGCCTGGAATACGGCCTGGCCTGGGCGAAAACCGGCCACCTGCAATCCGGCCTGGTCTTCGAGCCCGCCCAGGTGCTGCCCATGGCCCCGGACACCCCCGGCCGGCAATCGGCGATTCTGCGGCCCGCCGAATCGGGATACGCCCTGGAAGCCGCGCCGGAAGAAGCCGGCGCGGGAAGTTTCAGCGTCCGCGCCGACGCGGCCCTGCCTGGTGGCGAGTTGGCCGTGGCTTTGACCATCGCCGGCCGACCCGTCTTCGCCCGCCCGGCCGGGCCCGGGCTGACCCTGGGTTTCCAGCTCCAGCCTCAATACTGGGTGGCCTTCGGCCCGTTCGAGGCCGGACAGGCGCTGGATTTCGACGAAATCGTTTTTACCAGCGAAGTCCGGTTCGCGCCCGGCAAGCGTTCGGCCCAGGCGGCTTTCCAGCGGGATTGCAGCTGGAGCCTGAGATAGCGCCGTGAGAATGGCAACGATTGAATCATCGTTCCCGGCTAACCGCCCTATGAGCGATATGAAACTATTGCCCGGCAAGGCGATGGACCAATCCGGCCATAATGCGGCCCCGAACGACGCGGGGCTCTTCGAGGCCTTGACTTGAACCGCCGGCTAATATAAACTATTAAAGATATTGTTTTTTCAATGGGGCCAACGATCAGGCGCCGGCCGAACCCCAAGCGCCGTAACCACTTGAGGCGCCCACCGCCGGACCGGAGGCTTCCGGGCCTGCCCCGGCCGCCGCGAAGCTCCGAGAAAGTCAAAAAAATGGATCTGGGCGTTTTTTTGCGGCCGGACCGTAGCTTGGCCGTCCAGATCGCGGCCGCGGACCAGGGCCGGCCGATCCAGGGACAGCTGACCGAACGGCGGGGACGGCCGCGCTGGGTCCTGCCCTCTCCCCAGCCGCCCGGGCGGGTGCTGACCATCACAGTGGAACTGCCCGGCTTCCGCCTGGCCGAAAACGGCGACCTCGCCCCGGCCGGCACGGAGTCCACGGCGCCTGTCGTCCTCCTGGGCCAGGTCCGGGGCTGCCGCTTCTTCCCGCCGGCGAACGTATACGTGCTGCGGCTGAAGCTTCTGGGGCGCGTCTGGCCTGACGGCTGATCTTTGGATCGAGCGCCGTCGCCGCGTCACGAAACCGTATCTCACTCCCAAGCATTGGAAAGCCTATGAGTGCTCCAGCCCCCCCCATAATCGCCTTTGAACTGGGCGTCGGCGAATTCCGCATCGTCACCCCGGAGGCCGTCTATCAGATCAAAGTCTGCCCCGATTTGGTGGAAGCCACCCGGAAACACGCCGAGTCGGTCGAATCCCCCGCTCCCGGCACCCCGGTCCTTCCGGCCGCCTCCTTTTTTCAGGAAATTTCGGAAGAACTTTTCGACAAGGTGGGGCGCCTGGCCCGCCGCCTGTCCGTATCCGTGGAGGAGCTGCCCGAGCAGCTCACGCCTCCCGATCTTGACCAGACCGATAAACAGCTGGAAAACGCCAAGGGCCAGCTGGAAGAAATAGTCAAGATCACCGAAAAGGCCTCCATGACCATCATGGACATGGCCGACCAGATCCAGACCGACATGGACCAGTTGAAAAGTCAACTGGACATTCTGCAAAACCTCGACCTGATGGCCGCCGAAGCCGAAGGCGCCCCCCTCCCGACTTCGCCCGAAAGCGCCCCGCCGCCGGTCGAACTTCCGCTCCAGCCGATTTTTTTCGACAAACTGGAGGAATTGAAGGACTTCGTCGGGAATCTCATGGCCAACGCCGCCTCGGCGACCATCCGGCCCGAGATGCCATTGGCCCCGGAACCCAAACCGGCCGCGCCGCCCGCCCAGACCGTGACCGTCGTCAACTTCGACGTCGACGTGGTGTTCCAGACCCTGTATGAGCTCTGCACCAACGAATCGGTGAAGGACCACATCAAGCTCATGCGGGAAGCGCAGGCCGCCGCCTTCAAAGCCGGAGAAATCGCCGACAAACTCACGGAGATGGCCCCCACTGTGGATGAGGAAGACGGGTTTTACAACTTCCCCATTCCCCTGATCCTCAAAACGTTGTACGCGGCCACCGGCTCCGAGGATTTCCGCACCACCCTGAAAAAGATGAACCAGACCGCGGCCAGCATCTTCCTTGACAGCGTCCTGCCCATCGAAGGCGAAAAGATGGAAGTGGAAATCCCGGCTTCGGCCGCGGCCAGCCTGGAGGAGGTCCTTGAACCGCCGTCCTCGGCCGCGCCTGATGCGGAAATCGTCGCGGCCCCCGGCGGCCCGGCCGGCTGTTCCCTGGAGGAATTGCGGACCATTCAAGACCTGGCCGCCGAAATCGGCCAACTCGGCCTGACCGCCCTGGCCGGCCCCCCCTCACCGGCGGAGAGCGCGGCCATTCCCGCCCCGGGCCTCTACACCCCCATCCTGACCCAGGACCGCGACACCATCATCAAGACCGTCAATCTGGCCCACAAGCTGATCCACCAGACCGGCGGGCACCTGACCCGTATCCTGGAGACCCTGTCCTTTCAGGATCTGTCCGGGCAGCGCATCATGAAAGTGATCGCCCTCTTGGGCGACATCCAGATGCAGCTTCTGTCAATCCTGGTGTCGGTCGACGCCAAGATGAAGATGCACCGGGAAAGCGGCGGGCAGGAAGTCAAGGCCGCCCAGGCGGAGCAAATGGCCCAGGCGGAAGTCGACCGGGCCCTGGAAAAGCTCGCCGGCGACGGCTCGGCCCTGGCGGGGCCCGGCGCCGAAGCCCGCCTCGACCAGCATGCGGTCAACGATCTTTTGGCCCAACTCGGATTTTAAAGCGTTTTGCATTGAATCGCCACATAACATTTAAACAAAACGCGCCAACATCCGGGCATTTTTTAACTTCATGCCCATGACCTTTAAGTTAAAAGCGTTCTGAATTCCACAATTCCATTTTTTAACCACATTTCGCCCGGTGCAAAAGTGGTATAAAAGGAAATCTCCGCGGACCATACGCCGATGATGCGGCATCTTCACGATGAAATCACGGCGGCCGGCCTCGAAACATAAAACGAGCGCCGATCTTTCGCCCGATGCCTCAAGGATTTGAACACCCATGGAAGCGAAGCGTTTCATCACCATAGCCCTCCTGCTGACCCTTTTGGCTTTCTGCGCGGCGTGCCTGCCGACCACCACCAACTCCTCCGGCACCGCGCCCGGCGGCGGCCGGGTCAGCGGCCCGGACGCCCTTCTGGCCTCGGCCGAGGCGGCCTATAACCAGGGGCAGTATCAGGCGGCGGCCGAAGGATATAAAAAATATCTCCAGGCCGTGCCCAATCCGCCCCAGTTGGAAACGATATTGGCCTCCTATGGCCTGTCGGCCGAAAAAGCCGGGCAGTTCAACGAAGCCGCCGCCGCGTATGAGCGCCTGAACCGGGAAATTCCCGGCGGCCAGTTCACCCGGGAAACCCAGCCCCGGCTGGCGGCGGTCTATCTGGCTCAGGGCGAGGCGGCCCGGGCCGAGAGCCTGGCCGCCTCGCTTCTGGCCAAGGAAAGCGACGCCGTTCGACAGGGCGGGCTGCGCCTGACCCTGGCCCAGAGCCAGTGGACCCTGGGCCGCTTCACCGAAGCGGCCGGCAATTTTCTGACCGTCTGGCGTTCGACCAGCGGCCCGACCAAGAGCGCGGCCGAAGCGGGGGCCCTGGCCAGCTTGGTCCGCCTCAGCCCCACCGCCCTGGAACAGGTCCAGAAGCAATACGGCCAGAACTTCCCCGGCCCCGAGGCCACCTATCTCCTGGCCCGCCAGGCCGCCGAAAGCGGCAACCGCGACCGGACCGTGGCCCTGGCCCAGTATTTTGACCATTACTTCGCCTCCAACAAGCTCAAACCCCAGGTGGCCGCCGTGGTCGCGGCCGCGAACGGCCAGGGGAGCCTCCCCCCCCTGGCCTTCGGGGAGAACTACGATCCCCGCCTGACCGCCACCACGGCCCTGGCCGCGCCGGCCGTCCAGGCCACCATGGGCAACCTGGGGACCATCGGCAACGTCACCATCGCCGTGATCTTGCCCCTGACCGGCGACAGCGCCTCGCCATACGCCCAGGAGATAGTCTCCGGCTTGAAGCTGGCCGTCGGCGGTTTCGCCGCCGCCGGTTCGGTGGGCCTGAATGTCCTCGACAGCCGGGGTTCCCCGGAGGAAGCCGCCCGCCTGGTGGCCGAAGCCGCGGCCGATCCCAAAGTGCTGGCGGTGGTGGGGCCGTTTTTGAGCCGCGAGGCGGCCCAGGCGGCCCAGGCGGCCAACCGGGCGGGCCTGCCGCTCATCGCCATCAGCCAGCGCACCGACCTCCCCGGCGTCGGGCCCAACGTCTTCCGGCTCTTCCTGACCCCCAAACACCAAGCCGAGGCCGTGGCCCGCTATGCCGCCCAGGTCCAGGGCCAGCAGGCCCTGGGCATCCTCTACCCGGACGACAACTACGGCCGGCCCATGCGCACCTATTTTGAAAACGAAGCCCGGCGGCTGGGCGCCCAGGTCACCGTGGCCGAAGGGTATGACCCCAAGGCCACCGACTGGGGCTCGGTGGTCTCCCGGCTCACCGGCGGCCAGGTGGCCCGCAAGGTCGCTTCGACCTACCAGGCCAAGACCGATTTCACCGCCCTGTATCTCCCCGACTCCCCGGCCGCCTCGGCCCAGATCCTGGCCCAGATGGCCTTTCACGACGTCACCCGGATGCAGTATCTCGGGTCCTCGCTGTGGTTCAACCAGGATTTCCTGGCCAGTTCCTCGCGTTACATCCAGGGCGCGGTCATCCCGGTGGCCCTCAGCGAGCTGAGCCAGCGGGAGGAGAGCCGGCGGTTCATCGCCAACTTCCAGTCGACCTACGGCCACGCCCCGGATCAGTTCGCGGCCTACGGGTATGACGCGGGCCTGGCGGTCATCAAGGCCCTGGGGCAGGGGGCCAACACCCGGGAGGGCGTGCGCCGGGCCCTGAGCCAGGGCGGGCCGGTCCCCGGGGCCACCGGCCCCTTCAGTTTCGACGCCGCCGGCGAATATGTGGTGGAGCCCACGCTCCTGAGCGTTCAGGGCCGGGCCTTCATTCTCCTTCGGGAGGCCGGAGGCGGCTCGCGATAAATTGATTGCGGCCCGTAAGGACGGAGGCTGTCGAGCCTCCGTCCCGGCCGCCGCCGCCGGGCCATGACGCGGTCCGGCGGCGTATCGCCCTTCCGGGGCACCGTCACGCGTCAACCATGGAGGCAAACTATGTACCCGATCATCGATGTCCATGCCCGTGAAATTCTCGACTCCCGGGGCAACCCCACCCTGGAGGTGGACGTCTGGCTGGAAGACGGCTACTTCGGCCAGGCCGCCGTGCCCTCGGGGGCCTCCACCGGTCAGCACGAGGCCCTGGAACTGCGCGACAAGGATCCAAAGCGTTACGGCGGCAAGGGCGTCAAAAACGCGGTGAGGAACGTCAACGAAACCATCGCCCCGGCCATCCTGGGCCTTGACGGCTTCAACCAGGCCGGCCTGGACCGGGCCATGATCGAACTGGACGGGACCGAAACCAAATCCAAATTGGGGGCCAACGCCATCCTGGGCGTCTCCATGGCCGTGGCCCGGGCCGCGGCCGAAGCCGCGGGCCTGCCCCTGTATCGCTACCTGGGCGGGGCCAACGCCAAGGAACTGCCCCGGCCCATGATGAACATCATCAACGGCGGCTCCCACGCCAACAACAGCGTGGATTTTCAGGAATTCATGATCATGCCCCTCTTCGGCGACACCTTCGCCGAAGCCCTGCGCTGCGGGGCCGAAGTCTTCCAGGCCCTGAAAAAGCTGCTCAACGACGCCAAGTTCAGCACCTCCGTGGGCGACGAGGGCGGCTTCGCCCCCAACTTCAAGTCGAACGACGAAGCCCTGGACTACATCGTCAAGGCCATCAAGGCCGCCGGCTATAAGCCCGGCGCCGACGTGGTCATCTGCCTCGACGCCGCGTCTTCCGAATTCTATGACGCCAAGAAGAAGAAATACGTCTTCGCCAAGAGCGACAAATCGGCCCATGGCGTAGAGGACATGATCGCCCTCTACGAAGCCTGGGCCAAGAAATACCCCATCCGCTCCATCGAAGACGGCCTGTCCGAAGACGACTGGGCCGGCTGGACCAAGCTCACCCAGACCATGGGCGGCAACATGCAGTTGGTGGGCGACGACCTGTTCGTCACCAACACCAAGCGCCTGGCCCGGGGCATCAAGGAAAAGGCCGGCAACTCCATCCTCATCAAGCTCAACCAGATCGGCACCGTAACCGAGACCTTGGAAGCCATCGAGATGGCCCACAAGGCCGGCTTCACCTCGGTCATCTCCCACCGCAGCGGCGAAACCGAAGACACCTTCATCGCCGACCTGGCCGTGGCCACCAACGCCGGGCAGATCAAGACCGGCAGCCTGTCCCGCAGCGAGCGCATCGCCAAATACAACCGCCTCCTGCGCATCGAAGAAGACCTGGAAAACGCGGCCGTGATCGGCAAGCCCTTCTGACGGCGCACGGAAGGGGCCCCGGCGGGCCCCTTCCGTCATTTCCCCGAAAGGCGCGGCTGGCGGAACCCCGGCCGCGCCAAAACCCGGCGGGCCCGCGCTCGCCGGCGTCCATCGAGGGTGACGCGACCATGACCCCCACCAATAACCGGGAGTTGAGCTGGCTGGCTTTCAACGACCGGGTGTTGCAGGAGGCCTGCGATCCCGCCGTGCCGCTGATGCAGCGGCTGCGGTTCCTGGGAATTTATTCCGCCAACCAGGACGAATTCATCAAAGTGCGGCTGGCGGGCCTCCGGCGCATGGCCCGGTCGAAGCTCAAAAGCGCCCGGCGGCTCACCGGCGGCTACCGGCCGGGGGAACTGCTGACCCTGGTCAGCGCCAAGATCCACCAGAACCAGAAGATATACGCCCGGACCTTTCAGGGCATCGCCCGGGAGATGGAGGAACAGGGCATCCGGCTGGTCAACGAGGAGCTGCTCACCGAGGAACAGCGCCGCTTCAGCCTCGACTACTTCGCCTCGGTGGTCAGCCTGCGGCTGGTGCCCCTGATCGTCAACCCCGGCGCGCCCATCCCGGTGCTGCCGGACGACCGCATCTACCACGGCGTGAAAATGCTCAAAGGCCGGCACGCCCGCTACGCCATCATCCGCATCCCGGTTTCCAGCGACTGCCCGCGCTTCATCGAGCTGCCCTCCCCCCCGGGCCACCGCGACCTCATCCTGATCGACGACCTCATCCGCCTGTGCCTGCCCGACATCTTCTTCATGTTCAATTACGACCACATCAGCGCCCACACCTTCAAAATCATGCGCGACGCGGAGATGATCCTGGATGACGACGTTTCCACCAGCCTGGTGGAGAAGATGGAAAAAGGCCTGGCCGACCGTCTCCAGGGCAGCCCGGTGCGGCTGGTCTATGACGAAAAGATGCCGGCCGACCTCTTGAACCTTCTGGTGCGCAAGCTCCGGATGGACCGCGCCCTCCTGTCCGCCGGCGCCCGTTACCACATGATGCGGGATCTGATGAAGTTTCCCCGGGTGCGCCCGGATCTCGAAGAGGCCCCGACCCCGCCCCTGCGCCACCCCGATCTCAGCCCCGTTTCCAGCATTCTCAAGGTCATCCGCAAAAAAGACGTGCTTCTGAACTACCCCTATCACACCTTCAGCCACTTCGTCGATTTTTTGCGCGAGGCGGCCATCGACCCCAAGGTCACCAACATCTACATCACCCTCTACCGGACCGCCGAGCGCTCCAAGGTGCTGAACACCTTGGTCAACGCCGCCGGCAACGGCAAGAACGTGGTGGCCCTGGTGGAGCTGATGGCCCGGTTTGACGAGGAGCAGAATCTGGAGAGCGTGAACCTGTTGCAGCGGGCGGGCGTCAAGGTGTTGGACGGCCTGAGGGACCTGAAGGTGCACGGGAAGCTGGTGCTGGTCGAGCGCCGGGAGGCCGGCCGGAGCGTCGGCTATGTCTACGTGGGCACGGGCAACTTCAACGAGGCCACCGCCCGGCAATACAGCGACCTCGGGCTCTTCACCGCCCACCCCGAAATCGCCGCCGACGCCCGGAGCATCTTCGAGTTCCTGATCCGGCCCCACCGGCACTTCCGCTGCCAACGGCTGCTGGTGGCCCCGTATTTCATGCGCGACCGTTTCGAAGAACTCGTCCACCGCGAGATCCGCAACGCCCGGCAGGGCCGGCCGGCCTACATCCATCTCAAGTGCAACACCCTGACCGACGAAAGGCTGGTGCGTCTTCTGTACCGGGCCGGGCGGGCCGGGGTGCAGGTGCGGCTCATCGTCCGGGGGGTCTGCTGCCTGATGCCCCAGGTGGAATCCTTAAGCGAAAACATCCGGGCCGTCAGCATCGTCGACCGCTTCCTGGAACACTCCCGCTTCGTCATTTTCGGCGGCGACGGCCAGGAGGAGATCTACATCTCCAGCGCCGACTGGATGACCCGCAACCTCGACAAGCGCCTGGAGGTGGCCGCGCCCATCCTTTCCGAAAGCCTCAAGCGCACGCTCCGGGATTTCTTTGACCTACAGTGGTCCGACAACGTCAAGGCCCGCGACTTGGCCGAAATGGGGATCAATACCTACGTGAGCCGGGACGGCGCGGGACGGGTCCGCGCCCAGACCGCCGCCTATGAATACTACCGCAACGCGGTGCCCTGAGAGTCTGTGATCCGAGCCACGACGACCGCCGCCCGGCTCAGGATGAATTAAAGATGGAGGCGATCGAACCTCCATCCCGGCCGACGTAACCCGCCCATGACGCGGTTGCGGCGGCGCATCGCCCCTTTGGGGCCGGAAAGGCCAGATACGGGTATGAAAATAGAATCCATCGCCGCCATCGACGTCGGTTCGAACGCCATTCGCCTTTTAATAAACAATATCGAGGACTTTGAAGAGAAGAAGGCGCTCAAAAAAAACGCCTATATCCGGGTGCCGGTGCGCCTGGGGGAAGACGTCTTCACCATCGGCCGCATCGGCGGCGAAAAAATCCGCCGGCTCATCGAAACCATGCGGGCCTTCATCCACCTGATGCACGTCTTCAACGTCCGCCACTACCGGGCCTGCGCCACCAGCGCCATGCGCGAGGCGGAAAACGGCCCCGAGGTCGTCGCCCTGGTCCAGGAGATGGCCGGCCTCAAGATAGACATCATCACCGGATCCGATGAGGCCGACCTGGTTTTCGCCGCCGGCTCCCTCGACGGGGTGATGGACAAGGACAAAAATTACCTGCATGTGGATGTGGGCGGGGGTTCCACCGAGGTGGTGGTTTACTGCCGCCACCAGCGGGAGGCCGATTTTTCCTTTCCCATCGGTACCTTAAGGCTCCTGGCCGGGGCGGTGACCAAAGCGGACGAGGAAAATTTCACCCGGCGCCTCCAGGATATCCGCGACCAGTACGCCCCGGTAGACGTCATCGCCTCCGGCGGCAACATCAACAAGACCTTGAAGCTGCTGGGCAAAAAAGACGGCGAAGCCGTCGATTTCGCCAGCCTCGACAAGTTCCACCGGGAACTGGCCGTCCTGAGCTTCGAAGAGCGCCTGGCCCGCTATAAAATGAACTCCTACCGGGCCGACGTCATCGTGCCGGCCCTGCACATCTTCCTGACCATCGGCCGGGTGTGCCGGGTCAGGCATTTCATCATTCCCAAAGTCGGCCTGGTGGACGGCATCATCCGCCACCTTTACAGCGGACGCCTGGAGCCCCGCCTGACCCCGGAACACCTCGGCGAGTGGGATTGATAGAGTTCCGGCGGTTAAACATATTCTTTCCCGGACGACCAAGTCCGTGTGATTTGGCGCTTTGGCCAAATCACTCCGAATAAGTTTATACCAAGTTGCAATCAAATTGCATTGAATTTGATTGCAAATTGGTATGGCGGCGGTCTTCCTCCGCCCGCAAGTTTTTGAAAAATCAGTCTCCGCCTGTTTTTCAAAAACTTTGGCGTCCTGCA
>JAVBLB010000103.1:0-11780 GCA_031553735.1 Candidatus Adiutrix sp.
TGACCGAACCCCAGGGCGGGCCGAAGGACCAGAACTGGTATCACAACGCGGTGGCCTTTTTCGAAAGCCGGCTGGCCCCGCGCGACCTTTTGGCCGCCCTTCTGGCCGTCGAGCTGGACATGGGCCGGCGGCGGCTGGAACATTGCGGCCCCCGGGTCATCGACCTGGATTTTCTGGCTCAGGGCGACCTGGTGGTGGATGAGCCGCCGGAACTCATCGTGCCCCATCCGCGCCTCCACCAGCGGCTTTTCGTCCTGGCCCCCCTGGCCGAGGTGATGCCGCTCTGGCGGCACCCGCTTCTGGGGCGCACGGCGGCCGAGCTTCTGGCGGCCGCCGACCCCGCCGGGCAGGGGATCAAAAAATTGGGGCCCGCCCGGGACTGACCGGATTCGGCCCGGCTTTTGCTTATGTGCCAAATGAGGATGAAGGAATATTACTCCTTCGCCCCGGCCGACGCGGCCGGTCCACACAGGCGCATGGCCCTTCGAGGTCCGGGCCGCCGATCGAGCGAACGTATGTCCAGACTGCTCATCATCGCCATTTTGTTCGCGCTCATCTTCTGGGTGGTGCGGGGCTACGGCCGGCCGCTCCGGGCCGGGAACGAAGCCCAGGAACTGGTGCGCGACGCCCTGACCGGGATATATTTTCCTAAAAGCGAGGCCATCAGCCTCAGCCGGGGCGGCGAAACGCTGTATTTCCTCAACCTGGAAAACCGCGACCGCTTCCTGGCCGCCAACCGCTGAGGCCCGGCCCCGAAGTCCAACCGGGACGGGGAGTTCATACGCCCCGGACCATGTCCATGAAAACCGCGACCGCAGACTTTACCATTAAGGCTCGGCACTCATAAACAGGTGAATACAGATGAAATTTTTTATCGACACGGCCAATCTTGAAGAAATCAAACAGGCGGCCGCCTTCGGCTTTCTCGACGGCGTCACCACCAACCCCAGCCTCATGGCCAAGGAAGGCATCGGCAAGCAAGACGACCACATCCGGGCCATCTGCGGCCTGACCGAGGGGCCCGTGAGCGCCGAAGTGCTGGCCGTCGACAGCAAAGGCATGATCGAAGAGGGCCGCCGCCTGGCCGCCCTGGCCCCCAACGTGGCCGTGAAGCTGCCCCTGACCATGGACGGGCTGGCCGCCACCGGCGTCTTGTCCGCCGAAGGCGTCAAGATCAACCAGACCCTGGTCTTTTCGCCCCTCCAGGCCCTTTTGGCGGCCAAGGCCGGGGCCGCCTTCGTCAGCCCCTTCGTCGGCCGCCTCGACGACGTGGGGCACGACGGCATGGAACTGGTCGAGGAGATCATCAATATTTACGGCAATTACGGCTTCGAGACGGAAATCATCGTGGCCAGCGTCCGCTCGCCCCAGCACGTGCTGCGGGCCGCGCTGCTGGGGGCCGACATCGCCACCATTCCTTTCAAGGTCATTCGGGAACTGGCCAGCCATCCCCTGACCGACAAGGGCCTGGCCACCTTCCTGGCCGACCACGCCAAAGTGGAAAAGAAGTAAGTAACGGAGACGTGAACAGGGCACTTCTCAACGCGATCGTCTGCGGAGCGCTGACCATGGGCGCGGGTTCCGGCTTCGGCGCCGGAACCGCGGCCGCGGCCGATTCCGCGCCCGCCCTTTTCGCCCCCCCGACTGCGGAGCGGCCGGCGGCCGCTGAGAAGAAAACTGAAAAACCCGACGGTCAAACGCGAAAAACGCCCGGGAAACCGGTGGAAGAGCGGAAAAAGGCCGACGGGCCGCCCCCGGGGCCGGAAAAAACGGACCGGCCGGCCGGCGCTTTCGCCCCCGGAGGGCAGAAGGCCTATCCCCCGGAAATCATCGTGGACGGGCGGGGCAACAAGACTCTGGTCATCCGGGGCGAAGACCCGCCGAACGTGATGATGAATCAGTCGGACGGCCAGACCCAGTTGCTCTTCGGCGACGACACCGCCGGGGTGCTGGTGGACAACCAGGGCCGCAAGACCTTGGTCGTCCGGGGCGATCCGGAGCCCCGGCCCGGCGTGGAAGTGACCGACCTCCCCGCCCCGGCCCGGCCGCGGAACCTGGACGCCGACGAGCTCGGCCCTGACTCCGCCCCACGGGAAAAACCATATTGGCTGGTGGAGGATTCGCCCGTCGAGCGGCCCTATTTCCAACTGGAAACGGCGGAAGCCGAGCGGCCCTATTGGCTGCAGCAGGAAGACGCCCGGGAGGCCCAGCCTTACTGGGCGAAGATCGAGGAGCAAGACGACCGTCCGTACTGGATGCCGGAACCGGTGCGAAGGGAGATCCTGCCTTCCGACGTCGAACTGGCGCCGCCGCCCTCCCCGCCGCAGGCCACCGCTTCGCTGGCCCCCCAGGCGGCCGGCGGCGACACCCGGACCCTCTCCTATTACATGTTCCAGGACGAGGACGGGCACAAACACGTGACCAACGCGCCCGACGATCCGCGCTACCGGCTTTTCACCGTGGTGGTCAAGGTCCAGCGGGGTCTGGCCGGCCCCCGGACGCGCTTCACCCACGACAGCCTGCGGCCGATCATCATGCGGGCCTCGGCCATCTACCACCTCGACCCGGCTTTGATCGCCGAGGTCATCAAATCGGACTCGGCCTTCGACGCGCGGGCCGTCTCCTGGGCCGGGGCCCAGGGCCTGATGCAGCTGATCCCGTCCACGGCCCGGGAAATGGGCGTGCGCGACCCCTTCGACCCCGAAGACAACGTCATGGGCGGCAGCCGGTATCTGCGGCGGATGCTCGACCGTTTCGGCGGCGACCTGGAGCTGGCCGTCGCCGCCTACAACTGCGGGCCCGAGCGGGTGGCCAGAAAGTGGCGGGTGCCGGACATCGCCGAAACCCAAAACTACGTCGTCATCGTTTTGCGCAATTATGAGCGTTATAAATTACAATTCTGATTCCGCCGAATTTTAAATCGCAATTTTGATTCCGCCAGGGGAACGCCATGAACTGGAACCGGTTCGTCCGCCATCCGCAGCTGCCCAACTTGATCACCCTGGGCCGTCTGGCCGCCATCCCGGTGATCGTGGTCCTTCTGACCCTCTATCCCGACGGCGGCTACGCCATCTCGGCGGTCACGGCCCTCATTTATCTCCTGGCCGCCCTGACGGATCTCCTCGATGGGCACCTGGCCCGCAAGTACAACCTGGTCAGCACCCTGGGCAAGTTCCTCGACCCCCTGGCCGACAAGCTCCTGGTCGCGGCCGCCCTGATCATGCTCATCCCCCTGGGCCGGGTGCCGGCCTGGGTGACCTTTCTCATCATCGCCCGGGAAGTGGCCGTGACCGGCCTCCGGGCCATCGCCGCCGAGCGCGGCCTGGTCATCAGCGCCTCCGACTCCGGCAAGCGCAAGACCCTGGCCCAGAACATCGCCCTCTTCTGCCTGTTGTGGCACCACTCCCTGTTGTGGGCCGACACCGGGGCCATCGGCACCGTCATGCTCTACGTCGCCCTGGCCATCACCTACTGGTCCGGCGGCCAGTATTTTTATCACTTTTTCAAGGATTCCCGGGAACCACGCGAGTAAACCAACCTGTTGATCGAAAAAATCCGGGCGACTGGTGTTCCAGTCGCCCGGATTTTTTTTGAAACCAGACGGTCATATGGTATACTCTCAATATACTTTTTCCACTTCAACGTTTTATGGGGAGGCCGGCATGTTCGGTTTTTTTAAAAAGAACAAAGTACCCCAGTGGGCCTCCTTCATGGACCAGGGTCAGTACAAAACATTCATGGACGCCCTGGCCGGTTTTTTAAAATCGAACGGTGGGCCGGACCATAAAATCGACGACGGCCTGGTGCTGTTTTATGGCGAGAATCCCTTCGGCTGCGAGCGGGTGGGGCTCCTGAACCTGGCCCAGAGCTGCGCCCAGGGCCGGCCCGAGAGGTATCCCGGCATCGTGGAAGCCTATTTTCGCAGCTTTAAAAAAACGAACGAATTCTTCAAAAATTTCGATACCGAAGTTCAAGACTTCGAAAAGGTCAAAGAGTACCTGGCCGTCCGCCTCCAGGGCGAGGACTACCACAGCCAGGTTCACGACTGGGCCGTGTTCCGGGAAGTCGCCGAAGGGCTGTACGCCCACCTGGTTTTCGACCTGCCGGACGCCGTCAGAACCCTCAACCCCGACGAGGCCGCCCGCTGGGAGCGCACGGAGGATGAACTGTTCGAACTGGCCCGGGCCAACGTCAGGCGCAACTATTCATCCGAAAGACAGTGGCAACCAGTGAAAAGCAGCGGCTTCTGGCTGTTCGGGGCCGACCACTACTTTGCCCCGA
Organism: Candidatus Adiutrix sp.; assembly: GCA_031553735.1. Classification (GTDB taxonomy): domain Bacteria; phylum Desulfobacterota; class Desulfarculia; order Adiutricales; family Adiutricaceae; genus Adiutrix. The sequence continues at coordinate 4,282 of JAVBLB010000103.1, forward strand.
ACATCATTTTCGACCTGGAGCGGGATGAAGACCTGCTCGGCCCCGGGGGGGCGGTCATCGGCGTGCCGCATCGCCAGGCGGCCCTGATTCACCCCATCAAATCCCTGGCGGCTCTGGAAATCATCGGCAGGCTGGTACTGGTCTGCCACAACCTCTACACCGCCGGGCCGGGCTCGGTGAGCCCGAACCTGTACTGGTACCGCGAGGGACGATTCGTCGCCCTGCCCTGTGTCGTCAAAGACAAGGCCATAGAAATCCACTCTTCGGACGCCTTCACCGCCCTGCTCAACACTCTGCCCCCATCCGAAGGGGAGGCCGAAGAGCCGTCATGACGACGACGTATTCCGCCGCTTCAGCCGGTTCAGCCCCCTCACCATGCCCGCCGAGGGCAGCCGGTATCCGCTGATCAAAAGCGCGCTGGCCATCATCAAGACCCCCCCCGTGACCATGAAGCCGGTCAGCGGCTCCCCCAGCATCGCCACCCCGTAGACGCAGGCCAGCGCGGCCTCCAGCATCAGGATGGTCGCCCCGCGAAACGCGTTCAGGTGGCGATAGGCGACGAACATCAGGATGAATCCCAGGATCGAGGCCGGGGCGATGACCAGAAACAGCCGGCCGAGGTCCCGGGGCACGGGCACGACCGGGGCATCCAGGAGAAAAACCAGGGGCAGGCAGATGGCGATATTCCCGAGACACAGGTAAAACATATTGGCCCGCAGGGACACCGTCCGGGTCTGGCGGCGGGCCAGGTTAGTCATCAGGGCCACGAAGAAGGCCCCGATCAGGCCGAAAGCAAAACCGAAGAAGCTCGCCTGCTGATCTTCCTGCGCGCCCCGCGAAAGGCAAATGACGGCCGCCAGGGCCAGGGCGATGGCCAGCCAGTCGCTCCGGTTGGGTTTTTCCTTGTTGATCAACGGCGACAGGAAGGCGCCGATCGCCGGGAACACGTAAGCCAGGGGCATGGCGATGGACAGGGGCAGGTATTTGATGGACACGATGAAACAGGTGAAGCCCAGGGCCCCGGCCGCCCCCAGCCCCAACTGCACCGGCCACTGGCGGATCAAGAAGGGGCGCGGATTGAACCCGGTCAGCGCCACCACCAGCGCCAGCCCCAACAGCCCCCGCCCGGCGGTGATCTGCCAGGGGCTCAACCCCTCGGCCAGGACCTTGATGCAGATGTCGCTGGTGGTGAACAACAGGGAGGACAGCACCATGGTCGCCACACCGGCGGCCTGGGACGACTGCTTCACAATGACCTCGCCGACCGCGCGGCGGCCCGCGCGATCCGTTGCCGAGTTGCCACAAAAGGGCGGCCCCTCCGCGAAGCCTCAAAAAGGCCGGAGGAGCCGCCTGGTTGCTCGCGCCGTCTCAGACGTTTACGCGTTGACCTTCAGCGAGGCCACCAGCCGGGCCAGCAGTTCCGGCCGTTCCCGGATGTCGCTGTTTTCCAGGAAGGTGATGCGCTGGGCGAAACGATCCATGAGAATGGCCAGGTATTCCATGCGGTTGGGCACCGCGGCCGGGTTGTAGGCGTCGGAGTAGCCGGGCAGGATCTTTTCCACCGATTCCCGGGTGGGCAGCCAGGCCCCGTCGACCAGATCCCAGGGCTCCCACTGCAAAACGCCGGTCAACACGGCCGTCTGGAGAGCCAAGGAGGTCTTGAGGGGCACGGGCTTGGAGCGCTGATCGTCGCCGTCCCACCAGCCGCCGCCGCCGCCGCTCCAGACGTAGCATTCGCAGCCGTTTTCGAACACCTTGGCGTAGCCCAGGCAGTCCTCATACAGCGGATAGACCCGGAAGGGGTTGGCGAAGGGCTCGAAGACCAGCTTCTTCATCTCATCCGGCGAGATGTTTTCGGCGGCCGTGCGCTTGGTCATCAGGGTGGCCCCCAGGGCCACGGCCAGGTCGATGCCGGAGATCTTGACGATGGGCGGGAGGGTGTTGTCCTTCATCAACCAGCCGATGGAATCGGGGAAGCCGATGCGGTTGGTGGTCTCGCCCAGGAGCTCGCGGGCGAAAATGGCCCGGCCGTTGGAGTTGCGGGAATCCATGCCGTAGGGGAGGATCCGGCCGTCCACCTCGACCACGTGGCTGTTCATGGCCCCGATGCAGTGCTTCCAGTCGGGGTGGTCGAGTTCCCGGCTGTCGGTCTTGTCGAAGAGGGTGGGTTCCCAGACGTAACAGAGCTTGTTTTTCACGTCGATCTGGAAAGCGTCGTCATGGGCGATGCGGCGGGTGAAGCCGGCCGGCAGGGCCCCGCCGTTGTCCAGACTGTTGGTGTGGCTGGATTTGCCGCTGCCGGACAGGCCGTAGAAGGCAATGACCTGCTTACCCCGGTGGGCAAACTCGGGACAGCCCGCGAAATCCACCTCCTTGATGCCGCCGTGGGCCGAGACGTGGCCCATGCGCTGGGCCCCGGTCCAGGCCAGGGTCAGGGTGCCCTTCTTGCGCTCGCCGAAATAGCGGAGGCCGAAGTTGAAGATGGTGTTGTGGACTTCGTCCACCACCACCAGGGCCTGGCCCCAGGGGCAGTTGTTCGGGGCTTCCCACTCGGGGTAGGAGACGAAGAGAATGTCCTGCACCGGGTGCGGGGTCGAGCTTTCGTAATCGGGCACGGCCTCCAGGGGAGTGAAGTTGGCGAACCAGAAAAACAGGTTGGCCGCGTCCTCTTCGGTGGTCAGCAGCCGGGCCTTGAATTGCAGGGCCGGATCCGTCCCCACCACGCCCTCGCCGATAATCAGGTCGTGATTCCGCTGCAGATTGTAGACGCCTTCCCGCAAGATCGATTCGCAGGTATCCTTCTGGCCCTTGTTCAGCCGGTTATAGAAAACCCGGGCCGAGGCCGAGCGCCCCACCGTGGCCCCGTGGTTGTCGACGATGACCCGGGCCGATTCCGCGTCCAGCCCCAGAAATTCGGCCCGGCCCGGATCCATGGGCAGATCGGTGACCGTGACCCAGGGCAGTTGGCAGGCCATCTCATAGGCCTCGGCCGGGCTCACCACCCGGGGACAGATACCGTTATTTTTCAGATTGAAGGCCGATTCGGCGATGGCCCGGACCGGCGACATTTTGCTCAGACTTGGGTAGTACTTGCTGGAGGCTTGACTTGACATGCGGTAATTCCTCGGGTTTGGTCGATGGGATGTTTATCGGCTGTGAATATGAATCTGCCGGCGTTCAACGCATCGCCACGCCGGACTTTCGAAGGTCAGGCTGGCGAATATACAGGGGTATCGGCGGGAACCGGTCCGGGGCGCCCTCGGGGTCTTCTTCGAACAGAATCCGGGCCAGATCGGCCAGCCGGAAGGCTTCGGGAGCCGCCGCGACCGGCGCCGGAATCAACCGGCCGGGCCAGGCCGGAAGCCAGGCCTTTCGGACCAGTTCCAGGGCCGGACCGGCCACGGTGATCCGAAGATCGGAGGCGGCCCCGGCCAGGAAAGCCGGCAGATCGGCCGGAAAAATCGGCCGGGGCTCCGCCAGACACTCCAGCGGATACCCGCCGCCGGGCCGGGCCTGATACAGGGCGGTGAAAATCTGTTGATGGCGGGCGTCGACCACCGGGGCCACCAGCCCGTCCGGGGCCAGGCCCTCGGCCAGAGCCTGGGCGGCCACCACTTCCAGGGTGGAGAGGCCCAACACCGGCCGGCCGGCCCCCATGGCCAGCCCCTTGGCCAGGGCCAGGCCGGTGCGCAGGCCCGTGAAACTGCCCGGCCCCCGTCCCACGGCCACCAGGTCCAGATCGGCCGGGGTCAGGCCGGCCTCGGCCAGCAGCCGGGCCGCCTGAACGGGCAGCATCTGGGAGTGGGTGCCCTCCGAACTGGTGAAGCGGCCCAGGCCGCGCCCCTGACCGGGGCCGTCAAACCGCTCCAGGGCCAGGCCGCACCAGGGGGTGGCCGTATCCCAGGCCAGGACCGTCAGGGGCTTCATGGCTGCTCCCCGCCGGCCGGCGCCGGGACGGGCGCCGGAGGCGGCGGCACCTCCGCCGGCCGCTCCACGGCGGTCGGCGGGGCGGAAAAGCGGGTGATCAGCCGGCCGATGTCGTTATAGAAGACCGTGACCATCAGGAGTCCCAGCAGCACCACCCCCACCCACTGGGCCACCTCACGGAAGCGCAGGCTCAGGGGCTTGCGGCGCAGGGCCTCGATGAGGAAGAAGACCAGTTGGCCGCCGTCGAGCATGGGGATGGGCAGAAGGTTGAGAATGCCCAGGTTGATGCTGATGAAAGCCGCCAGGTTCAACAGCGGGGTCAGCCCGGCCCGGGCCCGGTCCCCGGTGACCTCGGCGATGAGGATGGGGCCGCCCAGGGTCTTGGCCGAAACCTGGCCGGTGACCAGTTTCTGCACCGACAGGAGGGTCAGCTTGATCATGTTGGCGGCCTCGGCCGCCCCCAGGCCGGCGGCCCGGAAGAAGCCCACCTCCTCGGTCAGCACCGGGGCCCGGGATTCCATCCCCACCATCGGGGTGTAGGTGACGTCGCCGGAGCTGTTGAGGCCGGTGACCAGGTCCGGGGTCATCTCCAGGGTCAGCTCCCGGCCGTCGCGCTCGACGGTGAAAACCAGGGGCTTGACGGCCCGGGGCGTGGTGGATCCCCGCTCCTCCGGCGGCCCCTGGATGGCCAGGAGCACGTCCTGCCAGTCCGGGGTGGGGCGGCCGTCGATGGCCAGGATCAGGTCGCCGCTCTTGAGCCCGGCCCGGTCCGCGGCCTTGCCTTCGATCGCCCGCTCGACCACCGGCTTCATCCGGTGGGACAGGCCCGCGTCATACACCACCAAGGGATCGCCGAAAAGATCCTTGGTCTCGATCCGCTTGGGGGTCAGGCGATAGGTTTCCTCCAGCCCCTGGCGGCGGACGGTGAGGCTCACCGGCGCGCCCTTCCCTTCTTCCAGGGCGGTGTCCAGGCGGTCGAAATAGGGGGCCGGCCGGCCGTTCACAGCCACGATGAGGTCGTCCATCCGCAGGCCGGCCTCGGCGGCCGGGCCGCCGGGGGTCACCGGCCCCACCACCGGGGACAGGTGCTGGATGCCCACCACCCAGATGAGCCCCCAGAAGAGAAGCGCGGCGAAAATCAGGTTGGACACCGGCCCGGCCAGGACGATGATGATCTTGGCCCAGGCCGGTTTGTGGGAAAAGGAGCGGCTCTGCATTTCCGGCGGCACGCCCTCCTCCGAGGTGGGATCTTCGCCGTACATCTTGACGTAGCCGCCCAGGGGCAGCCAGGCCAGTTGATATTCCGTTTCACCGATGACCTTCGACCAGGCCTTGGGAGGAAAACCCAGGGAGAAGCGCTCCACCTTGACGCCCAGAAGTTTGGCGGCGACGAAATGCCCCAGTTCGTGAACGAAGATCAGAACCAGCAGCAAAACCACGAATGAAACCAAAGTCAGCATAGGTATATCTTTCCGCGCCCCGCCGGGTGGGAATCCGGGGCGGGGCGGCGTTTATTTCTTGTACCGCTGCTTGTCCAGCGGCACGTACCAGTCGTTGAAGTTCATGCCCACCCCGCCGGGGCCGACCTCCGGGCCGATGAACCGGCTGGAGATGGCCGGCAGGGCGTCCGGCACGTAAAGGAAGACGTAGGGCACGTCCTCGTAGAAAATTTCCTGGATGCGGTCATAGGCCTTCTTGCGCACGGCCTGGTCCAGGGTGAAGCGGGCCTCGTCGATGAGCCGGTCCACTTCCTCATTTTTATAACTGACGAAATTGAGTTCCCCCGGCCGGGTCTTGGTGGAATTCCAGACGTCGTAGAGGTCGGGCTCGATGGGGATGGTCCAGCCCATGACGATGGCCTCGAAGTTGCGCTTGTCGAGGTATTCCTTGAGGAAGGCGGCCCACTCGACGATGCGCAGGTTGACCTTCAGGCCCACCTCGGCCAGCCGGGCCTGGATGATCAGGCCGGTCTGCTCGCGCATCTTGTTGCCCTGGTTGGTCATGATGGTGAACTGGAAGGGCTGGCCGTCCTTGTCCAGAATGCCGTCGCCGTCGGTGTCGCGCCAGCCGGCCTCGGCGAGCAAGGCCTTGGCCTTGGCCTGGTCGAAGGGATAGGGCTTGACATCCTGATTGCAGGCCCACATGTCCGGCTTGAAGGGGCCGTTGGCCGGGCGGCCCAGGCCCAGGAGAACGCCGTCGATGAGCTCCTGCTTGTCGATGGCGTAGGCGATGGCCCGGCGCACCTTCGGGTCGGCGAAGCGCGGATCCTGAAGGTTGAAGCCCAGGTAGGTATAGGCGAAAGAGGGGTAGCGGAAAACGTTGTACTGGGAGGTGAAGGCCGGGTCGGCCTCCTTTTCCTCATACTGGTCCGGGGTCAGGCCCATGGTGTCGATCTGGCCGGCCATCAGCTCCATCATCTGGGCGTTGAGGTCGGGGATGATCCGCATCACCCAGCGGTCGATGTGGGGGCGGCCGTCGAAATAGTCGTCGTTGGCCGTCAGGGTCAGGCGCTGGCCCGACTCCCACTTCTCGAATTTATAGGCCCCGGTGCCGATGGGGTGGCGGGCCTGGGGGTGGCCGTCGAGGGGCTTGCCTTCAAAAAGATGGGCCGGCATGATGTTGAAACACCAACTGATCAGGGCCCGGGCCAGGGGTTTTTCATAGCGGACCACAAAGGTGTATTCGTCCGGGGTCTCGGCCGAGACGACCTGCTTGTAAGGTTCGCCGTAGGCCGTGGGCGTGGCCGGATCGATCATCAGTTTATAGGTGAACATGGGGTCGCGGGAGGTGAAGGGCGCGCCGTCGTGCCAGCGGACGCCCTTCCGCAGGTGGAAAGTCAGGGTCAGCCCGTCGTCGGAAATATCCAGGGATTCGGCCAGGTCGGGGACGATGTTGAGGTCCTTGTCGACCTTCATCAGGCCGTTGTAGACCTTCTCGGTGATTGCCGTCGAGGAGGTGTCGCTGGCCAGGGCCGGGATGAGGTTGGAGGGCTCGCCGATGGAGGCGGTGACCATGGTGTCGCCGTTGACCGGGGTCGGCGCCGCCGGGGCGGTCCCGGCGGCCGGGGCCGGCTCGGCCGGGGCGGGGGCGGTCTTCGATTCCGGCCGGTCCTGGCAGCCGCCGGCCAGGATCAGAGCCAGAAGGCAGAGGCTGGCAAGGGAAAACAGTCGCTTCATGGTGGTTCACCTGTCGTCGGAACGTGTCAACGCGAATGAGTATCGGTCATTAAAATGGAAATCGCAAAAAAATTGACCGACAAATATTTATAATATACCGTATTTACTAACAAATGACGCAACTGTCTCCCGGAGCGGCGCCTTGGCCGCCGCGCCCCCGCGACCGGGCCCGGAAATAGGCGTACCGCACATTATAAATGATAGATTCGCCAAAGGCAAACGTTACCGTATGGGCCGGGCGGGCAATCGCTTCTTCGCGGCGCTCTTGCCCGCCCGGCCGGGGCGCTGCCCCGGACCCCGCCACCGGCGCGGCTTCGCCGCCCGGGAGGGTAGGGTGCTGCGCGCACCCTACCCTGGACCCACCCGCGCCGGGGGCTTTCGCCCCCTGGACCCCCA
>JAVBLB010000027.1:0-4355 GCA_031553735.1 Candidatus Adiutrix sp.
GCCAGGAAGGCCGCCCCGTAGCTTACCTTATTCACCAAGAGGGCGCTTAACTCCAGCAAATCACAACTTTCAAAGCCCCGAAGGGCCGACGGGATGGCCGCCGCCATCCGCCGACGGCCCAATAAGGAGCGGAGGCCGGCCGCCGCCGGTCCGCGGATTACCGCCGAAGCCAGCGCTCGGGGATGACCGGGGGCAACTGTTTCCGGCCCTCGGCCGCCTCACGGCTGACATAGAGCTTGCAGTAGCAGCGGTCGTATTTGGCCACATCCTCCTCGCGGAAAACGCAGGGGCAGATGATGTCCCTATCCCGCTCCCGGTCGCCGGTGGCCAGGCGGCAGGGGCAGGAGCCGTAGCCGTATCGGGCCATGTTGGTCAGGACGCCCTCGAGAATTTCCAGCACCCAAGGCTCGTCGGAGTGAAAATAATAGCCTTTGGCCTCCTGAACGGGCTTCAGCCGGGCGTACAGTTCCTCCGGGGTCAGGCGGGGCTTGGCAGGCGATTCGGCGCTCATCCGGCCCCCTTGATTTTCCTGAGAACCTGCCGCAGGTCGTCTTCCAGAAAGCCGACGATGACCCGCGAACCGACCACGATGGTGGGAAAGGTCTGGGCCGGATTGTATTGGGACATTTCCTCCAGGGCCGCATCCATCTGGTCGGGAGGCAAATTGTCCACCTCCACCTGATCGTAGTCCACACCCTGTTCGGTCAGGAAGCGTTTGGCGGCCCGGCAATGCCCGCAGGTGGACAGGGCGAAGATGAAGATTCCCGATTTGGCGCCGTTTCGGTTCGGATCACAGAACACCATTCGCGCACCTCTTTCCGGCGGTCACGCCGCCGTCTTCTCCTGGCATAAAGCCCTTGGCTATCATAATATGCTTCGCCGCGCTTGTCCATAGCAAAAAAATGTTCGCGCTTCCCGCCAAAGGGAAACGCGAACGCTTGGATCGGGCGGGCGGGAGATCAAAAGCGGCCGGCCAGGTTGAGCCATTCGGGTTTGAAAAGCAGGTTGAGGAAGAAGACGCCGAAGGCGATGGTCGCCGCCGGGGGGTCGAGGTGGTCGCTGCCGTGGTTGATGAAGAGCCGGGCGCAGGCTTCCTGGAGGAAGGCGGCCAGCACCCCGCCGATCACGGCCGCGACCAGACTGTTGGTCTTGAGGAAGACCACGGCGCTGAGCACGGCCATGGCGTGGGTGACCGGGACCTTTTGGACCGGGCCCTGGCCGAGTTGCAGGGCGGTCAGCATGACCGCCGACACCGCCCAACAAAAGATGACCGGAACGGTGCCGGCGGCGGCGGCCGAGACCGCGCCTGACGCGGCCAGCGGCTCCAGGGCGGCCCGGGAGAGCCCGGCCACCGCGCCGGAGAGGCCGCCCATCCCGGCGCCGATCATAATCAACAGCGGCGGCGGCGACATCCAGCCGACCCAGGACAGGGCGTGGTTGTCGGTGCCCCACAGGCCGTATTTTTTGATGGATTCCCGGCGGCCGAAGGGGCTTTCCCGATGAAAGAGCAACCGGCCGGCCCAGATGACCAGGATGATGGCCAAGGCCAGGTGATCGAATTCCCGCAAGATGGGGATACGGCCGATCACGGGGACCAGGAGGACGCCGGCCGCCGCGCCCGCACCGCCCACGGCCAGGACGTCCCAGGAGGTGCCCATCAGGGGGCTGAGGATATCCCGCCCCGAACCGGTGGGGTGGTTGCCCCGAAGGCCGGCGGCATAGGAGGCGGCCACCACCCCGGCCAGAAAACCCCCGCCCTGCGGGCCGAAGACGGGCCCCAGCCCCACCTGGAGCAGAAGAAAATCCGGGCCACTGGAGAGAACGACCAGACAGCCCGCCAGAGTCAATAAGCCGCAGAGACAGAAAGCCCACAGGGCCCCCACCGCCGCGCCGAAAATGCCGCCGGCGAAAGCCGCCAAGATCAATTCCGGTTCCGGCATGATATCCACCTCATTAAATAAAGGCGACGATCCATCCTTGAAGGACAGGTCGGTGGAATTCGTGGCTGGGACCGGCCCCGGGGGTGAAAATTTTCTTCGTTCGCTCGCGATTTTGACTCCACAACTCGTCTTCGACTCAAGCAAGTGGAGTCAAAATCGCGGCTCTCTCCGAAAAATTTCACCCCCGGGGCCTCGCGGACCGTACAGTTGGTTCGGCTGACGGGAGGGGCTTTTACTGGCCGCCGAACCGCGGTTATTTATCTGCTACGAAAAATGTGTTGCGAGTCGGTGTCCGTACGGGCTCACGGCCCGGTAAAACTTCTCCGGCCGGCCGCTCCCAACCGCGCCGCCGGCGAGGGTCTCGGGTGGCGCGATTTCCCGTCGGCGACGCGGCCGGGGCCCACGCGGCCGCCCTCCGAAGTATTACCGGGCCGCGAGCCCTGGCGGGTCGGCTGACGGGCATGATTCTTGTTGACTACAACAACAGTCGTTCCATAGTCGAGGAGTGACACGTTACTGATTGGCGCTCCCATGGACTTGCGGGCACAAAAACTCCCGTGAGAAAGCCGCCCGGCTTCCACCGCCACGACATCATTTTTATAGATGTACATGGCGATTAAAATGCAAAACGCTCTAGAATCAGCGATCATCTATGAGAGGGAGCGCAGCTCCCTCTCGCTCTCCAAACGACCAAGATGGTCCCGGCCCCCCAAACGTTGCGGCCACCGCCGTCCAGCGAAGCGGGTTCGGGGAGGATGCGTCAGCATCCGGTGGGTCCAGGGCTATGCCCTGGTTACATGGCGGATTTGAACATGGCGACGATGTCGGCCAGGGTGCCCTTGCGGGGGTTGCAGCCGGCGTTGCCGTCCTGAAGGGCGGTGACGGCCATGGGTTCGAGATCGGATTCCTTGACGCCCATGGAAGCCAGGCCGCTGGGGATGCCGACGTCTTTGGAGAGCCGCTCGATGGCGACGATGGCTTTCTCGGCCGCGTCCATCATGCCCAGGCCGCAGATGTTTTCGCCCATGGCCACGGCGATGTCGGCGAACTTTCGGGGGTTGACCATGAGGTTCCAGCGCTCCACGTGGGGCAGGAGAATGGCGTTGGCCACGCCGTGGGCCATGTCCAGAAGGCCGCCCAACTGATGGGCCATGGCGTGGACGTAGCCGAGGCCGGCGTTGTTGAAGGCCATGCCGGCCATGAGCGAGGCGTAGGCCATGGCTTCGCGGGCCTCCAGATCGTCGCCGTAGGCCACGGCGCGGCGCAGGTTGCCGGCGATGAGCTTGATGGCTTTCAGGGCCAACTCGTCGGTCAGAGGGTTGGCGGCCAGGGTGATGTAACACTCCACCGCGTGGGTCAGGGCGTCCATGCCGGTGGCGGCGGTCAGGGCCGGGGGCTTGGCCAGCATCAGTTCGGGATCGTTGATGGAAACCAGGGGCAGGTTGCGCCAGCTGACGATGACGAACTTGATCTTCTTTTTGGTGTTGGTGATGACGCAGTGGCGGGTGACCTCGCTGCCCGTGCCGGCGGTGGTGTTGACGCAGAGAATCGGGGGCAGGGGCTTGGTCAGCTTTTCGATGCCGGCGTAATCCTCATAAAGATCGCCGGGGTGGGTCAGGGCGATGCCGATGCCTTTGGCGCAGTCGTGGGGGCTGCCGCCGCCGACGGAGACCAGGACGTCGCATTTCTCGGCCTGATAGACTTTCTTGCCGTCGGCCACGCTGGTGTCGCGGGGGTTGGGCGGCACCTGGTCATAAACGGCGCAGGCCACGCCGGCGGCTTCCAGATTCTTTTTGACCCGGTCCACCGGGCCGCCGGCGAGGCCGGCCAGAACCTTGTCGGTCACGATCAGGGCCTTGGTGCCGAACATTTTAGTCCGGGGACCGATTTCGGAGAGGGTGCCTTTGCCGATGAAGTTGACCGAAGGGGACAGGAAATCAGCCATGATGCTCTCGCTTTCTGAGCCCGAAAGGGCGATGCGTCGCCGGGCCGCATCATGGTCCGGCGGCTGCGGGACGAAGGCTCCATCGCCGTCGTCCCCGAATGATGAGCGGATGTCAAATACGCCGCGCCATCGGCGGCTTGCCGAAAATCGGCGGCGAAAATCTCCGTTGATTTGATGCGGCAAAGCTTCGCCGGGCCGGGGATTAAGGGTTTGCCGGGGTTAACGGGGTGTATTCAGCTTGTGGAGTCAGAGTATCACAGGGGGGCGAGGCTGTCAACCAAATTTTATAATGTATGGCTATTTAGAATCTGGCCCGACTCTCCCGACCTCCTAGTGTCTAGTTGCATAAATTTACGATAGTATTTTTGAGTTGTGAACCCTTCACCTCGCGCTTGCGCCAAACAAATGGTTTCGCCTTGTCGTTGTAGGCCTCAACAAACTCTCCAATAGCCACAGCCAATTCCTCACAA
>JAVBLB010000070.1:0-23829 GCA_031553735.1 Candidatus Adiutrix sp.
AGGGGCGCTGCCCCGGCCCCCGCCAGGGGAGGGTGCTACGCGCACCCTACCATCTTTGCCCTGTCGGGCAATCTCAGGGTATTACAAACCTCAGTCGGTTTGTAATTAGGACCCACCCGAGGGGGGGGGGGGGGAGGGCGGGGGGCCGAGGCGGAGCTCGGAAAGAATGTGGCGTTGTCAGCTCAAACCCTCACCGCGCCGCCACATGTTTGAGCCGTGCAGGCGAGTTGTGGCGGCGCTACGACCAGCTATCTGACCCAACGGTATTGCCTTTCGGGGGTCCAGGGGGCGAAAGCCCCCGGCGCGGGTGGGTCCTAATTACAAACCGACTGAGGTTTGTAATACCCTGAGATTGCCCGACAGGGCAAAGATGGTAGGGTGCGCGTAGCACCCTCCCCTGGCGGGGGCCGGGGCAGCGCCCCTGCGGCGGCCGAGACCGCCGGATTCACACTTCGCTTTTCAAATAAAAGAAGCGATCGTCCCATCGGCCACCCGCTTCCCCTGGCCGTCCCAAATGGGGTATAATGGCAAATACGCCGCTTGATTGCCGGGGGATGCGCCCCACCCCAGGTTGGCGACGATCGACCTGAAACAAGGAGACCCGACATGCCCATGACCGATTGGCCGAAGCGGTGGGAGGCCTTGCGGGAGGTCTGCCGAAAGCGTTCGCTGGTGCTGCAAAGTTGGCGCGTGGACGAGGCCTTGTACGGGAGCGCGGCCCACCCGCCGGCTTTGGTCTCCATAGAACCGCCGGCCGCCGAGCGGGAAGTGCTGTCGGTTGAAGAAGCCATGGGCACGCGTCTGCCCGCCGCAATGCGTCGGGTGTTTTTGCGGTATTCCCGAAAGATGGACATCTGCTGGATGTTCCCTGAAGCCAGCACAACGGAACTGAAAAACAGCGGTTTGCCCGCCTATTTGTATTGGGGGATTTTGTATTGCTCGCTGGCGGATATGCCGTCATTGAAAAAGGAGTATGACGGATTTCTTCGGCACTGCGACCCGGACGACGACTACGACCGCCACTGGTTCCACAAATTCCCGGTTCTTGAAGCGGGCTTTGGCGACTATGTCGCCGTTGAAATGGAGGCCGGGGGGGCGGAGCAGGTGGTCTATCTTTCTCATGAAGGCGACTGCGACATGCATGGCCGGCCGCTGGCCTCGGATTTTGAGGACTTCATCGACCGGATGAGCCTTCTGGGCTGCCCCCATGAAGGGTATGAGCTGGAGCCTTTTTTTGAACCCGATCGGCCGTATTTACAGCCCGACGGCGAAAAGGGCCGCCTTTGGCGGGCCTGGTTCGGGCTTGGCTGACGGGAACCCTCGACTTTTTACTTGTAATCAAATATGAAAATTGACTGGTGCTATGAACTTCAGCGAACTCATTTCCGGCTGGAACACCGTGGCCGTCATCGGCGGCGGCGGCAAGACCGGCTTCATCGAAGCCGTGGAGCGGGAACTAAAGGCGGCCGGCCGCCCGGCCCTGGTGACGGTCACCACCCGGCTGGGCCGGGGCCAGCTTCCGGATCTGGAACGGGTGGAGGCGGCTTCCCTGGCTGAGGCCCTGGAGGCCGGCCGGGAAGCCGCGCGGGGCCGCCGGCTGCTTTTGGCCGGCCCCTTCACTCCGGACAATCTGGCCCTGGATAAATTCGCCGGCCTGCCCCAGGCCTGGTTCAAACCCCTGCGCCGGGCCCTGCCGCCCGACTTGACGCTCCTGGTGGAAGCCGACGGCTCGGCCGGGTTGCCGCTCAAGTGCCACCGGGCCGGGGAGCCGGTGATGCCCCCCCTGGCCGCCTTCGTGGTGGGCGTCCTGGGTTTGTCGGTGCTGACCCGGCCGTGGAGCGAAACCGTCCACCGGCCTGAAATTCTCCGGCATTGGTTGGAGCCGCCGTCCGCCGATCACCCCCTCGGTCCGGCCCAGGTGTCCGCCTTCATCCGGGGGACCTGGACCAGGCTCTCGCCGGGCCTTGTCTTCCTGAATCAGGAGGACGCCCTGAAGACGGCCGCCGACCGCGAGCGGGGCCGCGAATTGGCAGACCTCTTGGCCGCCGCCGGTTTTCGCCTGGCCGTCGGCAGCCTGCACCGCCGAACCTGCCGCCCGGTTCCGTCGTCGACCAGTGTCTGACTGCATAAAATAAGGAGGGAGACTCTCAACCCATGCCCCTGGAAGCCTTACAGATCCGCCGCCACGGATTGACCGGCCGGGACGCCACCGACCACCGCCCCCCCTGGGCCGTGGACGTCGACCGCATTCTCCACTCCCACGCCTATACCCGTTATATCGACAAGACCCAGGTCTTCTATCTGCTGAAGAACGACCACATCACCCACCGGGTGCTCCACGTGCAGATGGTTTCCCGCATCGCCCGGACCATCGGCCGGGACCTGAATCTGGACGCGGATCTCATCGAGGCCGTGGCCCTGGGCCACGATCTCGGCCATCCCCCCTTCGGCCACGACGGCGAGCGGTACCTTTCGGCGCTGTGCGAACAGGCGGGTCTGGGCAAGTTCGTCCACGCGGTCATGAGCATCCGCTTTCTGGAGCGCCTGGAAAAGGGCGGCCTGGGCCTCAACCTGACCCTGGGCACCCTCGACGGCATCCTCTGCCACGACGGCGAATCCGATTACACCAATCTGGCCCCCGAAGGCCCGCCGACCTTCGAGGAGTTCGACCGCCGCCTGGATTTGCGTCACCGCGACCCCCTGGCCCGGGTGCTGCCTCTGAGCCGGGAGGGCTGTCTGGTGCGCCTGTGCGACAGCATCAGCTATGTCGGGCGCGATCTGGAAGACGCCATCGAAGTCGGCCTGGTGCGCCGCCAGGACCTGCCCGAGGCCGTGGCCGCCGTCCTGGGCGACACCAACGGCCAGATCGTCTACCGTCTGGTGGACGATCTGCGCCGTAACTGTCTGGATTGCCGCGAGGAGCGGCTCATCGCCTTTTCCCCCCCGGCCGCCGAAGCCCTCAAGGCCCTGAAGGATTTCAACCGCCGCCACATCTATCACAACCCGGCCGTCCGCCGCGAAGGCCCCAAGCTCGAGCGTCTTTACGGCATCGTCTTCGAGCGGCTGCTGGAGGAATTTCAGTCCGGCACTCCCGCTCTGCCCCAGGCCCGCGATTTTCTGGACCGTCTCGACGTCGACTACGCCGACCAATATTCTCCGGCCGAAATGGCCCGCGACTGTCTGGCCGGCATGACCGACGAATATTTCCTCCGCACCGCCGAAACCATCCTCATGCCCAACTGGCGCACCACCCTCCAGGGCTGAGCCCTGGACCAGGGCATAGCCCTGGACCCACCGGATGCTGGCGCATCCTCCCCGAACCCGCGTCGCTGGACGGCCGAGGCCGCACCGTCTGGGCGGCCGGGACCATCGACCCGTTAAGCGGGGAAAGCCGGCGATGCCGGCTTTATGGTGGTCTGATACCAAGTTGCAATCAAATTGCTTTGAATTTGATTGCAACTTGATATCAGATTTTTTACCCCGACCCTTTACCCTCGACATTTTGGTTTTATTACAGCCTTTTTTGCCAGCCAACCCAGCCAGGTGGGGGCCGGTAATACTTCGGAGGGCGGCCGCGTGGGCCCCGACCGCGTCGCCGACGTGAAATTTCGGATGCCAAAACCAGTGCCGGCGGCGTGGGTGGGCAGCGGCCGCCCGGAGAAGTTTTACCGGCCCCCACCGTGCATGCGCTGATACAGATGTTTTTGATGAGGTAATGGAAAATGGCGTCGGGCTGTCTGCTTTGTGCGGGGTCGGTCAGGGTTCAAGCTTCCGGAAGAGGCAGGAGAGGGCGAAGTTGAAGAGGAAATAGAGGGCGGCGGCGGTGAGCCAGATTTCGAACAGGCGGTGGATGGTGGCCGAAAGCTTCATGGCGCTGTAGGTCAGTTCCGCCAGGCTGACCACCGAGACGATCGAGGAATCCTTGACGGTGGCGATGAACTGGCCGGCCAGCTGCGGCGCGGTTTTGCGGAACACCTGGGGCAGGATGACGAAGCGGTATTGCTGGAGACGGCCGAGGCCCAGGCAGTGGGCGGCCTCCCACTGGCCCCGGTCGACGGCCGCGATGGCGCCCCGGAAGATTTCAGAAAAATAGGCGGCCTCATACAGGGCCAGGGTCAGGACGGCCGGGAAAAAGGTGTCCAGGTCGCGCGGGCTGACGGCGACGGCTTCCACCAGCCACTGGACCGCCGGCCCCGTCTCCCGCGCCAGTTGCACCAGGCGCGCCCAGGGCAGGAGCTGGGCGCTCAGAAAATAGAAGCCGACGAAGATCAGCACCAGCGGCGGGATGTTGCGGCTCATCTCCACCACCGTGCGGGCCACCAGCCGGAAATACAGATAGGGGCTCAGCCGCCCCAGGGCCAGCCCGAGGCCGAAAATCGCGGCCAGGGCCGAAGACCACAAGCTCAGGCGCAGGGTCAGGGCCAGCCCCTGGCCCAGCGTCCCCAGCCGCGGCCGCCCCCCCGCGTCCCGATCGATGATGAATTGGGGAATCTCCGACCAGTGCCAGTCATAGGTGAAATCCACCAGCACCCGCCAGGCCAGCCAGCCCAGAATCAAGCCCAGCCCGATGAGGGACAGCCCGTCCCGAAGGCCGAAGCCCCGGGGGCGCAACTGAGGCGGCGGGCTTTTGATTTGGGCGCTCATCGGCGATTCTCCAGGCCCCGCGAGGGCGATGCGCCGCCGCGGCCGCGACGGCGCATCGCGACTCCGGACGCCGGCTACTTTACTTCAGTTCCTTTTCCCAGTTCAGGGTTTCGAACCAATAGCTCCAGGTGGTGTCGAGCCATTTGTCGGCGAAGCGAGCGGCGATCCAGGCGTTCAGGGCCGGCAGGGCGTCCTTGTCTTTGAGATTCAAGGCCATGCCGCAGGGTTCCCGGGTCAGGGTGCCGGCGATGGGCACATAGATTTCGTTGGGATTCCGCAGGGCCAGCTCGGCGGGGTAGGGCGCGGAGGCGATCAGGGCCTGGGCCTTGCCGCTGCGCAGTTCCTGGGCGGTCTGATCTTCGTGGTCGAAGGTCTTCAGCGTGGCCTGGGGCAGCAGTTCCTTGGCCGCGGTGACGGCGGTGGTGCCGCTTTTGGCCACCACGGTGATGCTCTTTTTGTTGAAATCGGCCAGGGTGGTCAGGTCGGGGGCGGTGGTCCGGCTGGCGGCGATGGCCATGCCGGAGTAGGAATAGGGATCGGTGAAGGCCACCTGCTTGGCCCGCTCGGGGGTGACGCCCATGCCGCCGATGATGATGTCGAAGCGGCCGGTCAAAAGGGCGGGGATGATGCCGTCCCAGGCGGTGGGGATCAGTTCGATCTCCACGCCCATGTCGGCGGCCAGGGCTTCGGCCACCTGGATTTCAAAGCCGATGTATTTGCCGTCCTTGTTCTGCATGGCCCAGGGGCGGAAAAGGTCGAAGCCGACCCGCAGAACGCCGTTGGCCTTGATGCGCTCCACCCAGGGGTTGCCGGTCAGGAGCTTGGCGTTGTCCGGGTTGGAAGGGGGCTGGTCCAACTGGGCGCCGGCCGGCGCGGCCAGGACCAGAAACAGCAGGATGACCAGAATCGAGGGCAGACGCTTCATCATGTGTTCCTCCTTGGTGAGGTGAAAAAAAACAGCTTTCACAGAACGCGGATGTTCGGGCGATTTTACAATATTTTAGCCAGGAACTGCCGGGCCCGTTCGGTTTGCGGGTTTTCGAAAAAAGTGGCGGCTTGGCCGCGTTCGACGATTTCGCCTTCGTCCATGAAGATCAGTTCGTCGCCGGCTTCTTTGGCGAAGCCGATTTCATGGGTCACCACCACCATGGTCGAGCCCTCCCGGGCCAGTTCCCGCATGACGGCCAGAACCTCGCCGATCATTTCCGGATCCAGGGCCGAAGTCGGTTCGTCAAAGAGCATCACCTTGGGATTCATGGCCAGGGCCCGGGCGATGGCCACCCGCTGCTGCTGGCCGCCGGAGAGCTGGGCCGGGCGGGCGGCGGCCTTGTCGGCCAGACCCACTTTAGCCAGGAGATCCCGGGCCAGAGCCTCGGCCTCGGCTTTTTTCTGCCCCCGGACCCGGATCGGGGCCAGGGTCAGATTGTCCAGCGCCGTCAGGTGGGGAAAGAGGTTGAAGGACTGGAAGACCATGCCCAGTTCCGGCCGCATCCGCTGGCGCAGCCGGTGGTCGTCGGTCACCGGTTGGCCGTCGATGGTGATGCGGCCCTCGTCCACTTCCTCCAGACCGCACAGGCAGCGCAGGAGGGTGGACTTGCCGGACCCCGACGGGCCGATGACCACCACCGTCTCCCCGCGCCGCACGGTGAGGGAGACGTCTTTCAATCCCTCGACGCCGCCGGGATAGGTCTTGCTGACGTGGCTGACCTCGATGAAGGTCTCGGCTGACGAACCGCCCACGGTCATGTCCGAAGGCTCCCTGCCCGATGGACCCGGCTCTCCAGCCGGGCCCCCAGGGCCGACATCAAAAGGTTGACGGCCAGGTAGACGCCGGCGACGGTCAGCCACAGTTCGAAAGCCAGGAAGGTCTCGGCCACCAGGTCGCGGGCCTCCTTGGTCAGTTCGTAGACGGCGATGGTCGAGGCCAGCGCCGAATCCTTGACCAGGGAGATCACCAGGCTGCACATGGGCGGCAGGAGCATCGGCGCGGTCTGCGGCAGGATGACCCGCCGGAAGGTGTCGCCGGTGGACAGCCCCAGGCACCAGGCCGCCTGCCACTGGCCCTCGTCCACCGCCAGAAGGCCGGAACGGAAAATTTCCGAAAGATAGGCCCCTTCAAAAAGGCTCAGGGCCACCACCGCCGCCCAGAAGGCCGAAAAGTTGAACACCGCCCCGAAGATGAAATAGACCACCGAAAGCTGCACCAGAAGCGGCGTGTTGCGGATGACTTCCAGGTAGACCCGGGCCAGGCCGGCCAGAACCGGCCCCCCGATCAGCCGGGCCACGGCCGTGGCCAGTCCCAAGGTGAAAGTGAACACGAGGCTCCAGCAAATAATCTGGGCGGTGACCCCCAGGCCTTTCAGCAGCGGGCCCGGGCTCATGGTGGCCGGGTCGAAAAAAAAACCGGGCACCCGGGACCAGTCCCAGACATAGCCCGATTCCATCGCCCCCCGAAACACCAACAGACCGAAGGCCGCCAGGGTCCCCCCCCAGGCCAACCATGCCCACCCCTG
Organism: Candidatus Adiutrix sp.; assembly: GCA_031553735.1. Taxonomy (GTDB): domain Bacteria; phylum Desulfobacterota; class Desulfarculia; order Adiutricales; family Adiutricaceae; genus Adiutrix. Next base: position 7,158 of record JAVBLB010000070.1, read on the forward strand.
ATGTTTCACTTTTTTATATTTCAAAGCCTTGGTCCCAATAGTTTTCCGCCCCAGTATACCAAACTTCCTCTCCAGATGCCACCGCCTCCGCATCATCGTCCGGTAGGGTGGCCTCAACGACATTTCTCCGTCAAATTTATCTTTACTTGCTGTGGACGACTCTGATGGGCTCGGCCACCGCGACGTTGCGGACGACCCGGTCCAGCGAAGCGGGTGCGGAGTTGGGTCCAGGGCCCCCCTGGTTGGGTCCAGGGTTCCCCTGGTTGGGTCCAGGGTTCCACCCCGGCGCCCGCACAAAAAAACGGGAGGGAGCCGAAGCTCCCTCCCGTCGGGACTCACCGGTGGGCCGCCGCGATGGCGGCCACTCTGTTCATTGGGCATTTATAGTTATGGGCTTCATGAAAGAATGGAACCCCGGCGTCAGTTTTTGTCGGTTAGTTGAGCGGTTCGTCGCCGTTCCCTCGGCAGCCCTGAAACCAGTCTCCGTTCCACCGGTGGGAATAACCGTCCCGATACTGATTCATGCGATATCCCTGATGCATGTTCCGCATCTGGTCGTAATCATCCATTTTCGAATGCCAGCCTTGCGTACGGCTGTAAACATAGCCGTCCACCCCGTGGGCTTCGGCGGAGACAGGCTGGAACAAGCCCAGACCCAACCCCAAAACCGCCGCCATCAGGGCGATACCTAAATATTTCATAACAACCTCCCGGGCTGTCGTTTTTTTCGTTCCGTGGCTTGCGGAATGCCTTCCGGGGCAGCCCCACGTCTTGCCCTACAATAAAGCATGGATCAGGCCAAATGAATCATATTTTAAATTATTGATATTTAACTGAAAATAAAAATCGCTTTTGGTCGGCTTTTTGTGTCGGGTATTATTGACTACCCAGTCGAGTAATTAATACCCATAAATCGCGGAACTCAGGAGCGGAGTCCTGCCGGCCCCATAACACCGGAGGGAGCCGAAGCTCCCTCTCTCTGGAATCATATCGCGGCCGGCGAAAGGCCGATCATCGCGCCGGCCGGATGTTTATCTGTATGGGCACCAGTTCAGGGAGACGCTGTGCCGAGGCCCGTGGGAGCACTTTTGGACGACCGCCCGGTGCTTTCCTTTCCAGCCATAGCCATGAGTCTGCTGGGCCTTGGCGTGGCCATGATACCCCTTCTGGTAATTCTGATGCCGACCCTGGGTCTGGTGGTGACGATGGTCGTTTTTCGGATACGCTTCGGCGGATGCGGGCAGAGACATGGTCAAGCCCAGAGTCAAGGCCGCCGCCATGAGGGCGATAGCTAAACGCTTCATAACAAACCTCCCGGACGGCCGTTTTTTTGTTCCGGAATACTCGGAACTCCTTGTTTGAGACCGCCCGCTCGTGCCTATATGTTCAGCAAGAATCAAACCAGAAAAACATCAACATTAATATGCTGATATTGCATGTAAAAATATTTGTCCCCTCAATCGCGGCCCTATATTGGGTATTATTTATGAACCAGGTGAGTAATGAGTAGCCATGCCGGAAGGCCGGGCGGCCGCCGCCATGCTCCATGACATTTTTTAGCCAGGTTTTAGGCGGTTCCATTACGTTTCAGGCCTGATGTTCCGCGGTGGCCAATTGAAATGTGGCTCAAGGCTGTGCTATATATAAAAATATCCTTCGACGGTTCACCGCTTCGGCCTGGTTTGTCTGGTATTTGTGTTGGTATGACCCTGCTTTTGAATCACGTTTGATTTGGAATAAGGAGTGCCCCATGAACGAATCCAACCCCAGGGGAAGCCGGAAAGACGGCGGCTTGACATCACCCCAGACGGCCGTGAAACCCCCAATGCCCTCTCCGGAGGCTGAAGGGGGGGGCATTCCCCCGGCTCCAGGAACATCGACGCCGGAAGGGTGGCCGCCGGTCCGGCCCGACGTGGTTCCGCCCTATGCCGGCGCGGCGGTGGCGGTCCCCTCGCGGATCGCCGAGGAAATCCGGAAACAGAATGAACAGGAAGAACGGGAACGCATTGAGAAGCTGGCCGGCCTGGGGCTGGTCGAAAGGCTCGCCCTGTCGCTGTCCCAGGTTTGGGCTCACAAGGGCAACCTCATTCTGGGCGGCGTGGTCGTCACCTTTTTTGGCGTGCTCGCCCCCGCGGCGCTGAACAAACGCATCGCCGCGGCCGCCGGCGGTCACATCGCGGTGGAGACCCTGCTGGCCGTCGGAGTGGATCTGATCGGGTATATATGCATGGTCGGCTTCGCCCGCCTGGTGTCGCGCATCCTCGATGAGGGCGACCCGGACAGCACGCTGGAACTGCTCCTGTCCCCCTGGCTGGAACTGGGCCGGCTCTGGCTGCCGCTGTTGTTCTGGGTCGGCGTTCTGAATATGACGCGGATACTGGGCCTGGTCGTCGGCGGGCCGGTGCTGGCGTCGATTCTGTTGGCCGCCCTTTTGCCACTGGGATATTGCTACGTCTTTTACCTGGCTGAAACCGACGACCACACGCCGCAAGAGGGGATCGTTGAACCCTGGAATATATTTTTGGCCAACCCGCTCGGCTGGCTGTCGATCTTGCCGGTCTTCATCCTCACCCTGGTGGTCGCGGCCGCGACCATCAAGCTGGCCTCGCTGTTCCTGATCATCTTCCTCATCGGCCTCATCATCATGTTCGCGGCCATAGTTGGCTCGGCTTTTTTCGTCGTCAGCTATACCATGATCTATGCCGGCTATATCTATAAGCAGATCGCCGCCCAACAGGAACTGGACGGAGGCGATTGAGCCTCGTCAGGCGGGGGCGCATTCGCCGGTTTCCCGGCCTTTCCAGAGCCCCCGGATCCAGGCCCAGGCCCCGCCGGCATGTTTTCGAAGCCCCGCGTCCCGCACGCCGTCCGCCCCCAGGGTCCGGGCCAGAAAATCTTCGTGGCCCCGCAGCCGCAGGGGGAAGGTGAACAGTTCCCGGGGCCGGCCGCCCGCGTCCCGCCGCAGGAGCACCGGCCAGGCGAGGCAGCGGCCCACCGTCGCCTCCTCCGGCCGCAGGGTCCGGGTCACGGGAAAGAGCAGAAAGCGGCGGTAGCGGAACACCAGGGCGCCCTCGGAAAGAGAGAGCCAGCCCAGGGTGCGCTTGGGGACGCCTAGGGCCCGGCGGGCGCCGCTCCCGCCGAAGGCCGGCACCCGATCGCCGACAGGCCGCTTCCGCCAGCGGCGGCCCAAGAGGTCGAAGGTCAGGAGAAACCCCCAGACCGTGAACCGGAAGGACCACCGGAAAACAAGCAGGCTCAGGAAGATGACGAGCAGCGTGGCGGCCAGGCCCAGGAGCGGGTGGATGGCCGCCAGGCTGTAGAGGAGGCCCACGACCGCCAGACGGAAGGATTTCAGCACCGGCACGGCTACGCCCGGAGCGACGATGCACAGGACGTTGACGGTGTTGGAGACGAACCAGACCGCCGCGTAGAGCGCCGTTCCGCAGATCGAGGCCAGAACGCCGCTGGCGGCGGTGATCCAGGCGGGGTCGGGGGGTGCCGCTGCCGCCCCGTCCTGGGCATAGGCGACGCCGGTCTGGAACAGGGGCTGGAGGGCCGCCGCCGCGTCGCGCAGCAGCGGGGCCAGCCCGTCCATCAGCGGCGGGATGACCACGGCCAGCCCGACCAGGGCGCCGACCGGCATGACGGCTTCCTCCACGGCGCTCAGGGTGGACTTGAGCGGGTCCGGCAAGATGGCGTCTTTGCCGAGGATCAGGAGCAGAAAGGCGCCCAGGAAGGACAGGAAGCCCGGGGAGGCGTACCAGGGCAGTTCGGCGCCTTCGGGGGCCGTCGCGTAGGTGAGGAGCCCGTGGGCGAACATGACCAGGACGGGGGAGATGGCCATCCCGGTGGTTTGCTGCAGGCCCGAGGCCACGCGGTCATAGGTTCCCAGTTGGCGGGAGACGTCGTGGCCGCGTGCGGACCGGGCTTCGGCCGGCGGCGCGAACCCCGCCGAAAGACCCAGAGACAACAGGAGAATGAGACTGGCGACCGACAATTTCAGGCGATCCATCCGCTTCCCTCCTCATGAATCGACAGCTGCTCGATATCAGCCGGCTTCCCGCAGCAGGTTCAACAGGTATTGACCGTAGCCGCTCTTGGCCAGTTCCAGGGCCAGTCGCTCCAACTGGTCGGCGGTGATCCAGCGGTTGCGGAAGGCAATTTCCTCGGGGCACGAGATCTTCAGGCCCTGCCGGGTCTCCAGGGTGGCGATGAACTGGCCGGCGTCCAGGAGGCTTTCGTGGGTGCCGGTGTCCAGCCAGGCGTAGCCCCGCTGCATGACCTGGGTGTGCAGTTGCCCGCGTTCCAGGTACAGGCGGTTGAGATCGGTGATTTCCAGTTCGCCCCGGGCCGAAGGGCGCAGGCCGGCGGCCAGGTCGGGGGCCTGGGAGTCATAAAAATACAGCCCGGTGACCGCGTAGCTGGATTTGGGGCGGGCCGGCTTTTCCTCCAGGCTCAGGGCCCGGCCGTCGGGCCCGAACTCGACCACCCCGTAGCGGGCGGGGTCGCCGACCCGGTAGGCGAAGATGGTGGCCCCGCCGGTCCGGGCGTCGGCTTCGGCCAGGAGCCCGGCCAGGTCGTGGCCGTAGAAGAGGTTGTCGCCCAGGATGAGGGCGCTGGGCCGGCCGCCCAAAAAATCGCGGCCGATGATCAGGGCCTGGGCCAGTCCCTCCGGGCGGGGCTGCTCGGCATAGGACAGTTCCAGGCCCCAGCGGCGGCCGTCCCCCAGGAGGTTTCGGAACAGGGGCAGGTCGTGGGGGGTGGAGATGATCAGAATCCGCCGCAGCCCGGCCAGCATGAGGGTCGAGAGGGGATAGTAGATCATGGGCTTGTCGAAGACCGGCAAGAGCTGCTTGGAAATGGTCAGGGTGGCCGGGTGCAGCCGGGTGCCGGCCCCGCCGGCCAGGATGATGCCCAGGCGTCCAGCCATGGCTACTTCCCTCCGCATTCGGCCAGCCCGGCGATTTCCAGAAGGCGCTCGAAGGGCAGGTGGGCCTCCACCAGGTCGGCCAGGCGGTCGTATTCCCGCTCTTTCAGGTCCTGGTAATAGGCGGCGGGGTCCCCGGCCTCGGAGACTCCCTCCAGGCCTTTCCGCCGGCGCAGGTTGTCCAGGAGGCGCCGGGTGAAGTCCAGGTTGTCGAAGAAGCCGTGGAGATAGCTGCCGAAGACGTTGCCCTCCCGGTTCACCGCCCCGGCCGGCCCGGCCTCGCCCCCGGCCAGCGGAATGGCCGCCGGCCCGGCCGTGGTCTCGCCCATGTGGATTTCATAGCCGGCCAGGGTCAGCCCTTCGGTGCCGGCCAGAGGGCCCGGATGTTCCCGGAGGGTCAGGCGGGATTGGGTGGTGTGCTTATCCTGGGCGAAGGTGGTTTCCACGTCCAGGAGGCCCAGCCCGGGCAGGCTGGCCAGGGAACTCTCCACCCCGTGGGGATCGTGGATCATCCGGCCCAGAATCTGGAAGCCCCCGCAGATGCCGCAGATGACCCGCCCCTGCTCGGCCAGGCGCCGCAGGCGTTCGGCGAAACCGCTCTCGGCCAGGTGGCGCATGTCCTCGATGGTGTTCTTGGAGCCGGGGATGACGATCAGGTCGGCCTCGTCGAGGCCGGCGGCCTCGTCCACGTAAGTCAGACAGACGCCGGGCAGGCTGTCGAAGACGGCGAAATCGGTGAAGTTGGACAGGCGCGGCAGGCGCAGCACGGCCACCCGGATATCCCCGCCGCCGGCCCGGGCCGACAGGCGGTCGGTGAGGCTGTCCTCTTCGTCGATGGCGAATTTGGCGTGGGGGATGACCCCCAGGACCGGCCGGTCCAGCAGTTCCTCGATCCGCCGGAGGCCCGGCTCCAGGATCCGCACGTCGCCGCGGAACTTGTTGACCACCAGGCCGCGGATGCGGGCCTGATCCTCCGGGGGCAGGAGTTTCACCGTGCCGTAGAGGGAGGCGAAGACCCCGCCGCGGTCGATGTCGCCCACCAGCACCACCGGGGCCCCGACCATGGCCGCCAGGCCCATGTTGACGAAGTCGCCTTCCATCAGGTTGATCTCGGCCGGGCTGCCGGCGCCCTCGATGACCACCACCTGATATTGGGCGGCCAGGGCGTCGAAGGCCGCCTGGACCTGGGGCCGCAGGTTTTCCTTGTAGGCGTAGTATTCCGTGGCCGACATGTTGCCGTGGACCCGGCCGTTGACTATGACCTGGCTCTTGCTGTCGGTGGTGGGTTTCAGGAGGATCGGGTTCATCAGGGCCGTGGGGGTCAGCCCGGCGGCCTCGGCCTGGGAGACCTGGGCCCGGCCCATTTCATGCCCCTCGGGGGTGACGAAGGAGTTGAGGGACATGTTCTGGGATTTGAAGGGGGCCACGGAATAGCCGTGGCGCTTGAAGATGCGGCAGAAGGCGGTGACCAAGAGGCTCTTCCCCACCGAAGAGGCCGTGCCCACCACCATCAAGGTTTTGGCGCTCATGAATCGATCCATCCTTAAAAATAACTGGCTTTAAGCTAACCGCCCGGCGGGGCGGGAAATATCCGCCCGCATTTTACCATGAAGCGGAGGCGGCATCAACGGCGTCCGGCTCCCGAAGTTTGCGGTCGCGCCCGGGGGAGTGGCCGAAGAAATCCTTGTACCACTTGGCGAAGTGGGAACTGTCGGAAAAGCCGCACTCGATGGCGATGTCGGTGATGGTTTTGCGGGTGTGGTGCACCAGCCAGTTGGCCTGTTTCAGGCGCAGCCCGCGCAGGTATTCGGCCGGGGATTCGTTTAAGGTTTCCTTGAACAGGCGCTCCAGTTGGCGGGGGCTCAGGCCCGCCTCCCGGGCCGCGTCCTCGGTGGAGATGGTCACCGAGAGGTTCTGGATCATGAAGAAGACCGCCCGGCGCACCCGGGGGTCGGGGATGTCGAGGTATTGGTCCAGCCCCGGGCCGTGCAGGCGGTCGCCGGGGCGGTTCCAGTCGATCATCAGGCGGCGCAGGATTTTGATCAGCCGTTCGGGGCCGAAGAAGCGTTCCATCAGGCGGCGGGCCAGATCGCTGGCGGCCGTGCCGCCCGGGCAGGTGATGACTCCCCGGTCTTCAATGAAAATTTCGTCGATGACCGGCCGGGCGTCGGGAAAGCGGCTTCGAAATTCCTGGTAATGGGGCCAGTGGACCACGCAGCGCCGGTTTTTTAAAAGGCCGGCTTCGCCCAGGACGAAGACGGCCGAAGACAGCCCCACCACGGATATTTTGCGGGCCGCGGCCCGGGCCCGGTAGTCCGGGAGCTCCCGGTGGCTGGCGCCGACTCCGGACAGCCGGCCGCCGACGACGACCAGATGGTTGAATTCCCCCGGGTCGCGCCAGGTGCCCCCGGGAATGACGGAGGCCCCGCAGCTGGAGGGCACCGGCGCCGGATCGGGGGCCATGATGGACCAGGAGGCCCAGGCCGAACGGCCCACGTCGCCCAGATCCACGGCCTGGCGCAGGGTTTCGATGAAGCCGGTGAAAGCCAAGAGGTCGAAGCCGGGCAGGAGGATGAAGCCCACTTTGAGGACCGTGCCCGGCCGGACGGATTTGGCATCCTGGCTCATGGCCGGGCCCCGCCGGAGCCGGCCGTGGGTGGCCAAAGAGGCGGCGTCATCGCCTTCGTCCCCGTCAATCCAGAGCCACGGCCGTGCCCTGGCGATAGAGGTGCACCCGCAGTTCGATCTTGCGGCTGGCCTGGTCGGCGGCCGCCTTTTTGGCCGTCTCCTCCGCTCCGGCGGCGAAATCGGCCCCCAATCCGTATATGGAGACCGGGACGCTGGAGCCGCGGGAGTAGAGCATGGCGGCCAGAGTCTTGGCCCGGGCCTGGCTCAGTTCATAATTGTGCAGGGCCCCGCCGGTGGCGTCGGCATGGCCGTAGACGGTGAGGGTGACGGCCAGGTCCATGGCCCGGGCCAGCTTTTCCAGATCCACCAGAGCTTCCACGGCCCGCCGCAGCTTGTCCGCATCCTCCGGCACGGGCTGGTCCTTGTTGAGGGGAAAGAAAATGACCGTCCGGTTGACCTCGCCGGTCAGTTCCTTCACCCGGCGGGTGTCTTCGTCGTCTTCGACCTCGCCGAGGTCGACGCCGCTGATGCCGGACAGGCGCAGGACCTGTTCCCGGACGGCCTCCCGCCAGCCGATGGAGGCCCGGCCCTGAAGGTGCAGAACGCCGAAATCGTCCAGGGAGGCCGTAACTCCATTCTTGGGGTCGCTCAGGCCGCTGAAGTCCACCTTTCGCAGCCCCGGCACGGTCAGCAGCCGTTCATACATGGCCAGCACCCAGTTGATGGGCGCGGAGCCGCTGAGGGTCAGGATGTGGTTTTGGGGATCGAAACTGTCCCGGACTCCGGGGGGGCGGTCGGCCAGGATGCGTTTCAGCCGTTCGGCCACGATTTCGTGGTCCTCGGAGACATAGGGCAGGTAGCTGATGGAGTATCGTTCCGAGGGCAGCCCGGCGTCGGTCAGGTCCGCTTCGGGGGTGCCGGCCAGGTCGTCTTTCAGGCAGACGATCGTCCAGTGGCCGAAAATGCTGGAGTCGATCCGCAAAGGCACCAGGCCGGGGGCGGAAACCGCCTGATGAACACGGCGCTCGAGCTCGCGGGTTTTATAATACTCATAGCCCAGAACGCTCGGCACCGCCAGCAGGGTCAGCAGCAAAAGGGCCGGCAGCAGTTTGGCCCGCCAGGGCAGTTTCTGGTCGGCATCCTTGAAGCGGGCGGTCAGGAGGGCTTCGAAGTGGCGGCGGGCCTGATCGAAGGGGCCGGTGTCGCCGTTGAAGTTGTCCAGGTCATCGGCGTGCTCCATGACCAGGAGTTCCAGGGCGGTCTGCATGTCGATGCGGAGGTTGGGCGGGGCCTGGCCCCGCACCACGCAGGCCATGTAGACCTTGGGGGCCCGGGCCACGAAGATGTTGCGGTCGCCGAATTCCAGGGTGCTCAGTTCGCCCTTGGTGAAGCTGTCGTTGACGAACTGCTGGATGGCGGTGAGCATGGCCGCCACCTGGTCGCCGTCCTTGATCTCCTCTTTGTCCTTGACCTCCTCGTTGACCAGGCGGATCAGGAGGGTGCCGTCCTCGGCGTAGATGACGAAAACCTGCTCCACCAGGTATTCCAGGGTTTTCAGCATGACCACTTCGCTGAAATTCAGGCCGGTGCGCTTGGCCTCCATATACCATTTCAGGCCGGTGAAGGAGAGGCTCTTTTCCAGGGTGCGGCTGAACTCCTGCAGGCGGCCCCGGATGCTTTCGGAGATGGAGCGGCGGATGGCCGGGCCGATGACCGGGAACAGGTGGTCGGCCAGTTCGGCGGGGTTGTTGCGCACCGAGTTGCGGACGATGTTGTCCACCGTCGGCTTCAGCACCCCGATCAATTCATTGTCGCGCCGGACCCGCAGGCGGATGGCCTCGGTGACGACCTGGCTGAGGCTCTGGGCCAGCCGGTCCGGGTTGGCCAGGTACCGGTAGAGGCTCTCCACGCCTTCGATTTCCCGGCCCAGAAGCAGACGGCGAAGCTGTTCCAGTTCCTCGTCCGTCGGGGTTGGGGCCAGGGCGGCCAGACCGGCCGTCGCTTCGGTATCCTCCCCGGGGGGGGCGGCGGCCGGGCTGCCGGAGGCCCGCGCGTAATTGTCGGCCCGCTGGGGGCCCGGGTCGGCGAAGTCCGAATGAAAGACGGATTCGGCCGGGGCGGCCGGCATGTGAACCAGGTTCTTGACCATGGCCAGGAGTTGGTCTTCGGTGGAGAGTTCGGTGTCGGAAGAGGTTTCGGAGGCGGCGGGCGCCGCCGGGGGCTGGCCCGGTTTGGGTTGGGACGGTGATTCCGCCGCCGTCGCTTTCAAGGCCGGATCGGCGTTTGGAGAGGAGGCTGGCGCGGTTTCACCGACGGCGTCGCTTGCCGACCCGGCGTCGACCGGATCGGTCCCGGGGGTCTCCCGGGGTTCATCCCCACCCCCCGGGGCCGGAAGATGGGCGTCGGACTGATCAGGCGCGGTTTTGCCGCGATCGCGCCAGTTGAAAAAACCCATAGCCTGTCCTGTGCCCGCCGCCGGAAGCCGGCGGGCTCAAAGCCCCGAAAGGGGTATCTCTACCCTGGCGGGTACTCTCAGATTATCGCAAAAATGTTTGCGGGCATATGCGCCCTCGCCGGTTGATTGGGCGAGGGCGATCGCTCCCATCCTTGGCCGACCGCCTCCGGCTCTCAGTAGTTGTCGGCGCTTCCCGCCGCGTGAACCGCCGCCAGCATCTCTTCCGGCTGGTCGTCATGGTTCTCTTGCGCCTGGAAGTCCTGCACTTCGGGGCGGCGTTCCTCGGGGGCCGGGCCGGAAGTTTCCAGAGGGCGGTTTGCCGCCCCTTCGAATTCCGGGTCCGTCGCGGCGAATTCATCCCGCGCGCCCAGGGTGTCTTCGTTCCAGGGCTTGCTCAGGCCGCCGACCATTTCGGCGAACATGCCGGAGAGGGCGGTCCGGTAAACCATGTCGGAACGGATCTGGGCGGCGGTTTTGGCCAGGACGTTCAGGGCGTCGGCGTATTTGCGCTCGATCTTGTCGGTCAGGCTGCCGCTTTCAGTCAGCAGAAGCGAGCGGAGGTCGCGTTCAGTGCCGTCGATGGTATTGGCCAGCTTGGCCAGTTTGCGTTCGAAGGTCTCCGTGGCCCCGGCCAGGTCGCCGGTCAGGCGGGTGACGGCTTCCTGCCGTTCCCGCTCTTCGGCCTTGAAGGCCTCGGCCCGTTCCCGCTGTTCGTTGCGCAGGGCTTCCAGCCGTTCCCGCTGTTCGGTCTGAATGGCTTCGGCCCGTTCCCGCTGCTCGACTCTCTGGACGGCCTCGCGTTCCTCCTGTTCCCGGCGCAACCGGTCCAAAAGTGAGGAAACTTCGCTTTTCATGAAGTTTTCCAAAGAGTCGAGGCGCTTTTTCAGGGAATCCTTGACGTCGTGAATTTCCCGCAGCAGCCGCTCCTCCTGTCGTTTGAAGCGCACTTCCATGTCCTTCAACTGGGCTCCGAAAAGTATTTCGCGAACCTGCTCCATGGGGGCGTTCGGGGCGCTCTGGTCTTTAGGTCCGGGGTTGTTGTGGCTGTCCATAACGCGATCCTGTTCTGTAGGGTGTGCCCGCCGGCCGTGGGGTGACGGTCGGCGGGGTTGAAGAAGGTCCGGGCTTGGCCCGCGGTCGGGAATATACTTTATCAAAGCCCCGGGGCGAAACGCCGCCGTGACGTCATTGTGAGCGGATCTCCGGGGCTTCAAGCGCGGCCTCGTCCCGGGAGTTATGGGGCGAGGAAGCGGCTTTTTCCGCCTCTTACCGGATTATCTTACTACAAACGCCGGTTTCGATCAAGAGAGGCTTAGCGGCTGAGGGGCACGACCAGAGAAAACTTGAGATCGTGTTCGTCCTGAAAGGCGTTGTTGAAGTATCGCCAGCTGGGGAGGTCGGTCTTGTTGTCATAGCGGGTGAAGTGGAGGGCGAAGACGGCCCCTTCCAGGAAGCCCTGGTCCACGGTATAGCTGAGATCCAGGCCGAAGGCCGCTTCGCGGAGTTTGTAGGGGTAGCCCTCGGCCACTCCGCCCCAGCCGTAGGCTCCGGAGACGGCCGCCCGCCAGCCCGCCAGGCCCAGATCGTCCAGGCTCCGCCCGACTTTGGCGAAGACGGCCTTTTCCTGGTGGTGGTCCCAGTCGCTCCGCAGGTCCCACCAGGGTTCGTAGGCTCCCTTGGCTCCGCCGTAGGGCCGCACCAGGCGGTAAGCGAAATAACCGGCGTTGTCGGGGTAGGCGTTCGGCGCGCGGGTGTAGGTGAACTCCAGGTTGCCGGTCCAGGGGCCGGAGGCGTAGGCCGCGGCCAGATACTGCTGCATGGCCGTGGCGCTGAAGTTGTCGTCCACCGCGTCCGGGCCGCTGTGAAGGTCGTTCATCAAATAGGTCTGCCAGGTGAGGTCGAGCCGGTCATCCCCCAGGGGGCGGTGGTATTTGGCCTTGAAGTGGGCGTTCCACAGATATCCCCGGGATTCGCCGTAGGCGGCCTCCAGGGTCAGGCCCTCGGCGGCTTCGTACCGGGCTCCCAGGGACCACAGGTAGTCGACGTCCTCCAGGCGGCCGTCGCTGGTCCTCTTTTGAAATTTGTAGGTCTCGGTGAACCAGGGCGCTTTGTACTGGTCGGCCCAGGCCGCGGCCAGCTTCAGGCGGCCCAGGTCGAGCCCGGCCTCCGCGCCTTGATAGGTGCCCGGAAGGAACGACCAGTTGACCCCCAGGACTCCGGGCCCCTGGGGTTGAAAATAGCCCGCCCGGAGCCAGGCCGGGCCAGCCTTGAGCTTGACCAGGGCCTTGTAGACCGAGGCCCCGTTCTTGGCTTTGGTCCGGCTCCAATCCGCGTGCCAGGGGTCACGCCAGGGGAAAAAGTTCATTTCGTGGTCGACGGCGCCCTGGTTGTAGAAGTCCATCGATCCGAAGATCCCGAGATCCAGGCCAATCAGCCCGCCGTGGTGGCCGGATTCGAAATCCAGCGATAGCTGGCCGGTGGCGTGGCTGAGGTTGACCCCGTAATGGCCGGTATCGACGTTGTAGCGGTCGCGGTAGCGCTGGAAATAATAGAGCGTGGCGTTGAACCGGGCGTCGCGGAAAAAGGGAGACATCTCCTCCGGCGGTTCCGCGGACCGCTCGTCGTCCGGCCGGGCGGGCCCGGCCGGAAAAATAACCAGCCCGACCGCCAGGGCCAGGCCGAGGAGTTTTTTCATGTTCACTGGCAAGGGTGGGGGCAATTGAACTTCCGTCTCGGCCGGCGCGGCCGGTCCATGACGCGGCCTCACCGGAGTGTCACCCTTCGGGGCGTGGTGTGGTTAATGTCCCGGCCGCGGGGTCGCCGGGCCGGCGGCGGCTTTACTCCGGAAAGCGTTTTCTGATGCCCTGGGCCTGGTTGAGATTGACCAGGAGGATATCCACCAGCTCCGGGTCGAAGTGGTGGCCGCTTTCCTGAAGCATGATCTGGCAGACCAGATCTTCGTCGAAGGCCTCTTTATAGGCCCGGCGGGAACTGAGGACGTCGAAGACGTCGGCGACGGCCGTCACCCGGCCGAAGATGGAAATCTCCTCGCCCTTTTTGCCCGGCGCCCGCCCGTCGCCGCCCCGGTGGCCGGGCAGGGGGAGGCCGGTGTCGAGGTGCACCCAGCCCGGATAGCCCCGGCCGTCCCACCGTTCGTGGTGGCTCAGGATGACCTCGCGGATCATCATATCCAGCTCCGATGAGCTCGGCTCGAACAGCGCCAGCCCGGTCAGGACATGTCTTTCCATTTCCTGGCGCTCGGCGGGGTCCAGCCGGTTGGGCTTGTTGAGAACCTGGTCGGGTATGCCGACCTTGCCGATGTCGTGCAGCATGCCCGCCAGGCGCAGGTGGTCCACATCCCGCTTGATGGCGGCGGGCTCCAGGTTTCGCGCCCGGGCCCAGTGTTCATAAAGCATCCCGGCTGTGGCCCCCACCCGCTGCGCATGGCCGACCGTCTCCAGGGGGTCGCGCAGCTCGACCATTTTCACGGTTCGCAGCAACACCTGGCGGATTAGCTGGGAGCGCTCCAGGGCCATGGCCGCGGTGGTGGAAAAGACCCGCATCAGGCTTTCGTCGTCCTGGTCGAAAACCCGGGGCCGGCCTTGCTCGTCCAGGCGGTTGATGACCTGCAGGACGCCGATGACCTGGTCGCGGGCGTCGGTCAGCGGCAGAGTCAGGATGGAACGGGTGAGGTACCCGGTGCGGCGGTCGAAGATCGGTTCGAAGCGGTAGGGCTTGTCCAGGGGGATGTCGTAGGCGTCGGCGATGTTCAGGGGCGTGTTTTCCCGGGCCACGAAACCGGCCAGGGAATTCCCGACCAGGGAGATGGCCTGGTTTTTATAGGGCGAGGATTCGAGGTCCTGGTCGCGCTTGGCGAAAAAATCATTCTGGCTGTAGGCGAAGATCAGTCGAGCGCCTTCCGGGACATAAATGGAACCGGCTTCGGCCCCGACAAATCGGCGGGCCTCGCTCAGGATGGTCTCCATCATGGTGTCCAGATCGGAAACACCGTTCAGGGTGCCCGCCAGGGTCCGCAGAGCTTCGTATTTTTCGTGTTCCAGCATCTGGGGTCCGTTGGAGATCATGGCCCGCCTCGGGTTCGGTGTTCGTGCTCGCGGCTTTCGCCCATTCGCTTCGGCCGCTTCGCCCTTCCGGGGGATGGTCGGGCGGCTGACCAGGGTGTGGCGCTCCGGTTCCGGCCGGGCTAAGGCCGGCGATCAAGACCCGAAGGAGCGGAGCGCCGCCGCAACTGTGCCATGGACAGGTTGCATATCGTCCGAAACGATGATCAATCGTCCCCATCCTCAATATATACCGGTTTTCAGTATACCACAGCCCCATCGCCAACGGCAAGCCGGCGATCGGGCCCCCGTGCAAACCGCTTGATTTTTAGTAAAATTGTTGCTATAGTTAAGTGACTGATTCGACTGCTTTTGTCTGAGGATTCCTCCCGTTGTTGAAAATGCTTGTCCGCAGGCCATAAAGGCGGGCCGCCAGTGATGGGGAGCCTGGCTTGACGCCCCGGGCGGGGGCTGTGTTTTTGAGCTTGAGTCGACCTGCTTTGTGTGCGCCATTCTGCATGAATGACCGATTCCCCGGAACCGGCCGTTGATGTCGGCATATTATTCAGGTATTAAGGCGAACAGGCTTTCCGAGGCCCGTTTTCAAAACGGCCCGGTTGTCCTCGTCGCCGTTATCCCCCGATTCTTTCCGGCCGGATCGGCCGTGGGTCGGGTTAACAACCAAGGAGAAAACAGGTAGCATGACAAAATCCGAATTGATCGCCCAGGTGGCGGAAGAAACCGGACTGACCAAAGCGGCTTCCAAAGAAGTGCTGGACACCCTTCTGGCCCAGGTGACCAAGACGTTGAAAAAAGACGGCCGGATGGCCCTTTTCGGGCTGGGCATCTTTGAAGTGGTCAAGCGCAAGAAAAGAATGGCCCGCAACCCCCGGACCAACGAACCGGCGGTGGTCAAGGCCCATAAGGCGGTCAAATTCAAAGCCGCCAAGACCCTGAAGGAAACCTTGAACAAGTGACCCGGCCCCGGGCCGTGAAATTCGGTCCGGATTGAAGAGCGGGTTGTCAGGGGGGCGTTGGGCGACGTCCCCTTGTTTGTGGCGGGCCGTATGTTCGGAGAGGCCGCGGCCTTCTCCGCGCCGGCCGGCCAGGCCGTACCCGGCGGGTCGGCGGTCGCCCCGTCCATATTAATAGCTCCGGCGACGGAACAGAGCATTTCTTGGGCGGCCAAATCCTTGTGGTTTGGGGTTTTGCCCAAATCCTCACGAATATGTTTTCTCGGCGGGTGCATAATTCAGCCAAGCCCTGCCGGGGCTTGGAGAAGTATTGTCAGGTCGGCCATGGCGCGTCTTTTTTTTATAATAGCTTTGTTGCTTGCCGTCTTTTTGACGGGAGGCCCGGCCTGGGCGGAGGAACCCGCGTCATCCGAGCCGGCCCCGGCGGCGGAGACCAAATCCCCGGGTGATGAGGGCGGCGCCTCGGATCTAGTGGCCATTTTCAAATCGGGCACCCCGGCTCAGGTGACCCAGGCCCTGGCCATGGGGGCGGACGTCAATCTGGTCGACGGCCCGGACGGCTTGACGCCCCTGATGCTGGCCGCCGGTTCCAACCCCGACCCGGAGGTGACGAAGCTCCTGCTCCAGCGGGGGGCGCGGCCGGGCGACCGGGAGAACAATTACGGCCTGACCCCGCTCATGTTCGCCGCCAGCGGCAACAAGCCGATCGTGGTGCAGACCCTTATCGACGGTGGGGCCGACATCAATCAACGCGACCGGCAAGGCGGCACGGCGCTGTATCACGCCGCCACCAACAACCCCAACCCCGGGGCCGTTTGGCTGTTGACCCGGGCCGGAGCCGACCGGGAGCTCGCCGATCAGGACGGCCGGACCCCTTTGATGCAGGCCGCCTTCGCCGGCAACCTGCCCGCTCTGGATACCCTGATCCGGGCCGGCGCCCGGCTGGACAGCCGTGACCGGCGGGGGCGGACGGCCCTGTCGGTGGCCGCGGGTCGGCCGGAGTCCCTGGAAGCGCTCATCGCCCTGATCGGGGCCGGCGCCGGGTTGGAGGACCGTGACCAGGACGGGACGACCCCTTTTCTGCACGCGGCCGCGACCAATACCCGGGTGACGGCCCTGGAAACCCTGAAAAAGGCCG
This sequence comes from Candidatus Adiutrix sp., assembly GCA_031553735.1. Lineage (GTDB taxonomy): Bacteria > Desulfobacterota > Desulfarculia > Adiutricales > Adiutricaceae > Adiutrix. Next base: position 23,341 of record JAVBLB010000070.1, read on the forward strand.
GGGCCGATCCGGCGGCGGTGGACAAAACCGGGGCTGACGCTCTTCTGACCGCCGCTCTGAGCAATTCCAATCCGGATATCATCCGACACCTGTTGAGCGGCGGGGCGGATATCCAGGCCCGGCGGGCCAACGGCCTGACGCCTCTTCTGGCCGCGGCCGGCAATCCCAAGGCTGAGGTGGCGCGCCTTTTGATCCTGAACGGGGCCGACGTCAAGGCCCGGGACGCCCACGGCCGCAATGCCCTGATCCTGGCCACCCGGCTCAATCCCAACGAAGAAGTGGCAAAAACCATTCTCAACGGCGGGGCCGACCCGATGGAGAAGGACGACCAGGGCCTGTCCGCTCTCGATTATGCCACCCGGGGGGAACGTCCGGAACTGGTGCGTTTTTTTTCAAGGCCGTAGCGCCTCATTGCGTCACGTAAAGGGTGAAGGCGATTGAGCCTTCGTTCCGGCCGCCGCGTCCCCCATAATACGTAGCGCGGCGGCG
>JAVBLB010000139.1:0-25339 GCA_031553735.1 Candidatus Adiutrix sp.
GTGCGGCCTCGGGGTGTTTGCGCCGCCGGGCCCCCCACAACATTGTCGCCCCGCCCCGCCCCGTCGTGCGAACGCCAATAGCGCCATCTTGAAGGAGAATTGGTATTAATTATATGCCAGCTCAACGCAAAAATTTGTATAACGCACTTGCCCGGAGGGCCAGACGCGGCCGAGACGGAGGTTCAATCGCCACCATCGCCGGGCGAATGGTCCCGGTAAGCCGACGAAAACGCCGGCGCCGTTTTCGCCGGCGCCGGCGGAAGATTTCGGAGTGGTGGGGGCCCATCGCTCCACCCTTGAGATGGCGGACCGGCTTTAAAAATCGAAATCGTCATCCCGGCTCGCGGGCCGATGGCTGATGGCCGGGATCGGCCGGGCCGCGGAACGGACCGGAGCCGGCCGGGTCGGAGCGGCCGCCGGACGGCGATAGCCCCCGGCGCCGTGCACCAGTTGGGTCAACCGGTCGACGGCCTCCAGCAGGTGACCGGCCTGGTCGGCCAACTGGCCGGCCGCGCTGGCCGATTCCTCGGCCGAGGCCGCGTTGGATTGGGTGACCTTGTCCATCTGGGTCATGGCCGTGGTGATCTGGCCGATGCCCTGGCTCTGCTCCCGGGAGGCCTCGGCCACCTCGGACAGAAGCTCGGCCACCTTGCCGGAATGATCGGCCACGGTCTTGAAATTTTCGGCGGTGAAGTTGACCATCTCCTCGCCGGAGTTGATGTTGGAAATGGTGGCCGCGATAAGGTCGGCCGTGTTCTTGGCCGCCTCGGCCGAACGGATGGCCAGGTTGCGCACCTCGTCGGCCACCACGGCGAAGCCGGCCCCGGCTTCGCCGGCCCGGGCCGCCTCCACGGCCGCGTTCAAGGCCAGGAGGTTGGTCTGGAAGGCGATTTCATCGATGGTCTTGATGATCTTGCCGATTTCGTTGCCGGAAACCGAAATTTCGTTCATGGCCCGGATGACGTTGCTCATGGAATCGTCGGCCTTTTTGACGGCCTCGGTGGCCTGGGCCATCAGGGCGTTGGCCTCCATGGAATTGTCGGCGTTGCGCTTGGTCATGGAGGACAATTCCTCCAGGGCGGCGCTGGTTTCCTCCAGGCTGGCCGCGTTTTCCGTGGCCCCTTCGGCCAGGGTGTTGGACGAGCCGGACAACTGGCCGGAGGCGCTGTCCACCTCCTGGGCCCCCTCGGTCAGCACCGCGATGAGTTCGTTGATCGGCCGGGTGATGCTGCGGGTCAGACTGAGGCCCAGCACCAGGCTGATCACCAGGGCCGCCGCCACCCCGCCGATCAGGATCATGAGGACCCGGGCCACGGCCGCCGCCGAGCGGCCGGCCACGTCATCGGCCATGGCGCTCACGGCCTCGCCCAGTTCCCGGGCGCTGGCCAGGGCCTGGTCGCGGAGCTTGGCCCGCTCGCGGGTCGTGTCCACGTTTTTCTGACAGTTCGTCCGAAGCGAACCGACCGCGATCAGGCTGGCGTCGGCGATTTCGTTGAGCTGTTTCAGAAGTTCGATGTTGCTGGGGATTTTAGTGTCTTGGCCTATCTCCGCCAACACCGATTTGATGGTTTTAATATCCTCTTCGGCCTGGTCGAATTTGGCCAGGTCGCGGGTCAGGAGGCCGTCCTGGACATGAATCATCAGTTCGCCGATATTGGTCTCCAAATTGGACAGGAGCCGGATGCGGGTGCTGCGGCGCATGATGGCCGCCCCTTCGGCGTTGGCGTTGATTTCCTCGACCTGCCGTTGGAACTGATCGGCCCGGAACTTGCCCGTGGCCTCGAGAAACCGGCCGTAACCCGTCACCACCTCGGCCTGGGCCTTGGCCAGAGCAGCCAGGGTCTCCGGCAGGCCCTTATTTATCTCCGAAAAATCTATGTAATTCCGCTCCAGTGTCTGAAACGGCCCGCTCAGGCGGGTATCCTGACGCAGGTCGGGATCGCTGAAAATCTCCCGCAATTTTCCCAGATGTCCGCCGATGTCGGCGCCGACCTTTTTGGCCTCGTCCCAGTCGGCTTGATCCGAGCGGTAATTGTAGGCCATGGTGAACAGGGCCTCGAGGGCCACCGCGTACTGGACCTGGCCGCTGGAAGCCAGGGCCGGGATGACATCCCCTTGGAGGGAATCGGCGCCGGATTGCACGGTGCGCAGGGAAATAATGATAAAAACCGACAGGACGATGAAAATCAGACAGGTGGCCGCGAAACCGATAATGATCTTGCTGCCCAGCTTCATGATAGCCTCCGGAGCCGTCCCTTGCGGGTTCGGCGAAAAAAAGTGCGATCGGCGAGGGTGAAATGCCGGCGGAAGTCGTAACTAAGAAAGTATATTTTTATACATATATCCGGGATGTTAGCGGCAGCCGCCTCAGATGCCGTGATCGTACTCAAAAACCGACGTCAAGTCAAGGGCGGGAGGATTGAATTGAAAGGTTTTTGGCGCCCGGGCACCAGGGGGAGACGGGCCGCCGGGCGATGCCGACCGTCGGCCGAAGGGACCGGATGCAAAGAAAGCCGGACGGGCCGGCTTGATTCAATCGTGGAACATCGCAATTTCATTCATCCGGAAGGACTTGCCGCCCCGGAGGCCCCGCCCGGACGACCGCGGCGAAGCCGGCGGCGGCCCCTCACAGCGGCCGCACGTCGTATTCTTCGAAACGGGCCGCGAGGTCGGGACCGAAGAGGTGGCCGCCGCCGCTTTTCAGCAGCAGCCAGCGGTCCGCCAGGGGCGCGACCAGGGCCGGCTCGTGGGTGACCAGCACGGTGATGACCCCGGAATCCTTCAACCGGGCCAGATCCTCCAGCATGGCCCGGACGCCCGGCCAGTCCAGGCCGGCCAGGGGCTCGTCCAGCAAAACGGCCAGGGGCCTCCGGGCCAGAGCCGCGGCCAGGGCCAGCCGCTTTTTTCGGCCCAGCGAAAGCGTGGCCACCGGCTGATCCAGGAAACCGTCCAGAGCCCAGCGTCGGCGCAGGTCGGCCACCAAGTCTCGAGTGGCCGGGTCTTGCAGGTCCAGGCCCAGGTTCAGGTCCTCGGCCCCGGTTTCCCCCAGCAGCCAGTGATCGATATTCTGGGGCAACAGGGAGGCCTCCCGGCGCAGGCGGTTTTCCGCCTCCCGGCCGACGGCCGTTCCCAGGCGCAGGGTCCCCGAGTCAGGGCTCAGCAGACCGGCCAGGAGACTGATCAGGGTGGATTTTCCGCTGCCGTTGGCCCCGGCCACCCCCAGCACCTGGCCGGCGCCGATTTCGAAACTCACCCCGGCCAGGACGGGCCGGCGAGGGTCATAGCTGAAAAAAAGGTTGTCGGCCGCCAGAGAAATCACACCCGCACTCGTTGCAGATAATCCTTGAGAAGATATAAGACTTTAGCCAAAATCGCGGCCACGGCCACCGAGACGCCCCAGGCCAGCAGAAAATCGCGGTTCAGCAGGCGTTCCACCACCGGCTCCGGCAGATAGCCGCGAAAAACATAAATGCTGAGCAGAATGAACAACACCGGGGCGAAGACCACCACCAGCCCCCACAGCAGGGTGAACAGGCTGGAATAATTCCGCCGCCAGTGGGGCACGCCGCAGATCCAGGTGAAAACCAGCAGCATGATGACGTCCCGGTGCCGATAGCCGCTGGCCAGCATTTCCCGGCTGGTATCCGGCAGGTTCAGGGCCAGGACGCCGAAGTAAAGAAGCAGGCAATAGGCCCCCGCCGCCAGCATGGCGATGATGCTGCCGCCGACGAAGCCGGCCAGAAGAAAGACCGCCGCCACCGGCAGGATCGGCCAGGCCCCGGGCGGCGGCGCGATCCTGGTGGCCGCCGCGGCCAGGGCCAGCCAAAAGGCGCCGGCCACCAGCACCATCACCGGCTTGAGGGCGGCCGGGCAGTCCCGCACCGGCCAACTCAAAGTGCTCAACAACACCGCCCGTCCCGGAGACAGACGCCCCCCCGCCGGCCGGGCCGCCCCCCGGGTTCGAAGCTGGCGGTCTCGCCCGGGTTTCTTTTCAGATTTCCAGGAATCAGCCATAAGGTCCCCCCCTTATCAGGCCCCGCGAGGGGCCATGCGCCGTCGAATCGGGTCGAGACCCGCCGGCGGCGGCCGGGGCGAAGGCGCAATCGCCTTCCCCTTCAGGTTTGGATCGCTTGTGGACCAGCCGGATGTATGACTGTTTTTATTATCGCTTATAAAGCCAACTAATTCAAGACTTTTGGTCGGTCCACGAGTCCCGTCGTCCGAAAAGCCGCATCGGGGCCAGGGAAGCGGCGGCGGCGCATTTGACCAGATCCCCTGGAACGAAGGTCAGCAGAAACATTCCCGCCGCCAGGGGCTCCATCCGGGCATTGACCACAAGCCCCAGCCAGCCGAAAAAATACATGGCCAGATGCCCCAGGACGGCCAGCAGAAAGCCCGCCCCCCAGCGGTAGCGGCCGGTTCTAGCCAGTTGCCGGCCCGGGGAGGCCAGGCCGGCCACGGCGGCCAAAAGGGGAAAAGCCAGGGCGAAACCGGCGCTGGGCCGAAACAGGATGGCCGGCCCGGCCACCCCCCCGGTGAAGACAGGCAACCCCAGGAGACCGGCCAGAAGATACAGCCCGGCCGCCAGGGCCCCGCCCCGGGGGCCTTCCACCAGACCGGCCAGAACCACGAAAAAAGTCTGCAGCGACAGGGCCACCCCGGGCAGGGGAAAGGATATCCACCCCCCCGCCCCGATCAGCGCGGCCCACAGGGCCAGGCGCACCAGGCGTCGAATCTCGGCCAGGCCAGGGGCGTCAGCCGGTTCCCCGGCCCGGCCGCCGAGACGCGCGTCCGAAGGCGTTTCGGCGGAGCGTCGTTCCTCAGGAGCGCGGTCGGTCATCGCCGCCGCTCACGGGCGCACGGCGGCCGCCAGGAGCCCTTCGGTCTCCGGGAGCCCCTGCATCAGGTTGAAGTTGGCCACGGCCTGGCCGGAAGCCCCCCGGCAGAGATTGTCGATGACCGAGACGATCTTGACCAGGCCGCTGCGCCGGTCATAAAAAAGGCTCAGATCGCAGAAGTTGGTGCCGCGCACCTCCGAGGTCTGGGGTTCGAAACCCAGGGGCCGGACCCGGACGAAGGGGGCGCCGGCGTAAAAATCGAGGTAGGCCTCCCGCAGGCCTTCCGCGCTGACTTCGCGCTTGGGCGTCACATACACGGTGGAGAGAATACCCCGGTTCATGGGCGCCAGGTGGGGGGTAAAGGCTACCTTCAGCGGGCGGCCGGCCAGCCGGGACAGCTCCTGCTCGATCTCCGGGGTGTGGCGATGGCCGACCACCTTGTAGGCCTTGAAGCTGTCCTGCACTTCGCAGAAAGAAGTGCCCGGGGCCGCGCCCCGCCCGGCCCCGCTGACCCCGGAGGCGGACTCGGCGATGACCGGGCCGTCTTCGGCCATAAAACCGCTTTTCAGGAAGGGGGCCAGGGCCAGGATGACGCTGGTGGGGTAGCACCCCGGGTTGGCCACCAGCCGGGCCGGGCGGATCTCCGAAGCATAGAGTTCCGGAAGCCCGTAGACCGCTTCGCCCAGAAGGCCGGGCGCCGAGTGGGGCTGATACCATTCATTGAACAGGTCGGCCGTCCGCAGCCGGAAATCGGCCGACAGGTCCACCACCCGGGCCCCGGCGGCCAAAAGCCCGGGGACCAGTTCCATGGCCGCGCCGTGGGGAGCGGCCAGGAAAAATATCCGGGCCCGCCCGGCCAGGTCCGCCGCGTCCGGGGCCTCGAACTTCAAACGGTCGTAATTGGCCAGCCCGCTCAGGGCCGGAAAGACTTCGGTCAGGCCCCGCCCCGCTTCCTGGCGGGAAGTGATGACCGTCACTTCCGGCCGGGCCGGGTGGCCGGCCAGGAGCCGCAGAAGTTCCAAACCCGTGTAGCCGGTGGCCCCGATCAGACCGATTTCCATACCGCACCTCCGGGTCCCCGAAGGGACCGTGTTGAACCAATAGAAATGGGGCGGCGAATGACCTTCGTCAGGTCCACTCCCCACCCCATAACCAATAACGGGAATACAGGCCTTCCCGGACCGTCCCGACGCTTACCGCTTGGAGTACTGGTACCGGGCGCGGGCGCCTTTCTGGCCGTATTTCTTGCGTTCCTTCTTGCGGGCGTCCCGGGTCAGAAAACCGGCCTTCTTCAGGGCGCCGCGCAGAGCGGGATCATAATCCTGCAGAGCCTTGGCGATGCCGTGGCGAACCGCCCCGGCCTGACCGGCGATACCGCCGCCCGAAGCCAGGATGTAGAAATTGAACTGGCCCCTGGTGCTGGTCAGCTCCAGGGCCTGCTCCGCCACCATCTTCAGGGTCTCACGGCCGAAATACTCGGCGATGGGACGCTGGTTGATATTGATCTGGCCGGCGCCGGGGGTCATCCAAACCCGAGCAATGGAGGTCTTCCGTTTCCCGGTGGCGTAGAATCTGTTTTCCGCCATGTACATCTCTCCTTAGCGATATTATAACAGTTCGATCTTTTCGGGCTTTTGGGCACTGTGGGGATGAGCCCCGCCGGCGTAAATCTTCAGCTTCTTCAACTGACGGCGGCCCAGGGTGTTTTTGGGCAGCATGCCGCGCACGGCCAGCCGCAGCACCTCGGTGGGCTTCTGGGCCAGCATGGTCTTGGCCAGGGTCTCCTTCATGCCGCCGATAAAACCGCTGTAGCGGTAATACACCTTCTGATCCAGCTTGCGGCCGGTGAGCCGAACCTTGTCGGCGTTGACCACGACGATGAAGTCACCGGTGTCGTTGTGCGGGGTGAAAATGGGCTTGTGCTTGCCCCGCAGGCGCCGGGCGATTTCCGCGGCCAGCCGGCCGAGAACCTGCCCCTCGGCGTCGACGACATACCACTGCTTGGCGACTTCTTCCTCTTTGGCCATAAAAGTTTTGGAGATCATGGCTGCCTTCCTGTATCCTAAATAATCAAATACGGTAACCGTCGGTCAAAATAAACCGTGCCCCGAATGGGGCAATGCGCCGCCGAAAAGCGGTTTGGCTGAAACTGATCGTCCGGGACCAGGCTCAATCGCCTCCCCGCCTTCTAGGTAGGTCCCAGGCTCGGCCGCCCTTCGAAAGGCTTCGGCGGCCCCACTTTCGACGGACCCCGCCCGAAGGTCGGCTTCCGGAACCTCTTTAAGTATCACGGCCGCTATCTTTTTGTCAAGAGTTATTTGAGGGCCCGAAAAACTGAAGCGGCCCCGCCGCCGCTCTTCGGGGCGGCGCGCCACCCCTCCGGGGCCGCGACGGGACTCATTCGTCCAGCGCTTCGAGCGGATCGGGGCTTTGCCAGCCGCTGAGGCTGCAACGCCCTTTGCGGAGGTACTTGGCCCAGGGGCGCACATGGGGAAGTCGATCGCGGGGATGGAGTTCGGGGTTGAAAGGGGTGTCGGCGGCCAGACGGCGGACGGGCACGACCACCACGGTCCGCTCTTCCTCCGGCGTGTCCGGCTGGAGCCAGAGATGGGGGTTTTCCCGCACCGGTTCGTCCTGGAACAGATATCGGCGCATGCCGATGTTCAGGATCAGGCCCACGGCCATCACGGTGACCACCAGCGAGGTGCCGCCGTAACTGATGAAAGGCAGCGGCACGCCCACCACCGGGAGCAGGCCCGTGACCATGCCCACGTTGATGATCACCTGCCAGAACAACAGGGAGGTCAGCCCCAGGGCGATGAGGCTGCCGAAACGGTCCTTGCTCCGCCGGGCCAGCATCAGGCCGGAAGCCAAAAGGCACAGGAAGAGAGCCAGCACCACGACGCAGCCGACAAAGCCCCATTCCTCGGCCAGGGCGGCGAAGGCGAAGTCGGTTTCGGCTTCCGGCAGAAAGCCGTTTTTATGCTGCGGCCCTTCCATGAAGCCCCGGCCGAAAAGCTGGCCGCCGCCCACCGCGTTCTGGGACTGGAGAATCTGCCAACCGTTGTTGTTGGGATCCTTGGCGGGGTCGAGGAACGTTTCGATGCGGGAAACCTGGTGCGGTTTGATGAGGCCCTTTTCCAGCAGGACCTGCCACGAGCCGCTGGCCAGAAGGGAAACCGCCGCCCCGGCCACCAGGAGCAGACCAAGGACCAAACTGATGGTGACGTGGGGGCGGAAGCGGAAAATCAGAAAAAGAGGCAGGCAAGTGGCGATAAGGTGCAGGGCCGTACCCAGGTCGGGCTGCTTGTGGATGAGGGCGAAAGGCGCCATGATGATGACGGCCGGGATCAGCAGATCCCGGAAACCCAGCCCGGCCGACAGATCCCTTTTGGAAAACCAGGTGGCCAGGGCGGCCACCACCACCACCTTGATGGTTTCGGAAGGCTGGAAGCGGAAAAGGCCCAGATCCAGCCAGCGGGTGGCCCCGTTGACGTTGGTCCCCACCAGCAGAACAGCCACCAGGCAGAGGAGGTTCAACCCGTAAAGCGGCCACACTATTTTTTTCAGGTACTGGTAATCGAGCATCAGGGCCGCGAGCAGAGCCGCCAGCCCCAACCCCAGATACAGCCCCTGGCGGACGAACCAGGACCACTCCTCGACGAACTGGCCGTGAGCGGAGACGCTGTACAGATTCAGCAATCCGCAGCCGCACAGCGCAAACATGGAAAGCAACAGCGGCCAGCAGAAATTCTCAAGGAGCCGATGATCGAGGCTTATGGGTCTGCTCATTAAAACTCCGCGGTCCCGCGCGGGCGGGACGTCAGCGAATGATCATGAGAAAATCATTAAATATTTTTTGTTTCCGGGGTCGCCCGTCGCGTTTCAATCCGACCCGGACATCCCCGGACCCGACCAAACCGCACACGAGGGGCGGAGAAACACAAAGTACCGGTAAAAACCAATCGTCAAAAAACCCGCGAATTCGCCTGACCCACAGGGTCTCGGAAACAAGTCGGCGACAACGCTCCGGCCCAGGCCGCGACAATCGAAACACCATAGTAAATGGTGCCGCGGACATCGCCCGCCCCCCTGGATGGGGTGTTGTCTTTGACGGGCCAATAATCTAAAACCTTTGAGCATTGTATCCCTTTACCGTGAACGAGTCAAGGCCCCGGAAAACCGATGCGCCGCCGCGACTTTGCCGTGACCGGGCCACGACGGCCGGGGCGAAGTTCAATCGCCTCCGGCCCTTGATCACCAACTCTTTTACGACACTCCGAGAATACCCGCCAAGGGTCAAGACACCCGTTCGGGGCCGAACATCGCGCGTGGAGCGATCGGGCCGGCATGGAAATTCCACCACTCTATCCTTATATATTTGTCTAAATAACATTCATTGTGCTATAATTAGATTTTACACAGGCCGCTTCAACCGGACCGCCGTCGGGCTTAAGCGGCGGAAACGATGCCCCGAACGGGGTTCTTCACCCTGACGGGAAATCCCAGGTCATCGCAAGAGTGTTTGCGACCATATGCGCCCTCGATCAGCAAATTATGGACTACATTAAACATTTCAACCTTACCGACCGCCCATTCAAGAACACCTACGACGGCCGGTTTTTCTTTCGGTCCCAGGCCGTCGAAGCTGTTTTTTCGACCCTGCGGGCCGAAGGCTGTCCCCCCATCGTCCACCTCAAGGGACTGCCCAAGGTGGGGAAGACCTCGGTTTTGAAACGGCTGGCCCCCGAGCTGCGCGAGGCCTTCAAGGTGGTCCTGTGGCTCAACCCCCACTTCACCCTGGCGGAAATGCTGCGCCAGGCCCTCACCGATCTCGGCCACAGCCACAAATTCACCCCCCAGACCCTGGAAGAGGAGTTGCTGGGCTATTTCCAGAATTCGGTTTCGGAAGCCCTGGCCGACGGCTTCCGGCTGCTTCTGGCGGTGGATAACGCCGATGAGCTGACCCCGGAGATCCTCTCGGAAATTTATGGCCTGATGGAGATGGAGGAGCACTGGCGGGGCCGGGTGGTTCTGCTGTTGTGCGGCCCGCCGGACCGCCCCTGGCCGATGGTCCCCGACATCATGCTGGAAGTCGGGGAACTGGCCCTGCCGCCCCTGGACGGCCCGGAAGTCGAGGGCTACGTCCAAACCCGGCTCAAGGCCGCCGGCGGGACGGCCTGCTTCAGCCGCGGCGCCCTGAAAACCCTGTGCGAATACGGCCGGGGGCTGCCGGAAACCATCAACCAACTGGCCGAACGCGGGCTCATCGCCGCCTGGTCGAGCGGCCGGCGGGAAGTGGGGCCGGCCCAGTTGAAGGCGGCCCGGACCAGCCTGGACAACCCTTTGACCCTCAACCGCGAGGCCCTCAGCCAGGTCGCCCGGGGCCAGACCGTCCGCCCGGGTTCGGCCCCCGGCCCCGCCGGCCGGCGGCGGCCGATGGCGCTGATCCTGGCCCTGGCGGTCGTCGCGGTCGGGTTGGCTTTCGGCGGTTTTTTCGCCGACCCCGCCCCGGAACCGGCGCCGGCCCTGACGGCCGACGCGGAACCGTCACCCCCGATCAATCAGGAAGAGCCGCCGGAAACGGCCACCCCGGCCGCCGGGGACCCGGACGCCGAATCCGCCGGCGTTCTGGCCCCGGCCCTGCCGACGCCGCCGCCCCAACTGCTGACCCTGCCCCAGGGCACCCTGGCCCTGGTGGTGGATCAGGATGCTTCCTCCGGCCGGCTCTGGCAGGGCGGCCCCAAGGGCTCGGGCCTCAAGGCCGAAGTGGCCACGCCCAAATTCAAGCACGGCGGGCTCTACCTTTTCGGCCGGCCCAAGGGCGACAAACCCCTGGTCTTCCAGTATCCCCCCTCCCGGGAACTGCCCCTGGCCGAGGCCAAGGAGCTCTGGCCCCGGGTGGCCACCCTTCTGCCGCAGAATATCCTGCCGGTCATCGTGGCCCCGGGATCGGAATACAAGCGCCCCCGGAACGAAGAAGCCGAAGAGGCCGTCCGCAACCGCTTCAAGGCCTGGGTCCAGTCACAGCAATACCGCTTTCCCGACACCACGGCCGCGCTCTACGCCTCGTCCTTCCAGTTCTTCGAACTGGGCCGCCAGCCCCGCACCGTGATCCGCGAGGATTTCCGCCAGGCCCTCAACTCCGAGGCCCGCACGTCCGGCGAGGTCTACCTGGCCACCTCCCAGCCCCTGATCATGCAGGACCCTGAAAAGAGCGACCTGGTCTGGGCTGTTTTCACTTTAAAATATGATTCCCGGCTGCGGCACGACATGGGCCTGCGGGTGCTGATTTTTGAAAAAAACGGGCTCCTGGGCCAGGATAACTGGCTGATCGTGGCCGAACTGTGGCTGCCGGAAAAAACGCTTCAGGAGAACTGATGGATCCGGCCGCCCCCCCCTCCGGCCTTTCCGGCTGGCGCCTGATCTTCAAGCGCAACTTCATCACCAGCTTCTGCATGGGCTTCACCTCCGGCGCGCCGCTCCTGGTCGTGCTGACCCTGGTCCAGGCCTGGCTGACCGAGGCTGAAGTGAACATCAAGGCCATCGGGCTCCTGGCCCTGACCGGCCTCCCCTACAGCCTGAAATTTCTCTGGGCCCCCTGGCTCGATTATTACGACCCCGGCCCCCTGGGGCGGCTGGGCCGGCGCCGCGGCTGGCTCCTGGTCAGCCAGGCCGGCCTGATGGCCGGTCTCCTGGCCCTGTCCGTCCTCGACCCCCGGCATCTCCCGGCCGTGGGCGCGATGGCCCTCTTCATCGCCTTCGCCTCCGCCACCCAGGACGTCGTGGTGGACGCCTACCGCCGGGACGACCTGACCGACCCGGAGTTGGGGGTGGGCTCGGCCTATTACATCTGGGGCTACCGGCTGGGCATGATGGTGGTCTCCGGCGGCGGGCTGATCGCCGCCGACGCCTTCGGCTGGGCTTGGACCTTCCGCGGCGTGGCCCTCTTGATCCTGGTCGGCCCCCTGACCCTGACCTTCAGCCCGGAACCCCGGGTGGAGCGCCCGCCCGCCCCGACCGGGGTGATCCAAACCGTGGTGGAGCCGCTTCGGGATTTTTTCCGGCGGCCGGCGCCCTGGTGGATCCTGTCGTTCATTTTCTTTTATAAATTCGGGGACCAGTTGGCCACCAGCCTGACCACCGCCTTTTATCTCGAACTGGGCTACAGCAAAACCGACATCGGGGCGGTGGTCAAGGGCTTCGGCACCCTGGCCATCCTGGCCGGGGTCATGGCCGGGGGCTGGGGGGTCCTGAAACTGGGGCTCCGGGCCAGCCTGTGGCTGTTCGGGGTCTATCAGATGGTCACCATCCTGGGGTTCGTGGCCCTGTGGTATCTGCCGGTGCATCCGCTGTCGCTGGCCCTGGTCATCAGCCAGGAGAACCTGTCGGCCGGCATGGGCACCTCGGCCTTCGTGGCCTTCATGGCCGGCCAGACCAACCGCAGTTTCAGCGCCACCCAATACGCCCTGCTCTCGGCCCTGATGGCCCTGCCCCGCAGCCTTCTGTCCGCCCCGGCCGGCTTTCTGGTCGACTTCCTGGGCTGGCCGGGCTTCTTCTATTTCAGCACCGTCACGGCCCTGCCGGCCTTCTTCATCCTGTACCACCTGACCCGCAGGGGAGTCTTCGCCTATGACCACGCCTGAGTCCCGGGCCTTTTTCATCCGCCTGGCGGTCTTATCGCTGGCGGCTCTGACGCTGGCCTCCCCGGCCCGGGCCGCCGATCCGCCGGAGCGCGGCCTGTCGGCGGCCTTCAACTATCCGGGGCTGGTCCTCGGCCTCGACGAACCGGTGGAGTTGCCCCTGACCATCCGCAACCTCGGCCGGGCCGACGACAGCTTCCTGGTCACGGTGACCGACCGGCCGGCAGGCTGGGAAACGGAGATCCGCAGCTTTTCCACGGTGGTCACCGGCCTCTTTCTGCCCGGTCTGGACCAGGCCGGCCTGACCCTGACCGCCAGCCCGCCCGAGGGCGCCCGGCCCGCGCCCGGCGATTACCGTTTCACGGTGCGGGTGGCCAGCCTCGACGGCCGGCTGCATCAGGAACTCGAAGCCCGGGTCACCCTGCGGACCCGGTCGACCGGCCGGCCGGCCCTGGCCGTCTCCACCGCCTACCCGGAAGTGCGCGGCCCCAGCGACGGCCGCTTCTCCTTTTCCCTGGAGGTCCGCAACCAGGGGGACGAGGACGGCCTGGTGGGCCTGTCGGCCTCGGTGCCGGAAGGCTGGGAGGCCTATTTCAAGCCCAGCTACGAAGACAAGCAGATTTCCTCGCTCCAGATCCCCAAGGGCCAGAGCCGCAGCCTGACCCTGGACATCAAACCCGGCTTCCGGGCCGGCATCGGGAGCCACCCGGTCACCGTCCGGGCCGAATCGAAGTGGGGCACGGCCGAAGCCGCCCTGACCGTGGATCTGACCGGCACCTACCAGATCCGCCTCATCCCGGCCAACGAGCTGCTCTCGGCGGCCACCGAGCCGGGGAAACCGGTTTCCCTGGGCTTCTTCGTCCTGAACGAAGGCTCGGCCCCCCAGCGGGAAGTCAAATTCATCACCGTGGCCCCGGACAACTGGAAGGTGGAGTTCGAGCCCCCCGTCCTGACCGACCTGGCCCCCGGCCGGACCCCGACCCCGCTGACCCTGACCGTCACCCCGGCCGAAGAGGCCCTGGCCGGCGACTACGCCGTGGGGGTGGCGGCCGAAGGCGAGCGGACCAAGAGCCCCCTCGACCTGCGGATCACGGTGCGGGCCAAGGCCGTCTGGGCCGGGGCCGGCGTGGCCCTCATCATCCTGGTGGTGCTGGGCCTGGCCCTGACCTTCCGCCGCCTGGGCCGGCGTTAAGGCCCCATTGGGGCTTACTCCGCCACGGCCGGGTAGTCTCCGGCTTGCGGCGGCCGAGACGAGGCGCAATGACCTCCATCCTCAGTACGGAATCAACGGCGACCGGGCCCTCCTCCGGGCCCGTCATCCGTGCCCGGGGCCTGACCAAGCGCTACGGCCGGTTGACGGCCGTGGACGGCCTGGACCTGAGCGTCGAACCCGGGGAGGTCTTCGGCCTCCTGGGCCCCAACGGAGCCGGCAAGACCACCACCATCCTGATGCTGCTGGGCCTGTCCGAACCCACGAGCGGCGAAGCCCGGGTGTTCGGCCTCGACCCGGTCGATCATCCCTTGGAGATCAAACGCCGGACCGGCTATCTGCCGGAGAACCCCGGGTTTTACGCCGACCTCACCGCCCGCCAGAACCTGCGTTTCGTGGCCGCGCTCAACCGGCTGACCGGCCCGGCCGGGGAGGCGGCCATCGAAGGGGCCCTGGTCTCCGTGGGGTTAACCGAGGCCGCCGACCGCCGGGCCGGCACCTTTTCCCGGGGCATGCGCCAGCGCCTGGGGCTGGCCGAGGTGCTGCTCAAATCCCCGGACCTTTTGTTTCTGGACGAGCCCACCCTGGGCCTGGACCCCGACGGCATCGAGTGGCTGCTGGATTTGATCGTCGAACTGTCGCGGGGCCGGGGCCTGACGGTGGTCTGGTCATCCCACCTCTTGCACCTGGTGGAGCGCGTCGCCGACCGGGTGGCCATCGTGAGGCGGGGCCGGCTGGCGGCCCTGGGTTCGCCCGCCGACCTGGCCGCCGCCGCCGGGCTGACCGGCGGCCTGACCGAAGTGTATCGGCACTATTTTCACCGGATTCCGGAGGAATCGGAAGCGGGCGGCCGGGAAACAGGACCTTCGGAGGCGGGGACATGAAAGCCATTTTCCGCAAAGAGCTGGCCGACCATTTCGGCTCCACCCGCTTTCCCCTCCTGGCGGCCCTGATTTTCATGGCCGCCCTCATCTCGGCCCACCTGGCCGGCGAAAACATCCGGGCCTGGCTGGCCGAAGGCCTGGGCGACCTTCTGGCCGGCCGGGCCTTCCTGTTCCTGTTTTCCGCGCCCGGCGCCCTCTGGCCGGTCTACCAGTTGATCGGCTACCTGGGGCCGCCGCTGGCCATCCTTTTGGGTTTCGACGCCATCAACCGGGAACGGCGGGAGGGCACCCTCTCCAAAATCCTGGCCCAGCCGGTCTACCGCGACGAGGTCATCGCGGGGAAATACCTGGCCGGGTTGCTGACCCTGGCCATCCTGACGCTGGCCCTCCTGCTTCTGGTGGCCGGCCTGGGTTTGGCCGGGGCCGGCCCGGCCCCCACGGCCGACGAAATTCCCCGGCTGGCCGTGTTCTGGCTTTTGAGCGTGGCCTACCTCGGCTTCTGGCTGGGCCTGGCGTTGTTGATGTCCATCCTCTGCCGCACCGTGGGCGCTTCGGCCTTGAGCTCGGGGGCGGCCTGGCTGTTTCTGGCCTTTTTCGTAACTTTGATGGCCTCCGGCGCGGCCCGGGCGCTGGCCCCGGTCAGCGACCCGCTGCGGCCGGCCCGGGAGGAGGTGCTGGCCGGCGAGGTCATCGCCCGCCGCCTCGGCCTGGCCTCACCGGTCAACGTCTATAACGAAGCGGCCGGCTTTCTGCTGGACCCGGCCCGCCGCAACCTCCACCAGAACCGGGAGCGGCTGGACCGGGCGGCCACTGACCGCTACACCGGCCGTTTCGCCGGGCCGCTGGAATTGCCCCAGTCCCTGATCCTGGTCACTCCCCACCTGGCCGGTCTGTTGATCTGGTCCGCTTTGACCTTTTGGCTGTCCTTCCTGATCTTCCGCCGCCAGGAAGTGCGGTCCGGGGGCTGAAGCGGCGTTCACCCATCAAGCCTGATCTCATCACTCAATGATGATGAACAAAAGCCAGAGAAAGGATTGTGTTTATGTCTCTGTTTGATGACAAAGAGAGGAAACAAGCGGTAATAGAATACTGCGAAACGCGCGTCAGAGAAGATTTGGCGGAAAAATGCCAAACCACTGAGATGAAGGCAATGATAAAAGACATTTATCTCAAACAAGTCGATTATACGATGAATTTTCAACGAAGAAGGTGGACACAAGTTACTGTTTTTATGGCTTTAGTAACTGCGGTAACAGCAATATTAATTAAAATGTATGAAGTAGAAGGCAAACTGATAACCGGGTTGATTGGTATAATAAGTGTCGGATTGCTCGTATCATGGGCAAGAATGTTTCTATATACTTCAACTGAGATGTTGATGCACTTTGCAATGCTGCGTGAAATCGAGACCTATCTGCCAACAAGTATTTATAAATGGGATCGTGAATTATATAAGCTTACCAACCACCCATCCAATACAAAACTAGAGAGAGAATTGGCGTTTGCTGTATTAATTGTAATTTTTATATTTTCAATCGTATTGTTTGTCTGGGGATTTGTAGATGAAGTAAAACCCGCGACCTCTAATCATGCAACTCTGATTTTGGACTGGTTTAGTTAAGGGAACCCGGCAGCCATTCATAAGCTTATGTCGATTTGTGCCAAAGGAATTCCGAATGTCCCGCTCCCGACCCTGTTTGACCATCGGCTTTCTGCTGGCGCTTTTTTCGCTTTTCACCGGCGGTCCGGCCCGGTCGGAGGAGACGCCCGCCCCGTATGCGGACCTGAAAAACGAACTGATCTTCCACCCCGAGACCGCCTTGTACAACACCCCGGCGGCCTTCCGGGTCAAATACGAGGAACTGCGGCTGCCCTCGGCTTCGGGGCCGGCGCTGAACGCCTGGCTGGTGCCGGGCGAAAGCGACCTGACCTTCCTGATGTTTTCCGGCAACGGCGGCAACATCTCGCTCCTGCTCGACCGGATGCTGGGCTTCCACCGGCTGGGATTCTCCTCGCTGAGCGTCGATTACCCGGGCTACGGCGCGAGCGAGGGCCGGCCCAGCGAGGAAGGCACCTATGAAGCGGCCGAAGCGGGGTGGAAATATCTGACCGAAGTGAAGAAAATCCCGCCGGAACGGATCGTGATCTACGGCTTTTCCCTGGGCGGCGGAGTGGCCTCCTGGCTGGCCGCCCGGCACCAGGCCCGGGCCCTGATCCTGGATTCCACCTTCACCAAGGTGCTGGACGTGGCCGCGCATCACGCGCCCGAACTCCAAAGGCAACTGATCGCCGTCATGAACGGGGCTTACGACACCGAGGCCCGCCTGGCCGAGATCCACGGCCCGCTTTTGATTCTCCACAGCCCCGACGACCGGACGGTGCCTTACGAATTCGGGCTCCGGCTTTATGAACGCTATGTGGGCGGCCCCAAAACCATGGTCGTCGGCTCGGGCGGCCACATGGACTTCGCCCTGAACCCGGAATACCTCCGGGCCGTCAAAACCTTCATCGCCTCCACGGACGAACAACCTCAAACCGCCCAGGGCGGCTCGAAATATTGACTCGCCGACTAAACGTATTCGTAGTGATTTGGTCAAAGCCCCAAATCACCAGACCTTGGTCGTCCGAGAAGGAATATGTTTAGCCGCCGGAGCTATAAAAAACAGGAACCGCCCATGCGCTTCGACGTCATCACCCTTTTTCCCGATCTTTTCGCCTCGTTCCTGGCCGAATCCCTCATCGCCAAGGCCGTCGAGAGAAAAATCATCGATATCCGCCTGACCACCCCCCGGGACTTCACCGAGGACCGCCACCGCACGGCCGACGACCGTCCCTACGGCGGCGGCCCGGGTATGGTGTTGAAACCGGAGCCCCTGGCCCGAGCCATTGAGGCCGCCTCCCGGGGGCGGGAACGGCCCTGGCGGATCTATCTCAGCCCCTCCGGGACCCGGCTGAACCAGGCCAAGGTGCGGGAACTGGCCGACAAAAAACGGCTGCTGCTCATCTGCGGCCGCTACGAGGGGCTGGACCAGCGAGTAGTGGACCTGCTGGTGGACGAGGAAATCTCCATCGGCGACTATGTGGTCAACGGCGGCGAGGTTCCGGCCATGGTGGTCATCGAGGCCGTGGCCCGGCTCCGGCCGGGGTTCATGGGGAAGCAGGAGTCGGCCGACGAGGAGAGTCACCAGTCGGGGCTTCTGGAATACCCCCACTACACCCGACCGCCGGAATTTCGCGGCCTGACGGTCCCGGAGGTGCTGCTCTCCGGCCACCACCGGGACGTGGCCGAGTGGCGCCTGAAAACCTCCCTGGCCAAGACCCTGACCGAGCGCCCGGAGCTGCTGGCCCGGGCCGACCTGTCGCCGGAGGCCCTCAGGCTCCTGGCCCGGGTCGGCGATGCGGCGTCGCCGGCCGCCGCCAAGCCTCGACCCATAAAAAAGTCTTGATAATCGACCCGACTTGCGATATATTACCCTTTTGCGGCCCCGGGCTGCGGCGTCAAACCTATTCAGAGACGGGCCAATACGCGAAAATTTGCACATGATTCGAGGAGTTACGGAGATGGACCCCATATACCACATCAATCAGGAACAACTGAGACTGGATCTGCCCTCCTTCCGGGTGGGGGATACCGTGGCCGTCTCCGTGCGAATCAAGGAAGGCGACAAGGAGCGTATCCAGGTCTTCAAAGGCGTGGTCATCCGGCACCGCAAGGGCACGGCCGACGCCAGCTTCACCGTGCGCAAGATTTCTTACGGCATCGGCGTGGAACGCATTTTCCCGGTCAACTCCCCCAACATCGACAAGATCGAAATCGAGGGCGAGGGCCGGGTGCGCCAGGCCAGGCTGTATTACCTGCGGCAACTCAAGGGCAAGGCCGCCAAGGTCAAGGCCCGGAACAAGTTCACCTCCTCCGGCAAGTAAGCCCCGTTTCGAGGCGGGCGAAGCCGTTGAAGCTTTTACAAATCAAGTGTTCAGAGTATATATGGTGAGGAGGCTGTCATGCCCAAGATGAAAAGCAACCGCGGCGCGGCCAAGCGCTTCAAAGCCACCGCCGCCGGCAAGATCAAACGTTCCAAGGCCTATGCCCGTCACATGATGAGCTGCAAGACCACCAAGCAGAAACGGGGCCTGCGGAGCGCCACCCTGGTGGATTCGGCCAACGCCGGCTCCATCAAGAAACTGCTGCCGTATCTGGGCGCGAAGTAAGGGAGAAAGACCATGCGGGTTAAAGGCGGCGTCAAAACCAACCAGCGCCACAGCAAATATATGAAACTGGCCAAGGGCTACCGCGGCGGCCGGGGCGTTCTGTATCGCAGCGCCCGGGAAGGCGTGGAAAAGGGCCTGGCCTATGCTTATCGTGACCGCAAGGTCCGCAAGCGGGAAATGCGCGGTCTGTGGATCGTGCGCATCAGCGCCGCGGCCAAGGCCTTGGGCACTTCCTATTCCCGGCTCATCGACTCGCTGAACAAAGCCGGCATGCTCGTGGACCGCAAGATGCTGGCCGAACTGGCCGTCAGCGATCCCCAGGGTTTCGCCCAGTTGGCCGGAGCCGCCGGGGCCACGGGAACCGGCGCCTGAGCCTCAAGCGGGAAAAAGCCTCTCGGTCACCGGCCGAAGAGGCGACGCCAAGGACAAGCACTATATGTTCAAGAGAATACCGGGACCCGTCGGCCACATGAGTGAACGCCTGGGTCTGTGGGAATTTCAGGCCGAAACCGAAGCCACCGAGATGCTCCAACACCGCCGGGACCGGAAAACCGACTCCGTCCAACCCGAGCAGGAACGTCTCCTTCCCAATTTCGCCCGTCAGATGCTTTGGGGACGGAAATAAACTGGTTCGATGTCCTTTAACGCCGTCATAGCCGGAGCCTGATGCGCTCCATAGTTGGTCGCCCGGCGTGTGGACGGGTCTTCGAGGGCCGTTCGGCAAACCGGACGGCCCTCACATTATCTGGAGCGGATGCATCGCCCCCTTTCGGGGTTCGGAGCGTGCCGGGAGGAATTCGGGGATTTTTATATGAGTTCTCAACTGATCCAACAGATTCAACAAGCCGAGGCCAAAGCTCTGGAGGCCTTCGGTTCGACAACCTCCCCGGAACGGCTGGAGGCGGCCCGCATTGAATTTCTAGGCGCCAAGGGCCGCTTCGCCGAGCTGATGAAGCTCCTGGGAACCCTGCCCAAAGAAGAGCGCCCCCAGGCCGGCGAAACGGCCAACGCCGCCCGCCAGCGGGTGACCGAAGCCCACCGGGCGGCGGCCGAAGCCCTGACCGCCGCCGCCGCCGGACCGAAGCTGGACGTGACTCTGCCCGGCCGGCGGCCCTCCCGGGGCCACCAGCACGTCGTGACCCGGACCATGACCGAAATCTGCGAGATCTTCGGCCGCCTCGGCTTCAGCATCGTCGAAGGCCCCGAAGTGGAAACGGATTATTATAATTTCGAGGCCCTGAACTTTCCTCACGACCACCCGGCCCGGGACATGCAGGACACCCTCTTCGTCTCCCAGGACCTTCTCCTGCGCACCCACACCTCGCCGATGCAGGTCCGGACCATGGAGAAAAACGACCCGCCGGTCTGGGTGGTGGTGCCCGGCAAGACCTACCGGCGCGATTCCGACATCAGCCACTCCCCCATGTTTCATCAGGTCGAGGGCCTGGCGGTGGATCAGGGCATCACCTTCGCCGACCTCAAGGGCGTGTTGACCGCCTTCGCCACGGCCATGTTCTCCCCGGACACCAAAATCCGCCTCCGGCCCAGCTTCTTCCCCTTTACCGAGCCCTCGGCCGAAGTGGACATCGCGTGCGTCCTCTGCGGCGGCGCCGGCTGCCGGCTCTGCAAGGGCACCGGCTGGCTGGAGATCCTGGGCAGCGGCATGGTCGACCCGGCCCTCTACGGCTTTGTGGGCTATGACCCCGCGAAAGTCAGCGGCTTCGCCTTCGGCATGGGCGTGGAGCGGGTGGCCATGCTGAAATACGGCCTGGACGATATCCGGATGTTCTACGAAAGCGACCTCCGCTTCCTGACCCAGTTCTGACGGAACTGCCGACACGGTGAGATTATGAAAGCAAGCATCAAGTGGCTGGAAGACTTCGTGGACTTAGGCGGTCTGACGCCCCGGGAAATAGCCGATAAGCTGACCATGGCGGGCCTGGAGGTCGAAGACCTGCGGGACCGCTTCGGCCACCTGAGCCAGGTGGTCTCGGCCCGGCTGGCCGCGGTCGAGCCCATGCCCAAGAGCGATCATCTGAAAATCTGCCAGGTGGAGGCCGGAGATTTCGGCCGCTTCCAGGTGGTCTGCGGAGCCCCCAACGCCCGGGAGGGCCTGGTGGCCCCCCTGGCCCTCTCCGGGGTGACGCTCCCCAACGGCCTGACCGTGGCCCCGGTGGAGATGCGGGGGCACCGGTCCCAGGGCATGCTCTGCTCGGCCGCCGAACTGGGCCTGGGGGCGGACGCCTCCGGCCTGATGGAACTGGGCGGCACGGCCGGCCTGACCCTCAAGGAAATCACCGGCCGCGAGGACTGGGTGCTGGAGGTCGGCATCACCCCCAACCGCCCGGACGCCCTGTCCATCATCGGCCTGGCCCGCGACCTCTCGGCCCTCCTCGACCGCCCCCTGCGGCGCATCGATACGCCGCCCAAAGAAACCGGGCCGGCCGTCGAGACCCTGGCCCGGGTGACCATCGAAGACCCCGAGCACTGCCTCCGCTTCGCGGCCCGGGCCATCGTCGACGTCAAGATCGGGCCCAGCCCGGCCTGGCTGGCCGACCGGCTGGCCGCCGTGGGCCTCCGCTCCATCAACAACGTGGTGGACGTCACCAACTACGTCATGATGGAAATGGGGCAGCCCCTCCACGCCTATGACCTGGAACATGTGGCCGACCACCACCTCATCGCCCGGGCCTACCCCCGGGGCCTTCGCTTCACCACCCTCGACGGACAGGAGCGGGAACTGCCGGCCGAGGTCAACCTCATGATCTGCGACGGGGAAAAGCCGGTGGGCCTGGCCGGCATCATGGGCGGCCTCAACTCCGAAATCGAGGACACCACCCGCCACATCCTCCTGGAAGGGGCCTGCTTCAACGCCACCACCATCCGCCGCACCTCCCGGGCCCTGGGGCTCTCCACCGACGCCTCCTACCGCTTCGAGCGGGGGGCCGACCCGGAGATCTGCGCCCGGGCCGTGAACCGGGCCATCAGCCTGATGGCCGAAGTATCCGGCGGCCGGGTGGCTGCCGGCCTCATCGACCGCTATCCCCATCCCTTCAAGCCTGTGGTGGTCCCCTTCTCCCCGGCCCGCTGCAACGCCTACCTGGGCACGGCCCACCGGCCGGCCGACATGGTCCGGGTGCTGACGGCCATCGGCCTGACGATCGAAGGCGACGGCGAAGAGCGCACCGCCGCCCTGCCCTCCTGGCGGCCCGACCTGAGCCGGGAGGTGGACGTCTGGGAAGAGGTGGCCCGCCTGTTGGATTTCGACGGTCTGCCGGCCACCCTGCCCCACCCCCCGATCAAGCGCCACGATCCGCCCCCGGCCTGGACCCTGCGGGCCCAGGCCCGGGAGCACCTCTGCGCCCGGGGGTTCTCGGAAAGCGTCACCTATTCCTTCATCAACCAGAGTTTCGCCGATAAGCTGGGCCTGGCCGAAGACAGCCCCTGGCGCCGGCGGATCCTGCCCATCCTCAACCCTTTGAGCGAGGAACAGGGCATCCTGCGCCCGCTTCTGGCGCCCTGCCTCCTCAGCGCCCTGCGGCTCAACCAGTCCCACGGGCGGGAAGAGACGGCCCTCTTCGAACTGGGGGCGGTCTTTCTCTCCAACGGCTTGGAACAACAGCCCGAGGAACGGCTGACCATCGCCGGCCTCTGGAGCGGCCGCACCGGCGGCGGCACCTGGATCGACCCGGCCCGGCCGGTGGATTTCTGGGACATCAAGGGCCTGGTGGAGGGGCTGGGCGAGCATTTGAATCTGGACCTGGCCTTCAGCGCCCCCGACGCCCCACCGGCCTGGTATGACCCGGCCGAAGCGGCCGTGGTCAGCTTCAACGGCGGGCTCGTTCTGGGCCACCTGGGCCGGCTGAACAAAAAAGCGGCCCGGGCCTTCGGCCTCAAGGAGGCCGCCGGGCCGGTCTATCTCTTCGAATTGGACGGCCAGGCCATCGTGGAAGCCGGCCCGCGCCGCCGGCCCTTCACCGGCTGGAGCAAGTTCCCGCCCAACGAGCGGGACCTGGCCCTGGTGCTGGACCGGGACATCCCGGCCGCCCGGGTGATCGAGGTCATCGAGGGGCTCCGGAGCGAGGCCGGCCTGCCCCTGGTCGGCTGGTCGCTGTTCGACCTCTACCAGGGCGACCAGCTGCCGGAAGGCAAGAAGAGTCTGGCCTTCCGCCTGACCTTCCAGTCCGAAGACCGCACCCTGGCCGACGACGTGGTCAACGGCCACTTCAACCTTCTCACCGGCGCCCTGGCCAAAAAACTGGGCGCGGCCCTCCGCTCCTGATGGCCGCCGAAACCGCCAGGGAGGCCGCCCCGTTGACCCGCCGGGACATCGTCGATCGTCTGCGCCGGCGTCTGGGTCTGTCCGGCCGGGAGGCCGACCTGCTGCTGGACGGTTTTCTGGAAGCCCTGGCCGGCCAGTTGGAACAGGGCGGGGCGGTGACCTTGAGCGGCCTGGGGCGCTTTGAAACCCGCCCCACACCCTCCCGGCCCGGGCGCAACCCGGCCACCGGGGAGATCGTCCCGATCCCGGCCCGCCGCCGCCCGGTCTTTACCTTGAGCCGAAGTTTGCGTACAATGCTGAAAGACGGGGAAGAAAACAACCGTTGACCCCCCCGTCGCCAGGTCTCGTGTCCACTTGGAAAAAATAGTATTCATTTTTTTACCAATAGACACTAAGAGCCGCGCCGCCAACTCGCCGCCACGGATGCCGCCATGGATCACGACCCCGAACAGGTGTTCTATAAACTGAGTGAGTTGTCGGACCTTCTGGGCGTGGAGAGCAGTGTGCTGCGGTTCTGGGAAAAGGAGTTTCCCCAGATCCGGCCCATGAAGGTCGGCCCCCGCAAGCGGCTTTACCGGCGAAAAGATTTTGAAATTTTTCAGGAGATAAAAAGGCTCCTCTATGATGAGCGCTTCACCATCGCCGGGGCCAAAAAGCGGCTCGACCAGCCCGACAGCCGCCAGGGGGGCCTCTTCGACGACGAAGACAAGATCGGAGCCCCGTCACCGCTGTTCGATGATCCGGAACCGGCCGAAGTCCGGCTGGAGGCCGCCCGGCGCCTCCTGAACGAAATCCGGCGGGACCTGGCGGGCATCAGGGAGATGCTGATCTCCCGGCGGCCCGAACCGGTCCCGGTCATCCCCCCTCCCATCTCCCCGCGCCCCCGGAAGAAAAAACCGGCGGCCGGGAAACCTTCAGGCCGGCCGCCGCGGGTCGCCCCTGAAGACGCCCCGGCGACACACCACCCTTCCGGGACCCAGGACCTTCCGCATGACCCTTCCGAATCCTGAATTGACGCCGGCGGCGTCCGACGACGCGGCCTTTTTCGAGCCCCTGGCCCAATCGGCCCAAACCCTGTTCGGCGTGGCCCACACTCCGGCCGGCCGGCAAAAGCTTTTGGCGGCCATGCGGAACCGCCAGGCCCGGCTGGGCCTGGCCACCTTCGCCGAATACGGCGCTCTCCTGCGGCGCGAGCCGGGAGAATGGGCCAATCTCTGGCCCCGGGCCCTGGCCGGCGGCGGCGCCTTCTTCCGGCCGGCGGCCCAGTTCGAAGTGGCCCGGGAACTCATCCTGGAGTGGTCGGTCATGGCCCCGGAACGGACCCTCCGGGTCCTCTCCTTGGGCTGCGGGCCCGGCTTCGAAACCACCTCCCTGGCCGTCACCCTGGAAGAAGCCGGCCTCCGGGGCAAGAACTGGCAGGTCGAGCTCCACGGGCTGGACCTCAACCCCGAGGCCGTGGCCGCGGCCGAAAATGCCCTGTTCACCGCCGCCGACCTCGACTGGCTCGCCGACGGCCCACGGAAAAAATGGTTCACCCCCCGCGCCGGCGCCTTCCATTTCAAAACCCATCTGGCCCCCCCCATCCACCTGGCCGTCGCCAACGCCTACGAACCCGAGAGCTGGCCCTGCCATCATCTGGCCGGGGCCTTCGATCTCATCTTCTGCCGGGAGCTCACCTTCGAGGCCCCGCCCCGCGCGCCCCGGCAACTGGCCCGCATCCTGCGCCAAACTCTGGCCCCCTCCGGCTTCATCTTCACGGCCCCCGGCGAATTCCTGCCCGACAGCTCCGGCGACCTTCACCTGGAGGAACGCGGCGGGGTCACCTATTACCGCCGGGGAACCGCCCAAGTTAAAGTCAACCGTCACCACCAGACCAGGAAAGAGCGGTCCGGCCGCACCGGCTCCGCTCCGCCCCCGGCGGACATCCCGGACCCCCTCCCCCCCCGTGAAAGCCAACTGCTGGCCGCCGCCGAAGACGAACTGGCCGCCGGCCGCCCGGACGCCGCCCGCGCCCTGGTCGGCGAAGCCCTCCTGGGAGCCCTGGACCGCGGCCGCCCGGCTCCCGAAGCCTGGGCCCTGATCGCCCGCATTGAAACGGCCCTGGGCCGTCCCGAGTCCGCCCGGGCCGCCGAAGAGCTCTGGCGCGGCTGAAGGCGAGGCCCTTCACCCCTTCCGGCCCGCGGACCTTCCGGCCGGGCCTGAAAATCCGGATGCGGAGATGACGGTATGAAAAATATAGCCTGTCTCCTTCTGGCCCTGTCGGCCTGGCTGGC
>JAVBLB010000057.1:0-11075 GCA_031553735.1 Candidatus Adiutrix sp.
TCAGCTCCAATCGTCACGGCGCCGCCGGTTGTTTGAGCCGTACAGGCGAGTTCCGGCGGCGCAACGACCAGCTACCTGACACAACGCTATTGCCTTTCGGGGGTCCAGGGGGCAAAGCCCCCGGCGCGGGTGGGTCCAGGGTAGGGCCCGCGCAGGGCCCTACCCTGGCGGGGTCCGGGGCAGCGCCCCGGGCGGACGGCCGAAGTGTTGCGATCCATCTCCCCGCTTTTCAAGAAGCGATCGCCCCGGCCAAACTTCCAGGGCCCGCCGCCCGGAAGGATTGAGCGACCAGGCCTTCGCCCCGGCCACGGCGGCATCGCGGCGATATCCGGACCCGTCGAGGCCCGGCAGGATTTGCCGGTCCCTGGAGATCTGTGGGATCTATGGCTCCGCAATCACTTTAGATTTACCAGCCCCGGCACATGGCACAATGATTGCTTTCAAAGACGGCAGGGGAGAAGAACGCCAGAAATCCGTCACCCGGCCTCCCCGAAAGGCCGGGGTCATAAAGACCTCCCCGGCCGCCGCGCGGTCCCGAAAAGCCCGCGGCGATGCACGGCCCCCAGCGGAGGCGAAGAGGAAGAACCATTATGAAACCTGTGCTCTTGATCACCATCGCCGCGTTGGCCCTGGCCGGCTGCTCCCAGCGCATCCAGGAACCCAGCCCCGTGGCCAACCAGGAGGCCGCCCTGCGCACTCCGCCGGTGGAATCGTATCCGGAGCCGGCCGTCCGCAACGAGGGCTCGCTGTTCTCCGACGACGCCCGGCTGGATCTGTTCGCCGACCTCAAAGCCCGGCGGGTGGGCGACATCATCACCATCAACATAGTGGAAGTCTCCAAGGCCAACAAGAGCGCCACCACCACCACCGGCCGGTCCAACCAGGTCAACGCCGACATAGTCCGCCTGATGGGCTATGAAAACACCAGCAACGTCCCCGCCGTCGGCAGCGTCTTCAACTCCCTGAAACTCGACCCGGCCACCGGCATCGAAGCCGGCTACCAGTCCAGCTTCACCGGCCGGGGCACCACCAACCGCAACGAAAACATGACCGCCAAGATGTCGGCCCGCATCATCCAGGTTTTGCCGAACGGCAACCTGGTCGTTCGCGGTTCCCAGGAAATCCTGGTCAACAACGAAAAGCAGTATATCACCATTCAGGGCGTGGTGCGGCAGGCGGACATCGCCGCCGACAACACCGTCCTGTCCACTTACATCGCCGACGCCCGCATCGACTATACCGGCAAGGGCGATCTGAGCCGCAAGCAGCGCGAGGGCTGGCTCTCCCGCTTCTTCGACGTCGTCTGGCCTTTTTAGTGCTGGCCGCACGGGCCCCGGATGCAAATTACAATTCTCTGAATTGTAATAGAGTGAGATTGCCCGTATCATCGCCCTACCGGGCGATCTCAGGCTATCGCTCGGAGAGCGATTTGGCAAAGATCGCATCCTCCCCGGCCCCGCTTCGCTTCATGGGAGGCCACATGACGGGGTCGTCCGAGTATGGTTTGGTCGTTTTAAAAGGCCGAGGAAGCTGCGCTTCTTCGGCAAATGGAAGTTGTAACTGTCGGCCGCGCGGCCGAAAGCAGCATGGTGTGATATGAAAAGGTTTTTTTCAATACTGTCTCTGGCGGCCCTGCTGATGGCGATCCTGCCGGTTTCGCCGGCCTGGGCCATCCGGATCAAGGAAATGGCCACTTTCGAAGGCGTCCGCCCCAACCAGATCACCGGCTACGGCCTGGTGGTCGGCCTCAACGGCACCGGCGACAAGGACAAGACCTACTTCACCAACCAGAGCCTTTCCAACATGCTCCGCCAGATGGGCGTGACCGTGCCGGTCAATCCCAAGGACATGAAAGTCAAGAACGTGGCCGCGGTCATGGTCACCGCCGATCTCCCGCCCTTCGTCAAGCCCGGCACCAAGATCGACATCCTGGTCTCGTCCATGGGCGACGCCACCTCGCTCCAGGGCGGCACCCTTCTGGTCACCCCGCTGAAGGCCATAGACGACAAGATTTACGCCGTGGCCCAGGGGCCCCTGTCGGTGGGCGGTTTCGCCATCACCGGCGCCGCCGGGAGCGTTCAGAAGAACCACCCCACCGTGGGCCGCATCGTTCAGGGCGGCACGGTGGAGCGGGAAGTGCCCATCCGCTGGCAGGGCAAGGAGGCCATGAGCCTCAAATTGGGGCAGCCCGATTTCACCACCGCCGCCCGGGTGGCCGAAGCCATCAATTCCCGCCTTCCCGGCGCCTCGGCCCGGCCCCTGGACGCTTCCACCATAGAATTCAACGTGCCCCTGAACTACCGTGAGAACCTGGCGGTGATGGTGGCCGAGCTGGACAACCTGGACGTCGAGCCCGACGCCGTCGGCAAGGTCATCATCGACGAGCGCACCGGCACGGTGGTGGTGGGCGAAAACGTCAAGCTCTCCACCGTGGCCGTGGCTCACGGCAACCTCTCCGTCCAGATCAAGGAAGGGGTGACCGTCTCCCAGCCCGGGCCCTTCTCCATGGGCGAAACCGTGGTGGCCCCGGACACCGCCATCAACGTCGAGGAAGGGGCCGACAAGCTGCTCCTGATCGAGCGGGCCACCACCATTCACGATGTGGTCAAGGCCTTGAACGCCATCGGGGTCACCCCCCGCGACCTCATCATGATCTTCCAGGCCATCAAAGCCGCCGGGGCCCTCCACGGCGAACTCGAAATCATTTAAGCCCCCGGGAGGCGCCCCATGTCAGACATCAGCCCCATGGGCAATCTGGGCCGGAGCACGGTCCGCCCTTTACGGAACACGGCCCGGGCCCGCGAGGACCAGGGAGAGACCGTGCAGCGCTTTTCCGTGGAGGAGCTCAAAAACGGCGGCAGCCTCAACCTCGGCGGCGCCGTCGGCCAGAGCCAGGAGGCGGGTTCCGACCCGGCCAGCCTCCGCCAGCGATCCTGGAACCGGGCTCCGAAAGCCTCGGACAGCCAGGTGCGCAACTCCCAGTTGTCCCTGGAGGAACGGGTCGACAAGCTCAAGAAGATCCGCCAGTCGGCCGTGCAATATGAATCCGTGTTCGTGGACCACCTGGTCAAGCAGATGCGCCAGTCGCCCCTGACCAAGACCCCCGGCGGCGACACCTTCAGCGACATCGCCGAGCAGCCTTTTCGGGATTTTCTCAGCCAGGCCGGCGGCGTGGGCCTGGCCGACACCATCGTCGGCCAGGTGGCCCGCCAGGAGGGCTTGGAACAGACCTTGCATGAGTATCCGGACATCATGGGGCCCAACTGGCGCCCGGCCATCCCCAAAAACCTGATGCACAAATCGGGCGGCGGCCTGGAAATGGCCCCGAGAAATAATAAAACGCATACGGATCAAAGCTCGGCCGCCCCTGAACCGAACCCGGCGGTCGAACCCCGGGCCGAGGCGCCCCGGCCGGACGGCCCGCCCGCCGCCGGCTCGGCCGGCCAGGTGAACGAGGAAGAAATTGCCTGGCTCTACCGCGACGCCAGCGAAAGTTTGGCCTGACCCGGGCTCCGCCCCGCCGCGAAGCCCCCCGCTCAAGGAGATGCGACAATGGATATCGCCAGGATACAAAAACTCTGCGACGTGCTGGACGGCCACCTGGAACGCTATCAGACGCTGGTGGATTATATCGCCCGGGAAAAGAAGTGCCTTCTGGAACTGGACCTCGACGGCCTGTTCCAATCCTCCAAACTGAAGGAGGAACTGGCCCTGGATATCCAGAACAACATCACCCTTCTGATCGAGATCATCAACGAGACCGCCCTGATGCTCGGCCTGCCCCTGGCCCCGCAGCCCCTTTTGGCCGATCTGGCCCCCCGGCTGCCCAAGCCCTTCGACAATCGGGTCAACGACGGCTCCATACGGCTGGAGCGGCTGAAGAACATCATCCTGCGGGAAAACGAGGCCAACCGCAACTTCGTGGAGGAAGCCCTGCGGATGGTCAACGAATCCATCAACATCCTCACCGGGGCCAACCAGCTCAAGGGCGACGGATACAATAAAGACGGCAGCCGGGGCGAGAAGAAACGCACCCTGCCGGTGAAACTCTCCCGGGAGGTGTAAAGTGGGCATCACTTCCAGCCTGTATGTGGCCCTCTCCGGCATGAACATGTCCCAGGCGGGCATGGAAGTGGCCAGCCACAACATCGCCAACGTCAACACCCCCGGCTATTCCCGCCAGCGGCTGAACCTGGAGACCATGCCCACCTGGAAGAACTCGGCCTGGGGACAGATGGGCACCGGGGTCAACGCCCAGAACATCAGCCGGTTTCACGACGACTTCCTGACCCGCAGCATCGTCGACAAAAGCACCCAATACGGCGCGGCCTCGGCCCAGAAAGCGGCCATCGACGCCCTGGAGGCCTTTTTCAACGAAAGCGGCGGCAACGGCATCAACCAGGCCATGAACGACTTCTTCGCCCTCTGGGACAGCGTGGCCGACGCGGCCGAGCTCAACCCCACCCGCGAGGAACTGGTCTCCGTGGCCCAGACCCTGGCCGACCAGTTGTCCATGCGCCGCGCGGACATGGACGCCGTCCGCAAGGACATCAACGCCCGGGTCGAAAGCGCCGTCAAGGACATCAACACCATCATCAAGAGCATCGCCGGCCTCAATGAGGAAATCATGCGGAGCGAGGATCCCTCGCGCAACCAGCAGGCCAACGACCTGCGCGACACCCGCGACGCCCTTCTGATTGAGCTCGGCACCCTCATCGACATCGACTACTGGGAAGACGAAGTCAACGGGGCCATCAACATCAATTTCGCCGCCGGGCCGGCCCTGGTGGCCAACGCCAACTATTACGAAGTCGGCGCCGAAACCGACGATTCCGGCGACATCCACGTCATCGCCAACAACCGACGGACCTCGCCCCCCTGGCCCGAAGACGTCACCAGCCGCATCGAAGGCGGCGCGGTGGGCGGCTGGATCCAGTTCCGCGACGTCAAGCTGCGGGATTTTTACCTGCAATACGAATCCTTCGTCGATCAGTTGACCTTCCAGATCAACAACCAGCACGCCCAGGGCGTGGGGCAGGACCTCTTCACCGACATCACCGCCACCTCGAAGGTCTCCAACCACCCGTCCTACAACTTTTCCTTCAACGGGCGGGACAACGATCTCCAGCTCACCGCCCTGGTGCCGCACCTGGAAGCCCGGGAGCCTTACGACCCGATGGCCGACCCGGAGAACATCTCCGTCCGCTTCGTCAAGGCCACCAAGGCCACCAACGAAATCACCTCTTCGGTGGTCTGGAACGACGGCCCCGGCACGGGCAACGGCAAGTGGGAAATCACCGTCACCCTGCCCGTCGATTCCAACGGCAACGTCAAATGCACCGCCGAGGACGTCATCCGCCACATCAACGAAGAACGGTCGCCCTGGCCGGCCGGCACCCCGACCCTGCCGCCCCGGACCAATTCCGGCACCTATAAAATCGGCGACTTCATCGGCGCCGAAGCCGCCGTCAACAACAACTGGAACGGGACCATCAACTTCACCGGCCAGTCCGTGCCCGGCGGCGCCAACCAGTATTACACCCTCAACCGCTCCCTGGCCAACACCACCGCCCAGGGGCATCACCTGAGCTACGGGTCGGAAAAGGCCACCCTGACCACCAACCTCAAGCACACCAACAACGACGTCATCTTCACCGCCGTGGAGAAGGGGGCCGCCGGCGAAAAAATCGCCATCGAATACTATACCCGCACCGACTCCAGCGGGGCCGCCCTGACCGACCAGGACCTGTCGGTGGAAGTCTTAAACGAGATCGACGGCACCAAGCGGATCCGCATCGCCCTGGCCACCAACGCCGAGGGCGCGGTCACCACCACCGCCGGCGACATCGTGAACCTGGTCAAGCACGACCCGGCCACCCGCGACCTGATCGACGCCCAAACCCCTCCGGATCAGGATGGCCTGGGTCTGGTCAAGGACATGGACTCCACCTATCTCGACCGCAGCGGCTCCTTTGAAATCGTGGTCTTCGATGATTCGGGCGACGAACCCGTCTCGACCATCTATAAAATCACCGTCGACCCCACCGATACCCTACAGGATATCGTCGACCGCATCGGCACCGAGTTCGGCACCGGCGTCAAGGGCCTGCGGGCCGAAATCATCACCGACCTCGGCGGCCAGAGCACCCTCCGGCTCATCGCCGATACCGACAGCGGGCTGGAATTCGGTTTCCGCAACGACACCTCCGGCGCCCTGGCCGTCCTGGGCATCAACAACATCTTCACCGGCGAATCCTCGGCCGACGTCGGGGTCAATCAGCTTCTGATCGACAACCCCCGTCTCCTGGCCGCCGGCCGCATCAACTCCGACGGGGTCCGGACCAGCGCCGCCGCCGGCGACAACAGCAACGCCCTGGACATGGCCGACCTCAAGGACCAGCGCTTCAGCTTCTACAAGCTCAGTTCGGCCACCCTGGGCACGGCCTTCAACACCTTTTACGCCGACATCGGGTCCACCAACCGCAACATCACCACCCAGCAGGACTTCCTCGCCGGCGTCCTCAATGAAATGCAGAACCAGCAGGACACCCTGGCCGGCGTCAACCTCGACGAAGAACTCGCCGACGTGCTCCGTTACCAATACATGTACCAGGCCTCGGCCAAAATGATCTCCACCATCGACGAAATGATGAACACCCTCCTCGCCATGAAATAACCAGGGCTGAGCCCTGGACCCACCGGATGCGCCTGCCGGCGCATCCTCTCCGCACCCGCTTCGCTGGGCGACCGGGGCCGCAACGTCCGGGCGGCCGAGACCATCTTGGTCGTTTTGAGGAGCGAGGGGAATGGGAGCTGCGCTCCCTTCCTGAGCTATGGACCCACCGGATGCGCCTGCCGGCGCATCCTCCCCGAACCCGCTTCGCTGGGCGGCCGGGGCCGCAACGTCGGGGCGGCCGAGACCCTCTTGGTAGTTGTGAGGAGCGAGGGGAATGGGAGCTGCGCTCCCTTCCTGAGCCCGGGACCCACCGGATGCGCCTGCCGGCGCATCCTCCCCGAACCCGCTTCGCTGGGCGGCCGGGGCCGCAACGTCTGGCGGCCGAGACCATCTTAGTCGTTTTGAGGGGCGAGGGGAAGGGAGTTGCGCTCCCTTCCCCGACAGACAACCAAGATATCGCAAATCCGCTTCTTCAGCATATCCGCGCGCGAAAGACAACCCCTTATACCAATTCTCCATCAGGATTGCCTTTATTTCGTCGGCCAAGCCAGTCAGGTGGGGCGGGCCGGTAATACTTCGGAGGGCGGCCGCGTGGGCCCCGACCGCGTCGCCGACGCGTCCTATCGAGCGCCTCGGTCCTCACTGGCGGCGTGGTTGGGCAGCGGCCAACCGCAGAAGTTTTACCGGCCCGCCCCACCGTGCGACCACCGATAATGCCATCTGAAAGAAGATTTGGTATCAGGAAGAGCGTCGCTCCTCCTTACTCTTTTGATTCAGGGTTCGCGTTTTTTAATTTGCTGGATGCTGATAAACAAGAAGTTCCCCATCTTCAAGGAGGGAGCGACACTCCCTCCCCCTCTTCCCTGTCGACGACCAAGATGGTCTCGGCCGCCCGGACGTTGCGGCCTCGGTGGTCGAGCTAATCGCCCTACCGGGCGATAACCAGAGATTGCCCGGTAGGGCAATGATGCGGGTGCGGGCCGGATGCGAGAGCATCTGGGGGTCCAGGGGCTTTGCCCCTGGCGGCACAATAGTTGCATTATTCTGTGGCGAACTGGAAGATTTTTCCCGGCCGGGGATTTGACAGGAGAGAGAGGGAATTATGATTTACCGCACCGCGCATCGGGCCAGCTATCGCCATCTCAATGAGAACCTGGGGGCGCTCAGCTACCGCATCGCCCAGCTCACCAATCAGATCGCCTCCGAAAAGCGCATCAACACCCCCTCGGACGACCCCTCCGGGGCGGCCACGGTGCTGGGCACCCGCAGCGCCCTGTCCAGCATCAAGCAATACAGCACCAACATCGCCGTCTCCGACCTGTGGCTCACCGACTCCGGATCGGCCATCCAGAGCATCACGGAAACCCTGGACCAAATATACGCCAAGACCGAACAGGGGGCCACCGACACTTACAGCGCCAACCAGCGCCAGATCATCGCCGACGAGGTGGCCATCCTGTTCCAGTCCCTCCTGCAGTATGGCGACACCAAGATCGGCGACAGCTATATTTTCGGCGGGCAGAAGGTCACCACCCAGCCTTTCAGCCTTCAGGTGGAAGCCCAGAAGGTCATCGCCGGCTGCCAGAATTCGGACAAATGGACCGGCAAGGTGGTCAACTACGGCGACGCGAAGTTCAACAACCGGAAAGATCTGCCTATCCAGAGCCAGGATTTCCTGATCGAAGTGGTCCGGGCCGGCGGCATCGATTCCCGGTATTACAGCAACACCTCCAGCACGGGTTCCGGCTTCATCGAAGGCGGCGACTATAAAATCAAGATCGAGGCCGCCGACAAGCGCTACAACAACCTCAGCGTCAAGGTGGCGGCCGGGCCGAAGCCCCAGACCACCACCGGCTCGGCGGCCGACAACACCGGCATCACCTGGGGCGGCACGACCTCGCCGACCAAGATCGTCTACACCTATGGCACCGCCGGCGCCACCACCGCCAGCTGGAACGCGGCTGACAACACCCTGACCGTGGCCCTGGAGACCAACTCCAGCGCCCAGTCCGTGGCCACGGCCGATGACATCGTCAACGCCGCCAACGCCGCCGTCCCCGGCATCGCCTCGCTCACCGGCGGCAACACCGGCGCCGGCCGGGTGGATCCGCTCCTGGCCATGGAGGGGCAGTCCTTCATCGGCTACAACTACGGCACCTACGCCGAGAAAAACGGCGACGAGATCACCGTCTATCTCCAGCGGGACAACGCCACCGGCAGCCTGGTGGCCGACGCCGCCGCGGTCAAGAGCGCTATCGACGCCGTCTCGGGGGGGCAGCTCAACGTCAGCATAAGCGGCAATATCAACGGCCTGGTCAGCCCCCAGCCGGTGGCCACCACCCTGTCCGTGGGCACGCCCTACACCCTGGCCCAGGTCACGGCCGACCCCAAGGGCACCCAGAACGACCTGATCTGGTCGATCAAGAATCACACCGCCAATATCGGCGCGGCCGGCAACGACTTCAGCCTGGCCTACGTCATCCCGGAAAACCCCTTTGATCCCAACGGGGGGCTGACCTACGACCCCGCGACCAAGCAGATCACCGTCAACGTGGCCGTCGACGCCGACATCTACAGCCGGGTCTTCGCCCAGGTGTACAACGATCCCAAGAGCGGGGCCTATCAGAACTCCGACCGGGCCAACGAAATGGCCCTGAAGGAAGCCATCAAGACCACCGGCAAGGACGTCATGGCCATGGCGGCGGCCCACCCGGACCTGAAGGATCTCGTCGACGTCAAGCTCGCCGACGGCAACTCCGGGGACGGCAAGATCAACGCCTTCCCGCGCACCAACTTCAGCGAGGGTTACGACGGGCCGGCCCTCTTCCGCGTCTCCCAGGACGGCGGCAAGACCTGGGGCCCGCCGATGAGCTTTTCGGCCAGCGAATACATGACCGGGGACATGTTCTACAACTCGACCCTGGGCCACGCTTCGCTCACCACGGGCATCCCCGGCAAGGCCAACGACCTGGTCTTCACCGCCAAACAGATGGGCACCTGGGGCAACGACGTGCGGGTGGAATACCAGTTGCCGCAGCCGCCGCAGAGTTCGCCCTCCATCACCGTGGGGCCCAACCCCTGGAACATCTGCGTCAGCCTGGGCACCGACGCGGCCGGCAACATCACCACCACGGCCAACGACATCATGAAGCTTATCAACAACCACCCGGAGGCCAGCCAACTGGTCACCGCCGACCTGGCCAACTATCATGAAGGCGGCGGCGGCACCGTGGACATCATGGAGTGCAAATCCCTTTCCGTGGGCGAGCCCTACCAGGTGAACGGCAAGTCGGTCATCACCCCCTTGGGCTACGCCACCGGCACGGTCAAATTCGGCTATGACGCCACGACCCAGAGCGACCCCAACATCGTCTTCCAGGCTCTCCAGCAGGGCCCGGGCGGCAACGACATCGGCATCCGCTACACCACCAGCGCCGACCCGACCTATTACACCCCGCCCGAGGACGCCAACGACAACTGCCAGGGCATGACCACGGTGCGCTATGAAACCGACGCCAAGGGCAAAACCGTCGTGGTGGTCCACCTGGCCGCCGAGCGCATACCGCACGACTGCCCGGAGGGGGCCAGCAACCCCAACGCCGCCCCCGGCTGGAACGAAGCCTTCCCCCTTTCGGCCTGCACGACGGATCACGGGTTCAAGTCCATCGCCACCGCCGGCTCGGTGGTTCAGGCCATCATCGACAAGAACATGCAGGACCCGGCCAACGCCGTGGTCTGGCCCTCGCTGGAACGCTGGCCCCAGGGCTGGGATTCCACGGCCCTGGTGGGCGCCACCGAGAGCGTCACCTGGCTCACCGGCGGCAACGACACCGAGGACGCCTCCAATCACGGGGTCAACCTGCGCTTCATCCCCGACGGCACCGCCCTCCAGGTGGGGGACGTCTTCGAGGTGCCCGTGGGCTGGTATCGCGGCGACGACAAAAATCTGGACATCAACGCCAGTTCCAACTACCGCACCACCATGAACATCCCCGGCAACGAACTGTTCGGCGGCAACGGCCAGGGCGGCAACATCCTCGACACGGTCCAGCGCCTGGTCTGGGCCCTGGAGCACAACGACTCCGAGATGGTCGGCCGGGAACTGCCCCAGCTCAAAGCGGCCATCGAGCAGGTCACCACCCTGGAAACCAAGATCGGCACCCGCCAGATCCGCAACCAGTTCGTGCTGAAGAACCTGGAGCAGTCCCAATTCAACGCCGAAACGCTTCTGAGCACCGTCGAGGACGCCGATTTTTCCAAGCTCATCACCGACCTGAAGAACGCCCAGACCGTCTACGAGGCCTGCCTGGGGGCCACCGGCCTGACCAACAAGGCCAGCCTGTTGAATTACATCTGATTTTTTTTTTCAAAAGTCGGCTCACCAACGGAAGCGGCCCCC
>JAVBLB010000105.1:0-4907 GCA_031553735.1 Candidatus Adiutrix sp.
GGGGCGCGGTGGCCCCCGTCCTTTTAAGGTGCAGAGTCGATTAGGCTCGCCTAACAAGTGGGCGGGTACCTGTTCCCGGGGGACCAAAAGTCGGTCGGACCGCTTTTCGGCGGCGCATCGCCCCATTCGGGCCGGGAACAATGAACAGGGGGCCGCCGGGGCTTGCGGCAACCCACCCCCCGGCGGCCGGGGTGAGGATTCACAGGCCAGGGGCCCGGGTCAGCGGAGGGCGGCGGGGGCCAGCCCCTCGTCGCGCAGCCGGCGGATGACCGCGGCGGCTTCGTCCAGGGCCAGCATGGTCACCTCCCGGGTGTCGCGGCGTTTGAGTTCCACCTGACCGGTGGCCAGGGATTTTTCGGAAATCGTCACCCGCAGAGGGTAGCCGATGAGGTCGGCGTCCTTGAATTTCAGGCCGGGCCGCTCGTCGCGGTCGTCAAGCACGGTCTCGACGCCAAGGTCCATCAGTTCGGCGAACAGCTGTTCCGAGGCCGCGGCCACGCTTTCGCTCTGCACCTGCAGCGGCAGGAGGGCCGCCTCATAGGGGGCCAGGGGCATGGGCCAGATGATGCCGTCGCGGTCATGGTTCTGCTCGATGGCCGCGGCCACGGTGCGGCCGACGCCGATGCCGTAGCAGCCCATGATCAGGGGCGCCACCTGGCCGTCGGGCCGGTCGTAGGTGGCCCCCATGGCTTCGGAATATTTGGTGCCGAGCTTGAAGATATGGCCCACCTCGATGCCCCGCTTGGTCCCCATGGGCTGCCCGCAGCGGGGGCAGGGGTCGCCGGGGCCGGCCACGGCCAGGTCCAGCCAGCGGCCGACGGTGAAATCGCGGCCTTCCAGGGCGTCGACATAGTGCTGATCCTCTTCGCCGGCCCCGATGACGCCGCCGCGCAGACGCCCCACGCCGTGGTCGGCCACGATGGGGATGGGCGAATTGACCGGCCCGAGGAAACCCATGGGCACCCCGGTGAGTTTTTCCGCTTCTTCCGGATCCAGAAGCCGGGGCTCGACCCCGCCGCAGGCGTTTTTCAGCTTGATCAGGTTGATCTCCCGGTCGCCGGGGATGAGCACCAGCACCGGGCCCTGGCCGGTCTGGAAGGCCATGGATTTGATGATGCGCCCCAGGGGCACTTTCAGGAATTTGGCCAGGTCCGGCACGTGGCGGCAGCCGGGGGTGGGCACTTTGGCCATGGGCCGGGCCGGGTCGGCCGGCGATTCGGTGGCGTAGCTCTTGAGCTCGGCTTTTTCCTGGTTGGCGGCGTAGCCGCACTCGCAGAAGACCAGGCCGTCCTCGCCGGTTTCGGCCAGCACCATGAACTCGTGGGAAAAGCTGCCCCCGATGGCCCCGCTGTCGGCTTCGACCGTGGCGAACTTCAGCCCGCAGCGGGCGAAGGCGCGGCGGTAGGCCTCGTGCATGGCCTGGTAGCTGCGGTCGGCGCCCGCGTCGTCGGCGTCGAAGCTGTAGGCGTCCTTCATGATGAATTCCCGCCCGCGCATCAGGCCGAAGCGCGGCCGGATCTCGTCGCGGAACTTGGTCTGGATCTGGTAGAGATTCAGCGGCAGGTCGCGCCAGGAACGGATCTCGCGGCGGGCGATGTCGGTGATGACTTCCTCGTGGGTGGGGCCGATGACGTAGTCGCGCTCGTGGCGGTCGCGGAAGCGCAGCAGTTCTTTCCCGTAAAAGTCCCAGCGCCCGCTCTCCTTCCACAGCTCCCCGGGCTGAACGGCCGGCAGCAGAAGTTCGACGGCCCCGGCCCGGGACATCTCCAGCCGGAGGATGCGTTCCATCTTGCGGGTGGAGCGAAGGCCGAAGGGCAAGAGGCTGTAGATGCCGGCGGCCAGCTTGCGGATGAAGCCGGCCCGGATCAGCAGCTTGTGGCTGATCACTTCCGCGTCGGCCGGGTCTTCTTTGAGGGTGGGGACGAAACCTTGGGAGAGGCGCAGGCCCAGGGCCTGGCCGTGGACGTCGAATCGCATTTCAGAGGACATGCTCGTTTCCTATCGGCAATGGGAATCAAGCCCCGGGCGGATGCAGCCGGAGCGAAATATTGACCCGCCGACTAAACTTATTCATAGTGATTTGGCCAAAGCCCCAAATCACAGAGGCTTGGTCATCCGAGAATGAATATGTTTAGCCACCGGAGCTATAATACGTAAAAGCGGTGCTTGTTCATGAACCCCGGGAGTCGGCGCCTCATTCCGGGTCGAGGCGGTCGGCGGCCAGCCGGCGGACTTCCCGCTCCAGGCGGTCGGCCAACTGATCGTTCGGAACGCGCTCCAGGGGGCGGCCCCGAACGAATATCAAGCCGTCGCCCCGGCCCAGGGCCACCCCGGCGTCGGCCTCCCGGGCCTCGCCGGGGCCGTTGACCACGCAGCCCATCACGGCCACGGTCAGGGGCGCGGTGATGTCGGCCAGGCGGCGCTTGACCTCGGCGGCCAGGGCCCTCAGCGGCCCTTCGGTGCGGCCGCAGGTGGGGCAGGAGACGATCTCCACCCCCCGGGCCCGGAGGCCCACGGCCCTGAGGATTTCCCAGGCCACCCGCACTTCCTCTTCCGGCGGCGCGGTCAGCGAAACCCGGATGGTGTCGCCCAGGCCCCCGGCCAGCATCAAACCCAGGCCCACGGCCGATTTCACCGCCCCGCTGGCGGCGTCCCCGGCTTCGGTGACCCCCAGATGCTGGGGAATGTCGCTGAGGCCGGACCAGAGGCGGACCGCGGCCACGGTGGTCAAAACGTCGGTTCCCTTCAGGGATACCTTCAGGTCCCGAAAGCCGGTCTCCTCCACCAGGCGGATTTTTTCCACGGCGCTTTCGACCATGGCCGCCGCCGTGGGCCGGCCGCCGTGGCGGGCCAGCACGGCCGGGTCCAGGGAGCCGCCGTTGACCCCCACCCGGATGACCGCGCCCCGGGCTCCGGCGGCTTCGGCCACCCGCCGCACCTTGTCGGGTCCGCCGATGTTGCCGGGATTGATCCGGATGCCGGCCACCCCGGATTCCAGCGAGCGGACGGCCAGGCGCCAGTCGAAATGGATGTCGGCCACCAAAGGCGCCGGGGAATCGGCCACGATCTCCCTGAGAACGTCGGCGGCCCGTTCGTCCGGCACGGCCAGGCGGACGATTTCCGCCCCGGCCCGGGCCAGGCTTCGGATCTGGTCCAAAGTGGCGGCCGCGTCCCGGGTGTCGGTGGTGGTCATGGTCTGGACGGCCACCGGGGCTCCGCCGCCGATGGTCACCCGGCCCAGCCGTAAGGCCCGGGTGGCCCGGCGGGCCGCCGGCAGAGGGGAGGGCTCGCGGTCGGCGGAGGGGCTGGGAATCGGGCCCGGATCGGCGGTCATGGATATCCTCTAAAAGCGGTTCGGCGGAGTTTCAGCGGCCGGCCCGGCCGAAAAAAAATCCCGTCGCCTGGCGGGCGGCGGAACCGGTGCGGCCAACGTTTTTCAACATCATATAAAATATCATAAGGCCCGGGCTTGGGCAAGCATTAATCGCGGGATGCGCGGGTGCCGCCGGCCCGATTTACGGTTGCCGATTCAATTAAATGGTGCTATTGTATGGGCACATATAAGTCGTTTTCTAACGGCGGCGTGGTTGGCGGCTCCGGTTTGATCCGGGGCCGTCTTTGTTGGGCGCGGCAGGGCGGGGAGTAGTGGGTGTGGAATGGATGACTATCTGAATGATTTTTATCGCGGCGGCGTTCGTGAGGTGGCCGGTCCGCCTCCGCTGTGGACGCTGGCCTTCCTGACCTTCGTCTTGTTGAACCTGTTCATTTTCATGGGATTTGACGTTCTTTTGCCCACCTTGAGCCTGTACCTGGAGAGCCACGGCAATACGGAAGCCGAGATCGGCCGGATCTTCGGGACCTTCACCGTGTCGGCGGTGCTGATGCGCATGGTGGCCAGCCGTCTGGCCCGGCGGCTGGACGCCCTGTGGCTGGTGCGCCTGGGGCTCCTGGGCTGCGCCCTGGCCGGGTTCTGGTATTTCTGGGCCCACAGCCTGGTTACGGGCATGGCCGCCCGTTTCCTTCACGGGGCCGGCTTCGGCCTGGCCTCGACCCTGATCACCGCCCTGGCCTCGCAGATCATTCCGCCGGCCCGGCTGGGGGAGGGGCTGGGCTACCTGGGGCTGGGCACCACCCTGGCCCTGGCCCTGGGGCCCTTTTTCGGCATCTGGCTGATGAATGAATACGGTTATCTGGCCATGTTCATCGTGGTGGCCGCCTTTTACCTGGCCGGCGTCCTGGTGGTTTCGCTGCTGCCGAAGCTCCGGCTGGCCTCGGCCGCCCCCGGGGCGCCCCGGCCCCGGCTGACGCTGTTGAGCCGCCGGGTGCTGGCCCCATCCTGCATGATGTTCCTGTTCGGCGTGGTCATGAGCGCGGCGACCATCTTCATGGCCCTGTTCTGCCGGGAGCGGGACCTGCCCTATGCCGGCCACTTTTTCGTGCTGTCCACCGTCGGCATCTTCATTTCCCGCTTCACCGCCGGCCGCATCCACGACCGGCTGGGGCATTTGTATGTGCTGACGCCGGCGGGGCTGTTGCTTCTGGGCAGCATGCTCCTGCTGTACTGGACCGACAGCCGGGACCTTCTGTTCCTGGTCTCGATACTCTATGGCCTCTCCACCGGGGCGATGTTTCCCAGTCTCCAGGCCCTGGCGCTGTCGACGGTGCCCTTGAGCGGCCGCACCGAGGCCACGGCCTCCCTGTTCAACGCCTTCGACCTGGGCATCGGCGGCGGGTCGCTGCTTCTGGGCTGGCTGGCCGGCCAGGCCGGCACCTATCGGACGGTCTACCTGGGGGCGGCCGCGGCCGCGGCCGGGCGGGGGGTTTTTTATATGACCCGCAAAGGACATTTACCACCGTGGGCGGTTACGGACTACACATCCAGAACGCCGCGCCTCCAAGCGGCCGCG
>JAVBLB010000050.1:0-2842 GCA_031553735.1 Candidatus Adiutrix sp.
GGGGCGCCCTGAGGCCGGCGGCCCCGGCCGCTCCCATGGCCACGGTCAACCCCAACCTGAATGGCCCCGCCGTGGTGGTGGCTCCCAAACGCGACCCCGCCCCGGCGCCCCAGCCCCAGTTCACCCCCCCCACTCCGGAAAAAACGACGGCCCCGCCCGAAGTCATTCCCTTGGGGCCCAAGGCTCCGGAAAAGCCGCCGGAGATCAAGAAAAAAGAGACGCCGCCGCCCAAGCCGACCCCGCCCAAGGTGGAGACGGAGCAGCCCAAGCCCAAGCCCCAGGCCAAGCCCAACCCGGACGCGGATCTGAACAAGCGCATGGCGGAACTGGAGCGCAAGGTGGCGGCCCGGGATGAGGACGAGGAAATCGAAGCCCGCATGATCAACCTGGCCAAGGAGCACGGCGGCGGCGACGGCGCCGGCAGCGAAGACAGCGGCTCCAACCGGGGCCAGCAGATCGACCCCCGCAAAGCCGCCTATTACCGCCAGGTCCGGGAGATCATCAGCCGCAACTGGGTGCCCCCGGCCGGGCAGATAGCGGGCAACCCGGAAGCCAGGTATGTGATCCGGATAGAGCCCAGCGGGCGGATTTCCGCCCTCAGGCTGCTGCAATCCAGCGGCGACCAGACGTTTGACCTGTCCATGGAGCGGGCGGTCAAACAATCCTCCCTTCCGCCCCTGCCGGATGTTTTCGGCGGCCAGGCCGACAATCCCGGCCTGGTGTTCAACATGCGGGAAGTGCAGCGGATTCAGCGGCAACAGCAGCAGTGAGCCGGACGGGCCGGAACCCGGCTCCGGAAATGAAGCAGCCGCCCCGGCGGACCGATCTTGATCGGGTCCGCCGGGGCGGCTTTCGTATGCGAGAGTTTCGGGCCGGCGATGCTGCATTCAATGGGAGATGCAGGACGCCAACGTTTTTGAAAAATCAGGTGCCCGCCGTTTTTTTCAGCTCGGCCAGGGTTTCCTCCACCCAGGCCGGCACCACCTCGGTGGCCGGCCCGTAGCGGCCGACCTCGAACAGGGCCGCCGACCGCGAAGGCTCCAGGTTCAGTTCAACCGTGCGGGCCCCGGCGGACCGGGCCAGCCGGACGAAGCCGGCCGCCGGGTAGACGTCGCCGGAAGTGCCGATGGAGACAAAGACGCGGCACCGGCGGAGCGCCGCTTCGATTTCTTCCATATACAGCGGAACTTCTTCGAACCAAACCACGTGGGGCCGCAATCGGCCCGCCGCCCCGCAATCGGCGCAGGCGTCCCCAGGCCCCAGGTCACCCGGCCAGGGCCGCACCCCGCCGCAGTCCTGGCAGCGGGCCTTCAGCAGTTCGCCGTGCATGTGCCTGAGCGACCGGCCGCCGGCCCGCTCGTGCAGGTCATCGACATTCTGGGTGACCACCAGAACCAGCTCCGGCGACTCGGCCTCCAGCCGGGCCAGGGCCCGGTGGGCGGCGTTGGGCTGAATCCGGCCGCCGGTCAACTCCCGCCGCCGCTGGTTGTAAAATTCATACACCGCTTGCGGGTCGCGGGCGAAGGCCCGGGGAGTGGCCACGTCTTCCAGGCGCACTCTGGTCCACAGGCCGTCGGCGTCCCGAAAGGTGGCCAGGCCGCTTTCCCGGCTGATGCCGGCGCCGGTCAGAATGACAATCATGCGGTCTCCGATCCCATCCCCTTGCGGGCCGCGACGGCGGAGCCGCCTGAAGGCGAGAGGGGGGAATAAAAAAGGCCGCGGACCGGCCGCGACCTTTTTGATTGCAGAAAGAGCTCTAGGGAAAGGCCGTCCGGCGCCCGGATTGCCGGCGCGAACTCAGGCCTGGGCCGGGGCCGTTTCTTTGGCTTTGGGCGCGGCCTCGGCCGGAGCGTCAGCCTTGGGAGCGGCCGGAGCGGCGGCCTCGGAGGCCGACGACTTGGCCGTCTCGGTTTTCTGGCCGGTTTTGCCGGCGTAATCGGTGACATACCAACCGCTGCCCTTGAGCTGGAAACTGTTCATGCTC
Source organism: Candidatus Adiutrix sp. (assembly GCA_031553735.1). GTDB lineage: Bacteria > Desulfobacterota > Desulfarculia > Adiutricales > Adiutricaceae > Adiutrix. Next base: position 1,985 of record JAVBLB010000050.1, read on the forward strand.
ATCAGCTTGGCAACCGGCCCGCCGCACCCGGGGCAGAGGGTCAGCGGCGCATCGGAGAATTTCTGCAGCACCTCGGTGGTCTGACCACATTTTTCGCACTGGTATTCATAAATCGGCATGATCGTCATCTCCTCAATAAGCGATCCGGAGGCGGAGGCTCCGCTTTGCATTTCTAAAAAAGGCTTTGGTTTACGAATGACGCCCCGTCGCCGAGCCGGCGGCGGATATCCGTCATTCCGAAACGAAAACCTTCCAGTGTCTAAATGTAACCTTTTTCCCGGGAATGTCAAGGGGTGTTTTCGCCCCGGACCCGGTGGCCGAGTCTGGCGCACTCGCTTTAAAAGCGGGGTGTGAATCGCGACGGTTTCGGCCGCCCGCCGGGGCGCTGCCCCGGACCCCGCCAGGGGAGGGTGCTGCGCGCACCCTACCCTGGACCCACCCGCGCCGGGGGCTTTCGCCCCCTGGCCCCCCGAAGGCAAGACCGTTGGATCAGACACCTGGTCGTAGCGCCGCCAGAACTCGCCTGTACGGCTCAAATAAGTGGCGGCACAGTGAGGGGGTAGGCCTTCACGCCGCCATCGTTCTGTTCGAAAGCTTTTGCAGTCGCGGCTTGGTAAAAAAAAAACACCGCATCGCCACCTGTTTGAGCCGTACAGGCGAGTTGTGGCGATGCTTACGGGGACTTACTGACACAACGGAAATTTCTTCGGGGGTCCAGGGGGCGAAAGCCCCCGGCGCGGGTGGGTCCAGGGTAGGGTGCGCGCAGCACCCTCCCCTGGCGGGGTCCGGGGCAGCGCCCCGGCCGGACGCCGAGACCCCCCGCGAGACACCACCCCGCTGTTAAAGCGCTTACCCCAC
>JAVBLB010000111.1:0-20559 GCA_031553735.1 Candidatus Adiutrix sp.
GGGGCCGGGGCGGCCTGGGTGTGGCGGGCTGGGGCTTTAAATGGGCGCGCCGCGGGGGCCGCGCCTTGGCGCGCCCACGGCGGTCGGGATGGAGGCTCGATTGTTTCTGGCCTTTAGAAACAGTATAGCCGAAACCAAACATATGTCAACAAATATTTTAATGTTTGGCTATTTATTTTTTTAAAAATTTTTCCCTCTCTTTTATGTGCGGGCTCCGGCGTCCGTGGGTTTTGCGGCCACTGGAAAGCGACCGATGGTGGGCGACGGTCACACGCCGTTGAAGGGCGGAAACCGGGTCAGGTCGAAATACATCAGCACCTCGCCGGGAGAAACGGCCGAGGTTTCGGACACGAAACTGAAGCCGTTGTCCTGATAGAATTTTATGAGCGCCGGCCGGTCATAGGTGCTCAAAGTCAGATAACGGCAGCCGGCCCGGCCGTCGGAATAGGCCAGGAAGTACTTGATATAGGTCAAAAACATCGTGCCCAGCCCTTTGCCGTGCAGAATCTGGACCGAGCCGTCCGGGCGCCCCATGATCCAGCGCACCCCGAAGCGGAGGATTTTGACCGCCGGATAGTCCCGGGTGGGCTCGCCGGCGTCGCTGATCCGAATCATGTCATTCTGCAGCGCGGCGAAGGCCAGGGGAAAATTGGGGGCCTGATCGGAAAAGAAACCATAGGTGAGGGCGATTTTATTGCGGAAATAGGTTTCGGCATCGCGCTGGATGAATTCGTCCAAGTCACGGCTCGGGGCGTTGGGGGGACAGCAGCTGAAATCCCTGAATATGTCGAAAGTTTTGATGACCCGCATATGCAGATTGCGATGCGGCAGGCGGAAACAGTTCTGGGCCCTCTCCCGAGGACGGACCGGCTCGCCTTCCCAGACCATTTCTTTCGGCCACACCACTCCCCGGGGGCGGATCAGCTTTCGCGGCGCCACCGTCACCCCCAGGGGGCGAAGCACCTGATGCACGGGCATCGTTTTAGCCGGCGGCGTCCCTTTCGCGGCCGCTCTCTTTTCGCCCGATGACGCGGCCCCGGCTTTCGGCGCATCGCCGGCGGGAGAAGCGGCTTCGGCCCCCGCCTCCTCTTCGGTCGCCGCTGCGGCCCGCAGAGCGTCCTCATCGACCGTCGCGATTTCGACCGGCGGCAAATCAACCACGGGAGACAAAGCCTCAGCCGACAGCCTGTCTTCCCCCGGCGGCGTCGTGGATGTCAAAAAAACAGAAGCCATGGCATCTCAGTATGTTCCACACGGCGGCCACAAAAAAAAGCGGCCCCGTCAGTCTTTTCAGCGAATTGTTCACACCCTCGTCCGGTCGGAATCAAGATCGGAATCGTGGTGAGCTTTCACTTCCGGCCGGCAATCTCCGTGGGCTATCGCCTTGAGCAAAAAAACGGCCCGGATTCGGCAATCATACATTCTCTAACAGCATCTATTATATAGCAAAAGAAAAGTTAAATCAATTTAAAAGTCTCAAATTGCGGGGTATCGTTTCACATTAAAACAATCTACCAATCAAAATAATTGCACCAAGTGCCAGAAAAATGAACGGTCATCGGCCAATTCCCCATGCCGTCCCCGGCCTGATACGCCCACCGCCGTCTCCGGGGCACGGCGAATGGCCGCGCCCCGGAAACGGCGGCGGATGCCGGGAACAAAAAGCTCCGGCCACACCCCGACGGCGGGGTCAGCGATACAGCGGCCGGCCGTCAGCCGAAGTCAAATTGCAGGCGCAGAAGGGAATGAAGCGGTTCGGAGGCCGGAAGATGTGGACGCAGCAGCCGCGCAGCCGTTCGAGGTCCGCGGTCCAGGCGTCCTGGAAGGCCATGCAGGTGATGCTGAACGTTTCCCGCCGGGCCCGGGCCAGGAATTCGTCGAAGGCGTCGAGCTTCGGAGCCGCCGGCTGGGCCATGGGGATGCCGAGGCCCTGCCCGGAACCGGACGGTATTGGATTGGCGGACACCTCCGGTCCCCGCCAGCTGTTGAGGATGACGTCCACGGAACGGCGCCGGCTGTCGGCCGTCTCGGCCGGCGAACTGGGCTCGGTGGTGGTCTTGCAGCAGCCGCCGCCCCCGGCGGCGGTGGGGATCAATCGACCGTCGTCCGTGCGGCGGTAGCGCAGGTGGAAAGAGCAGCGCTCGTGTTCGCAACTGGGGGGAAAGGCCAGCTCCGGCTTCACCAGGCCGTCGGTCTGGTCGGCCAGCCGGGCCAGGACCTCCGGCAGGGTCAGGCGGTGGGCGGAGCCGAAGAGGCTGTTGCGGCCGGAGGCAGTCATGGGCTGGATGTGGACCCCCCGCACCGTGGGGGCCAGACTGACGGCCAGACGCACCAGGTCGCCCAGTTCACCGTCGTTGACCCCGGCGGCCACGGTGGGCACCAGCACCACCGACAGGCCGGCCTCGGCGCAGGCGGCCACGGCGGCCTTCTTCTTTTCCAGGAGCGGACGGCCGCGCAGGATTTCAAAGGTCCGGTCACTGACCCCGTCGAACTGGAGGAAGACCCAGGCCAGGCCGGCCCGGGCCAATTCCCCGGCCAGGGCCGGCTCCTCGGCCAACTTCAGGCCGTTGGTGTTGAGCTGCACCGCCGGGAACAGCCGAGCCCCTTCGGCCACCAGGGCCGGCAAATCGGGATGAAGGGTGGGTTCGCCGCCGGAGAGCTGCAGCACCACCTCGCCGCTCTGGCCGCGAATCCAGCGCAATTGCTCCCGGAGGACCTCCAGGGGAACGGTCACGCCCTCCCCCGCTCCGGCATCGGCGAAACAGACCGGGCAGCGCAGGTTGCAGCGGCTGGTGATTTCGACCAGCACGGTGCAGGGGTGCTGCCCGTGTTCCGGGCACAGGCCGCAGTCGTAGGGGCAGCCCCGGTCCGCCTCCCGCTGGATTTTCACTCCGGCCGCCGGCTGTTTGGGCCGACGCCAGCTTTCAAAGGCGGGCTCGCCCCGCCAGATGGCTTCCTCAAAGGGGCCGTGCTCCGGGCAGACCCGGCCCAGCAGCACCTCTTCGCCCCGCCGCCGGATTTCGGCCGGCAGCACGGCCAGACAGACCGGACAGAGGCTTTCGGTGACGCCCAGCAATTCAGATTTCATATCGGTGATACCTTCCGAAAAGACCGCCCGGCGAAACGAGGTTCGCCGGGCGGGATTGTGGACCATGCCCCGAATGGGGCAATGCGCCCTCGACCAACAAGTTGGCGAGTAGCCGAAGAGCGGTCTGGCTGACATTTGATCGTCCGGGAACAGGTACTCGCCAACTTGTTGGTCGAGCTGAATCGCCTCCTCGCCTTGAAGGGCCTTGCCGCGGGAAGCGCCCGGCGGCGTTCAGCGTTCCGGCCGCCCCAGGGTGGGGTCGATGTTGTTTTCCTGCAGAATCTGCACGGCTTTGGTCCAGGTATGGGCCACCAGGTCGCCGCAGCCCACGGCCGGGTTCATCTCCCCGGGTTGGAAGTCCACCCCGGCGGCGTCGAAAATGGCGGCGCAGGTGGGGGTCACCCGGCCCTTCAGTTCTTCCTGCCGGAACCATTTGATCAGGGCGTTGGTCATCATCCGGGCCCCCAGCACCGGCCGCTCATCGTCCAGCCCCTTGCCCGTGTGGAGGGAAATGAGGCACAGACCACCGGTCAGGGCCCCGCAGATGTCGCCGCAGGAGGCCCCGTTGGCCAGGGCGGCCGTGGCCCGCACCAGATCCGGATTTTCCCGGCCCATCAACCTCAGGCCCCCCAGCACCACGATCTGGGCGCAGGAATACCCCTGGGCGGCCAGCTCCATGACCATCATTTGCGTGTCATCTATCATGAAAGTTCCCTTTTCGGCAAGGTGTGCGATGAAGGATACACGTACGTCCCCGGCCAACGGAGCCATCAGCATCCGTACGGGAGCGCGGGCCGGTAATACTTCGGAAGGCGGCCGCGTGGGCCCAGACCGCGTCGCCGACGCGAAATATCGACTACCTCAGCCGTCACCGGCGGCGCGGGTGGGAGAGCGGGCGACTGGAGAAGTTTTACCGGCCCGCGCTCCCTGGCGGTTGAGGATGACGGAAAATCAGGCGCGCCAGGCGACGACGAAAGATGTCATCGCTCAGGCGAGGGCTTCTCGGCGATCAAAAGGATGTAACCGTAATCCCGCCCTCGGAAAGGAGGTTCAGCGACGGGCTCGTCGTCTCCCGACCTGGCACAGCCGCCCTCCCCGGCCCACATCCGGCGCAGGATATCGACCGAGCCGTGTTGCCAGACCAGTCGGGCGGCCAGTTCCTTCAGGGCTCGGCCGTGATCGCGGCGCTCCGTCACCGTCAGATCGGTCCGCTCCAGCCGGGCGACCAGTTCGGCCACCGGCACCGCCCCGGCCAGACAGCCCTGGACGGCGCCGGGCGAAGATTCGTTCACCTCCGACCGCACCAGGTCGCTGAGGGCCAGCCGGCCGCCGGGTTTCAATACCCGGGCGCATTCGGCCAGCACCCGGTCCGGATCGGCGGCCAGACTGAGGACGCATTCGCAGAAAACGCCGTCCAGCGATGCGTCCTCCAGCGGCAGGTCGTGAAAATCTCCCTCCAACACCCGGCCGTAAACCCTGGCCTCGGCGGCCAGAGCCGGGGAGCGCTCCAGGCCGATGGCCTCAAAACCAAGCCCGGTCAACAATTCCAGGGTGCCGCCCGGGCCGCAGCCCAGATCCAGAAGATGGGCTCCCGCCGGGAAAGCGCAGAGATCCAAAGCCTCCCGGGTGACGGCCAGGCCGCCGGGCCGCAGGGTGCGGCCGCAGACGGCCCGCAAGTCCTCACGTTCGTAAGGGTTCCCACCGGAGCTTGGCGCCGCCGAACCGGCCCCATCACCAAGCGACGATGGTCGAGACGAAGGGGTGATCGCCGCCAACCTTTTCACCGGGACCGCCTACTTGTCTTCCAGGAGTTTTTCCACGTCGACCATCTTGCCGTCGGCCAGGATCGGGGGGATAAAGGTCAGCCCGCAGGCCGGGCAGCCCGGCAGGTCCACCCGGAAACTGGAGCCCATATAGGTGACGTCCACCGGGAAGGGCGCAAGCGCCCCGCCGCACTTGCGGCAGACCCAGCCCTCGACGTTCATTTCCGGCAGTTGACTGGTGGCCAGACTCATGCTCGCCCTCCCTGGGGATTATACCCTTCCTGAACACTCACCGAGTCGGCCCCCTCGCCCGGCACGCCCGGCACCACCATCCGGTGGCAGTAGGCGTCGTGGACCTCGAAGGAGCCGTCGTCGCGGAGACTGTATTCCACCCAGTAAGTCACCTGGCGGGGCCGCAGGCCGGCCAGATGCCGCCCGGTATCGGGGTGGCTGAACAGGGGCCCCTTCTCCCGGGCTTCGATGAGCACTTTTTTGATGTCGCTACGCATGACCCGACGGGTTTCCAGCTTCGCGGCCAGCTCTTCGGTAATATGAATGACAATATCGTCCATCGGCAATCCCTCGGGCGTTTCTTCGCCCCAGACGGTTCGTAAAATATCCTGACGGAACAGCCGCCGGCCCTCCTGACGGTCGGAAACGCCGGGCGACGGGCGGTCGGCGGCCTCGGCCGGCGTCGTCGCGCCGGGAAACATCAGGTCCAGGAGATGCAAAGCCGGCCGCCCCTGGGATCGCAGCCGGTCGCGGCAGATGATGCAGTAGGCCAAAAAGGGCCGTTCGCTGTCCTTGATCCGGTCCGAAGTGAAATTCCGGCCCAGGGCGGGGTTGGCCGAGGCGGCCAGGCCGCCGTAGCCGCAGCAGCGAGTCATCCGGCCGCCCAGGGCCGGCTCCTCCAGGGGTTGGGACAGCTTTTCGGCCAACCGGCGGACGCTTTTCTGCGTCTCGCTGTCGTGGCGGGCGGCGCAAGGGTCGTGCAGGGCCAGAAGGTCGGCCGCCGCCGGGCCTTCAGGCAGCGGCAGGCCGTCGAGGACGTTCCACAGGGTCGAGACGGGAATCTCCGGCAGCACGGCCTGGAAAAACAGTGCGCAGGAGGCGCAGGCCACGATGACTTTCGGTCGGCCGGCCTGTTCCCAGCCGCCGCGCACTACCTCGGCCATCTGACCGGTCAAAAGGAGCCGGCCGGCCCAGCGGGCCGGGGCTCCGCAGCAGGCCATGAAAAAACCCACTCCGCCCTCAAGATGCCGGCCCAGGTGCGCATACACCGCCGCCGTGGCCTCCGGCCGGGAGGTCGGCAACTGGCAGCCGGGAAAAAACAGCCATTCGCTGCTGCCCTGACCGGGCTGGTGACGGAAAAAGGATATTTCCGCGGAGTTGCTGAAGGCCATGTCTTCCAGGGCGAACTCGTGGGCCGATATGGGCATGTGCTTGCCGGCCACCATATCCAACCGGGCCGCGGCGTTGAATTCGCCCATGTCGGCCTGGCCGGGGCAGATTTCTTTGCACAGGCCGCACTCGGCGCAACTCAAGGCCAGGATGTTGGAAGAGCGGTTGCCGACGGCGGTGGAGATGGTGTTGTAGATCTCGCGGGCGTTTTTCTTGGGGTAGGTCTTGTAGTGGCGCAGGTAGGCGCACTCTTTGACGCATTCCAGGCACTCGCAGAACAGGCAACGCTCGGCCTCGGCCCGGACCTCCGCCTCGGAGGGGGCCAGGGGATCGGCCGAGCGCTGTTTGGGCTTGGCCTCGGCCCGGGCCAGATTGGTATAGAGACGGGTGGGATAGACCGCCTCGGCCGACCGGGCCGTATCGGGCGGCACGCCCTGCAGAATGCGGTCGATGGAGCCAGCGGCTTTCTTGCCCGCGACCATATCGTCGACGAAGCGGCCTTCCCCTTCCATTAGCGGGCGGGCCAGGACGTTTTCCAGGCCGGTGAGCATGGTGACCTCGGCCACGGCCACCTGGTCCGGGGACAGGCCCAGGGCGGCCGGGGTCAGAGCCGGATCGTCAAAACCCAGAAACACGGCCAAAGAATCGGCCCGAACCTGTTCAAAAGCGGCGGGGGAGTATTCGGGCCACTCTTCGAAAGTCACCCGAACCCGGCCCAACAGTTCCAAGGTCTCGGGCAGGGCCGATTCCGGCAAACGCTCCGGCGGCAGGCCCGCCAGGCGGCCGCCGACGGGGCCGACGTGAAAAACCGTCACCTGGTGGCCTTTCCGACCCATCTCCCCGGCCAGCACCAGGCTGGAAAGGCCGGCCCCCAGAATACCCAGCGCCTTTCTGGTGGCGGGCATGGCCATCAGTTTGACCGACGACGTTTCAGCCACGCAGAAACGTTCAAGAAGGGGCAGATCGATGCCCTCGTCCAGTTCGGTCCGGCGGCAGTGGGCCTGACAGGGGCCCTCACAGAGATAGCCGGACAGGCCACTCAAAGGCAGGTAGCGGTCGATGATCTTGCGGGCGTCCCGAGCGTTGCCCTCGGCCATCAGCCTGACCAGGGTCCGGGCCTCCAGGTGCAGCGGGCACATGGTCTGGCAGGCCGGAGGCTCGTCCTGAATACAATGGGTGTCGAACTCCTGAAGGATTTGTTGATCCATGGGCATGGGGGGACCTGCGACAATCGGCTGATGGGTGGAGGTAATTCTTCGTCCCGGCCGTTGCGATTCAAGGTGAATCCCGGCCGGTTCCTGCGGAACAAAGCGAAGACAGCTCGGACAAGGCCCCCGGTGACGATTTGAAAAATCGCCACCGGGGGGAAGTGGAGCCCGAAGGGGCCGCCTCCGCCGATCGGGGCGGAAGCGGCCCACGGGCCGGGGGCTGGTTATTTCTTGCTCTTGATGGCCTCAAGCACCAGCTCGGGCAGGGCCGGGATGCGGTGAACCCGGGCGCCGATGGCGTTGTTGAGGGCGTTGATGACCGCGGAGTGAGGCACGCACAGCGGAATTTCGCCGCAGCCGGCCGCGCCGTGCGGACCATACTCGCGGGGGGTTTCGAAATACTGCAGCACCATGTTGTCCGGAATGTCCTTGATGTAGGGGATGCCGGCGCCGCGCATGGTCTTGTGTTTCTGGATGTCTTCGAAGTCTTCGGTCAGGGCCAGACCGATGGACTGGGCCACGCCGCCCCAGATCTGGCCGTCAACGACCAGGCGGTTGACGATCTTGCCGCAGTCGACCAGGAAGGTGATGCCTTCGCAGGTGGTCTTGCCGGTGGCCGTGTCGACGTCGACTTCGGCCATACAGACGCCCCACATATAGACCATGAAGGGCTTGCCGAGGCCGGTCGCGCTGTCGTTGGGGACGCCCGGCACGGAGAAGGTGCCGTCAAACTTGGTGGGTTTGCCGGCGGCCTTGGCCTCTTCATACGTCATGAGGGCGTCGCCCTTCTTCAGGGCGGCCAGCATGGCTTCGCAGGCCACGCGGATGGCGCCGCCGGTCATGACCTGGGAGCGGGAACCGCCGGCCGGACCGGAGACGGGGTTACGGGTGTCGGCCCAGGTGAACTTCAGCCGTTCCGGGCACACTTTCGCCGGCCGCAGGGTTTCGTGGGCCGTGCCCACGGCGCCCATGTCGGCGCCCTGGCCGTGGTCTTCCCAGGCGGAGCAGACGACGATGGTGTTGTCGGGCATCAGCTCGACGTAGGCGTTGGAGGAGTCGGGGCCGTCAAGACCGCAGCCGTATTCGCCGCAGGAGATGCCCACGCCCTTCTTGTGGCCGGGGGTGCTGTTCCTGGCCGCCCGTTCCTTGGCTTCCTTATACAGGGGCCGCAGAGCGTCGAGCATGTCGGCCAGCGGGGTGACGTCGGGATTCTGGCCGTTGACGTTGGTGTCGCCGGGGCGCAGAACGTTCTTATACCGCAGCTCCAACGGATCCATGCCCAGCTTTTCGGCCAGGGCGTCCATGGCCGTTTCCGTGACCATGTTGGCCTGAGGACCGCCGTACCCGCGGAAAGCCGAACCCCAGGAATGGTTGGTGCAGATGGTCCGGCCTTCGCCCCGGATGTTGTCGATGGCGTAGCTGCCGCCCATGAACTGGATGCCGCGCATGGTGACCAGGTCGCCGAATTCGCAGTAGGGGCCGTGGTCGACGTCGAAATCCGTCTCCATGGCCAGGAGGTTGCCTTCCTTGTCCGCGGCCAGCTTCAGGTTCATGTAGAACGGGGAACGCTTGCCGGTGTACTGCTGCTGCTGATGGTAGTTGAAGTTCAGGAAGCAGGGCCGCTTGGTGGCCATGACGCAGACGGCGACGATGGCTTCGCAGGTCGGGCTGAACTTATAGCCGAAAGTGCCGCCCATGGGGTTGGAGACCAGGACCAGCTTGTCGCCTTCCAGGCCGACGCCGGCGCCGATCATCAACTGGTGGAGGTGGACGCCGATGGACTTGCAGTGGACGACCACCTGGTCTTTTTCATTATAGAACCCGAAGGCCACATCGGGCTCGATGGGCAGGTGGGGCTGACGGCTGGTGATGAAATCCATCTCCACCTGGACCACGTCGGATTTCTTGAAGATGGGGGCGGTGTCATCGCCCTTGATCAGCTTCTGGGCGAAATACTGGTTGGGAACGCCGGGGTGGATCTCGATGGCGTCCGGAGCCTTGGCCTCGGGGATCGACATATAGGCCGGCAGCACTTCCAGGTCCACTTTGACCTTCTTGGCGGCCGCCTGGGCTTCGGCCAGGGTCTGGGCGCAGACCACGGCGATGCAGTCGCCGTACTGGAAGACCTTCTTGTCGCAGAAGATGGGGCGTTCCAGGCCGTCGCCCTTGTTGGTGGGGAAGGCCAGACCGTTGATGCGGTTGATGCCCTTGACGTCCTTATAGGTCACGACTTTGACCACGCCGGGCATCTTTTCGGCTTCGCTGAAGTCGATGCCCTTGATGTTGGCGTGGGAGACCTCGGCCTGGACCAGGGCCAGATACAGCTTGTCGGCGGGCAGCTTCAGGCCCAGGTCGGCGCCGTAATCGATGGTGCCGGTGACTTTGCCGACCGCGGTGGGCCGGGGATACTTGGTGCCCCAGATGCGGCCGTCGGCCGGCATCTTGAATTCCAGGTCCTCGACCCGCATTTCACCGCGCAGAACCTTGGCCGCGTCCATGACCGCGTCGACCTGGGGGATGTAGCCGGTGCAGCGGCAGACGTTGCGGTTCTTCTGGAACCAATCGCGCACCTGCTCCCGGGTGGGGGAGGGGTTTTCGGTCAGCAGGGCCAGGGCGGAGACGATGAAGCCCGGGGTGCAGAAGCCGCACTGGGCCGCGCCGTGCTTGACCCAGGCTTTCTGGAGGACATGCATATTGCCGGGAGTGCCGATGCCCTCGATGGTGGTGATCTTGGCGCCGCAGGGCACCTTGCCGATTTTCGTGACGCAGGAGAAAGTGGGCTTGCCGTCGATCAGGACGGTGCAGGCGCCGCACTGAGCCTCGCCGCAGCCGACCTTGGTGCCGGTCAGGAAAAGCTGTTCGCGCAGAACGCTGGACAGCTTGTCGTCCTCGTTGACGAACAGGTTGCGTTCAACGCCGTTGACAAAGATTTGTTTCTGAATCATGCGTGTCTCCTTCAGGTATGGTTGACGGAACCGCCGGGGCGGTTCTTCCTCGATCCGGCGCGCAGCCCACGCGCCGGGATGTAATCTTATTGTGATGAAGCGGCCAGCGTGCCGGCTGACCGAAGGGCCGAAACCCTTCCGGGACAAAAACGGAAAACGGCCTTGACCCGGGGCCGCCCGCCCGCCGAAAAGGCGGCGGCCGGCCGTCGCGGCCGTCGCCGCGGTGAAAGAGCGGTTCACCATAGAGTGCCGGTGATGAACGCCCCGTTCAGGCTTCGGCGACCCTTCCACATACAAAATATGTCATATATGATATATGTGAAAACATTCGCCTGGAGGTCGCCCGCGTGCCGGAGAACAACAGGCGACGGACATTGCTTTACCGTGGCATACAGGCCGCATCAACCGGTCGCGTTGACGACAGGAAGATCCGCCCTGGGTGGGAGACAGGCGCCGGCGCGATCTCCGGACGGCATGCTCCCCCGCCGGGAACACGGGTTTGCGGTGCATTTGACAGTTATTTTAAACAAGATTGGCTCATTATAGCACCGACTCCACCTAAAAATCAAGATGGTTCGTGGCCCAAAACGTCCCACCCCAAAAAAATCCGCCCCGCAAGGCCGATCCCCCCGAAAAAAATGCGGCCCGCGAAGAGTCGGGGCGCCCCCCCGACAGCCGGCCGCCCTTTTGGACAAGCCCTGTAAAATCCCGAATTTATCCGGCCAAGCCCTTGGGCCGCCGCGCCGCCGGGCCCAGGTATATCCCAAGGGACCTTCTTAATTAACGAGTTGCCATCCGGAATCGATTATGGTATACTCAAGACGCGTTTATAAAGAGACTGGTGCATTCGTGGATGGGCACTTATATAAAAAAACCACGGACGCCATTATCGCGATACTCACGATACCCTTGAAGTATAAGGTCAAAAGATCAATATCGGCCCCTTTGTTCTGCTTGGAAAGGAGGTCTCCACAGCCGGTTTGACCTTGGACTTATGCCGTTGACCTTTCGGGAAACCGGGGGTCCCTTTGACGAACGTTTTGAAAAACAGATCAGTAAAGGCACTGGGTTTTTCAAAAAAACCAGCGACCTCAATGATACAGAGGGCGCGATTCCTTTCCGAAAGGAAGGGGAAAAAGTTTCATTCAAACAACATGGAGGATTGAGCATGAAAAAAGCATTGATGTTACTGTTGGTCATGGGCATTGGCGCTCTGGTTCTGCAGGGCTGCGGGCTCAGCAACAACTACCCGGTCGAGCCGGTCGTCAACGAACTGGTTCACTTCGACACCGACAAGTACAATCTGAAGCCGGAAGCTCAGCGCGCTCTGGATTACAAGATCGCCTACATGAAGCACTTCCCCGGCAAGAAGATTTTCGTGGTCGGCCACTGCGACGAACGGGCCAGCGACAAGTATAACCTCGACCTGGGCCGTCATCGCGCCGAAGAAATCCAGCGTTACCTGGTTAACAACGGCATCAACCCCAAACGGATCGAGATCATGACCGAAGGCAAGCGCCGTCCTCTGGTTCCCGGCCACAACAAGGCCGCCTGGGCTCAGAATCGTCGGGCTGAATTCTACATCATCGGTCTCAACACCGCTCAATAAGCGGCTCGAGGACAGTGCCGGGGTTGTCGGAAGCTGAACCGCCAGTTGCAGCCTTCCGACCCGGACCCCGGCCCGGTTTCGGCGATAGCCGGCCCCAAAATCGCCGTTCTTTTCACAGCAACCGAAAAACCCGGATTTTTCCGGGTTTTTCGGTTTTTGGCTCTTCCCGGGGCGCGGACTTGCGCGGGGAGAGATTTCGGCTTATAGTACTAAACAAAAGGTGGTATTGACCCGCCGACTAAACGTATTCGGAGTGATTCGGTCAAAGCCCCAAATCACAAGGCCTTGGTCGTCCGAGAAGGAATATGATTAGCCGCCGAATCTATATATAAGAACCTCATTGAAGGAGTGTGAAATGGCGATCAGGCCGATTTTGAAATATCCCGACCCTCTACTGCGGGAGCAATCCCAACCGGTGGAGGTCTTTGACGATGAATTGAAGGCCCTGGCCACCGACCTGAGCGAAACCATGCTGGCCGCCCCCGGCGCCGGCCTGGCCGCCCCTCAGGTGGGCTGTCTGTCCCGGGTGATCGTCATCGCCGGGGCCGAAAACGACGAGGAATTCGACGACCGGGTCATCGTGTTGATCAATCCGAAAATCGTCCGAGCCGTCGGTGAACAGGTTTATGAGGAGGGCTGCCTGTCGGTGCTGGAACTGCACGAGAAAGTCGTCCGGGCCGAAGAAGTGGAAATCGAAGCCCGAGATATGGAGGGGCGCCCCATCCGGTTGAAGGCCGACGGCCGCCGGGCGGTCATCCTGCAGCATGAAATGGATCATCTGGACGGCGTTTTGTTCCTGGACCACATCAGCCAGCTCAAGCGCGACATTTACAAGCGCCGGCTGAAAAAAATCCGAAAAGAGGCGACCGATGACTGAAAGATCGGGGCTTCCCCGGCCTTGGCGAATCGTTTTTTTCGGCAGCGCCGATTTTTCCCGCCCGGCCCTGAAAAGCCTGGCCGAGGGTCCCGATGAGGTGACCCTGGTGGTCACTCCGCCGCCGGCCCCGGCCGGCCGGGGGCGTCAGTTGCGGCCCTCCCCGGTGGAAGTGTTGGCCGCCGAACTGAATCTGCCGCATTTGGGGACCCCCTCGGTCAAAAATCCGGAAGTGCTCGATCTCGTCCGGGCCGCCCGGCCGGATCTGCTGGTGGTGGCCGCCTTCGGCGGCTTTCTGCCCGAAAACCTCCTGACCCTGTGCCCCCACCCGCCCCTCAACATCCACCCGTCCCTCCTGCCCCGCCACCGCGGGCCCGCGCCGGTCAACTGGAGCCTGATCCAGGGCGACCGGGAGGTGGGCGTCTCCATTATTTTTCTGGAAGAGGAGATGGATGCCGGGCCCATTCTCCGCCAGCGGGCCTTCCCGGTCGAGGGCCCGGATTCGGCCGGAAACTGGGAACGGCGGCTGGCCGAAGCCGGCGCCGGAGAACTCCTGGCGGCCATCGCCGACCTGAAGGCCGGCCGGGCCCATCCTCGGGCCCAGGATCACTCCCGAGCCACCATCAACCGACTGTTGCTCAAAGAAGACGGCCGGGTGGATTTCCGACGCCCGGCCGCCGAATTGGCCGGCATCATCAATGGGGTCGATCCCTGGCCCGGGGCCCAGACCGCGTTCCAGGGCAAAGCGCTCAAAGTTTTCGGCGCCGCCGCTTCGGGCGACGGCCCGCCCTCTGAAACGCCTGGCCTGGTGCTGGGCCTCGATGAGGCCGAGCGCCTTTTGGTGGCCACCGGCCGCGGCCGGCTGGCCCTGGCCGAGTTTCAGCCCGAGGGCAAAAAGCGAATGACCGCGGCCGATTTCAGCCGGGGCTACCGACCGGAAAGGCTGGGCGCCTGATGGCCGGCAAAGCCGGGCGGCCGACCGGAACCGCCGTTAAAATGAAAACGAGGCCGGGACGGGAACTGACCGCCAATGCCCGCCTGGTGGCCTTCCGGGCCCTCAGGGAGACGGCCGAAGGGCGGACTCCGGAAGAAGCCCTGGCCGTCCAGGGCCTGCTGCTGAGCCCGCGCGATCAGGGGCTGGCCACGGCGTTGACCTATGAAGTGCTGCGCCATCAGGCCTATTTGGAGTGGCTGCTGAAAAGCCGGCTCTCCGCCGGCCGGGCCGGCCCGGAACTGGCCCTGGTCCTGAAACTGGGGCTGGCCCAGCTTTTATATTTCGACCGTCTGGGCGACCACGCGGCGGTTTCGGAGACCGTGGCCCTGGCCAAGACGGTAGTCCCCGGCCGCCAGGGGCTGGTGAACGCGGTGCTGCGGGGGCTCTTGCGCGACCGGGAATCCGGCTCGCCCTGGCCGCCGATGCCGCCGGCCGGCGACGACCCGGCGCTCGACCTGGTCCGCCGATACAGCTACCCGGCCTGGCTGGTCAGAAAAATTTGGGAACGCTTCGGGCCCGACGAGGCCGAAGCGCTCCTGGCCGCCGGCAACCGCCCCACCCCGCCCACCCTGCGGATCAACCCCCGGCGCGGCACCCGGGAGGAATTGCGGGAACTGTTGCCCTTCGAAACCCGGCCCACGGTCCTCTCGCCCTGGGGCCTGACCGCGGCCGAATTTTCCGGCCGGCCGGAAGGCTGGCCCGGCTTCGCCGAAGGCCGCTTCGCGGTGCAGGATGAAGCCTCGCAGTTGGTGGGCCTCCTGGCCGGCCCGCTGCCGGAAGGGGCGACGGTGCTGGACGCCTGCGCCGGCCTGGGCGGCAAGGCCCTGCATCTGGCCGCGCTCCACCCCGAGGCCCGCATCACCGCCCGGGACAAGGACCCGGCCAAACTGGAGCCGTTGCGCCGCGAGGCCGTCCGCCTGGGTCTCGACACTATCCGGGCAGAGGCCGGCGACCTTCTGTCCGGCCCGATCCCCCCGGAGACCTTCGATCTGGTCCTGGTGGACGCTCCCTGCTCCGGCCTGGGCGTCATCCGCCGCCGTCCGGATCTGAAATGGAACAAGACCCCCGACGATCCCGCCCGCCTGGCCGAACTGCAACTGCGGCTTCTTACGGCCGCGGCCGGGGCGGTCAGGCCCGGCGGCCGGCTGCTCTACAGCGTCTGCACCTTCACCCGGGAGGAAGGCCCGGAGGTGGCCGCCCGCTTCCTCGCGGCCCGCCCGGATTTCCGGCCGCTCCCGCCCGGCGCCTGGGCGGCCGCGCTGCAACCCCTGCTGGATCCCGAAGGATACCTGACCCTCCTCCCCCACCGCCACCACACCGACGGCTTCTTTTGGGCTCTGTTCACCCGGCGGCTGTGAGGCTGGTGCTCATCATATAAAATATATAAATAGTTCCGGACCTTGCCCAGATAAAAGTGAATCAACCATGGCAAGATCGCCCGACATGACCAACGTTCTTGACATCGGAGCAGATGAATTCCGTCGTCTGGCCGGAAAGCTTTCAATTGGAGAACTCGCTTTCGTCAGCGTTGAAGGCCTCACTATCTATCTGTTTCTCAACGATGACGGGCCAACCGATGAAACACTTCTGAGCCCGATTTTCTTTGCCTTGAGCAAATACTACTACATTGGAATCTCGGACCTTCGCTCCGACTGGAGGGAGTCCGCCGATTTTTCCCTGGGAGCGGTCAAAGATTCCCGTTTAAAGCTTATGCTGGAATATATTTTCGATCTGGCTATATCGTACTATGGGCAGCCAGTCAACAGTTCCATCCGCGATGAAAAGACCTGGCAATTCAGAAAAATTCTGGAGATACTGCAAGAAAGCGAGATCATTCTGGTCGACCTGCGCCCCGCGCCGGTGAAGTGGTTGGAAACACCGATAAGAAGACTTTTGGCCAAACGTCACTTGGAATGGAGCCTGGGCGACAATGCTCTGAGCGAACCGATGTTCAGTTTCAGTTTTACCGGCTTGCCGCCGGCCGCTGAAAAAATAGGGTGGCTGTCGATCAGGGGCAGAACGTCGGTGGCTCTGCGTGGCCTGGAAATCTATCTAGCCCAAAATCCTTCCAGCCAAGCGAAACGCATCAATGAAATTTTGCCGGCCTTATGGGCCGATCTGTCGGCCGAACAGTTTGATTATCGTTGGGGTGAGCGGAGAGCTGTGGTCGATGAGTTGGGGCTGGAACATACGATTTTAGGCAAAATATTCTTTTGTGTTCTTAACATTATAGGCGCCCATTACTATACCGCGGTTTCCAGAGAAACTGAAAATGATTCCCAGCAGTCTTTGAAAATACTTTTTTTCCTTCTGCAGAAAAATGGAATTGTTTTGAAGAATATTGACGGTGTCCTTAATTTGGCCCCTGTTCGGCGTATTTATCCTATTGGCGAGATGACCTGGGGGGAGCCTTTAACCCGGGACAGAGTCGTGCCCCTGATAGAATATGAATCTCAATAGGGCTCTTGCCCGGATAATGATGAGAGAGTATGATCCAGGTATGCAAGTACGCTGACGATGGCGCAAATATCTCCACCCCGGTTAAAGCCCGCTCCAAAAGATGAACTCATGCCTGCCATTAAGGGCAACGATAATCCGGCGGAATACAGCGCGGCGGGAAGCTGATACGTCGTTCATCCGTTCCGGCCGCCGCCAGGCGGCGGCCCATCACCCCCTTCGGAGTCTGAAAGGAAAAAGGTCATGAAAGTGGTTCCCGATTTCGAAAAAGGCCGAATCGCTCTGGTGTCGGTGGATGTGCAGAAAGTGTATGACGCGGAGATCATGGGCCAGGGGGCCGACCCCGACGACTGGGGGGCCTGGCGCTTCAAGGAAGCCGGCCAAAACGCCGCCCAGGTGCTGGCCGCCTGCCGGCGCCGGGGGTATCCCGTCTTTCACCTGGCCTACGTGCTCGACGACCTCAACGCCCATCCGCTCGACGAGCGGGACGAAGCGGGCCGCCTGATGTATTCCGTCCGGGGCACCCTGGGCGCGGAAATCATCGATGCCATGGCCCCCCGGCCCGGGGAGGCGGTGGTGGAAAAGAGCCGTTACTCGGGGTTTTACGGCACCGACCTGGACAATATGCTCCGCAGCCGGGGCATCGAGCACCTGATCATGCTCGGCGGCTTCACCGACGCCTGCCTCCTGGAGACCGTCTATGGCGCCTGGTCGCGCAACTACAGCATCTCCCTGGTCAAAGACGCCTCCACCGCCGGCAGCGAGGGCGCCCACAAGGCGGCCGTGCTGACCATGGCCAACTGGGTTTGGGGCATCAGCATTTTCGAAACCCGGGAAATGGTCGAGGCCATCGACGGCCGGCCCTATCGGGCCTGGTTCTGGGAACGGAGCCACGCCCTGCCCTACACCACCGCCAACATCGACGAGCTGTACAATCAACTGAAATAAGGGACGGGAGCAGAGAGCCCATTCGGGGCAACGCCGGGCGCCCGGGCCGGAGCCTTTCCGGACCGGGCGGCCCGCCTTCGACGGCCCGTCAAAACAGTGTTGTCACTCTGGCCACTCAGTCCCACCCATACTCTATCAAGACGCCCCGATCACAGGCCGTACGGCGGCCCCGGCCGTCAACGGTTGCGCCAGACCCCGTCGCGGTCCTGATAAAAGCCCAAGTCGCCCAGGGTTTCGCTCTGGTCCAGATTTTTCAGGCCGGCGGCGGCCGGCGGCCGGGTTTCCATCATGCTTCCGGGATCAACGGGCATCGGCGGCCGGGGAACCGCGTCTCCCGGAAGGCCGGTCGCCGGCACCGGGGCGACCGCCGCGAAGCGGCCGTCATAAGCGGCCTGAAACGCGTTCCAGTCGACCTCGCCATATCGCTGGTCATAGCGCTGCTGCTCCAGCTCGCACTCCCGGACACTCCGTTCATAGGCCGCCCTGACCACCGTCGACAGATAGTCGCATTCCTGACCGTCCAATTGACGCATCGCCTTCTGGAATTTCGTGGCGTATTCGGCGGTGATGCGGCAGTGTTCCAGCTCGTGGGTTTTGACGGCGTCCTGAAAAGCGGCGAAGGCGGCCCGCAGCTCGCCGTCGCCCCCCTTCAGTTCCGGGAGGGTGACGCGGCACGTGCTGGTGACGTCGATGTCCAGAAGCCGGCAGAGGCCGAAGAAGAAAGGCCGGCGGAAGGTATATTCATAGGTGAAGTTGGACAGAGCCAGGCCCACTGCCCGATCGCCGCCGAGACCGCCGGGCGAGCTCCGGAGAAACGACCGCTGCCGCAGCCGGCCGTCGCTCTCGGGGGTGACGGCATAGTATTCGTAGGTTATTTCCGGAACGACCTGAGCCGTCGCGGGCGGAGCTCCCGGCCCCCAGCCCAGCCAGACCGCCGCCAGACATATGGCGGCCAAAGGGCGGAGGCGACCGGCCTTTCGCCCGGTCTCACTGGAACTTCGACGCATGACCGGCTCCTTTCTCAAGCAGCCAAAAGGATAGAGGGGCCTGCCCGCCTCGTCCCGGTCGCGGCGAGGCTGGCTCTCCGGGGCTCAGCGACTGCGCCAGACGCCGTCCTGGTCCCGGTAGATCGGCGCCTCCTCCGGCGGCTCCTCGCCGTCCTGTTCCGTGGGCATGGCCGAGCCGTGATTGCGCCAGACGCCATCGCTGTCCTTGTAAAAGCCCTGGTCGCTCAATTTTTGGCCCTGATCGAGATTTTTGAGCTGGCCTATGGGCGGCGGCGCGGCCTGGGCCAAAAAACGCGCTTCGAAATCTCTTCGAAAACGCTCCCAGCTGGCCCCGCCCTCGCGGTGGTCAAAGCGGGCCTGTTCCCCGTTGGATTCAGCCCGGAGCCGTTCGAATTCCTTTTTGACGGTCGCCTCCAGGCGGCCGCACTTCAGATCGTCCAGGCGGCGGACCGTTTCCAGGAACTTGTTGGCGTACAGGGTGGTGATGCGGCAGTGCTCCAGTTCGTGAGCCTTGATCCGCTCCTGAAAAGCCGTGAAGGCCGCCCGCAGGGTGCCGTCGCCGCCTTCCAGGGCCGGCAGGGTGATGCGGCAGACGCAGGTGACTGTGATCTCCTCAACCCGGCATACATCGATCAAAGGCCGGCTGTAGGAATAGTTAAAGGTGAACCCGGACTCGGTCATGCCCACGGCCGTTTCGCACCGGTCATAGCCGATGACTTGGGTGCCGGAGGGAATTTTCAAAACTATCGGGTCCAGCAGACGCCCCCCCTCGCCCCTGACGGTATAGTATTGATAGCTTATTTCCGGGACCACCTGGGCGTTCGCGGCCCCGGAGGCCAGTCCCGAACCCAACCAGACCGCGAGCAGGCAGCCGGCGATTGTTCGACGCATGGTCTTCTCCGGTCTTGAAAAGAAGTGAAGGCGATTGAGCCTCCGTCTGGGGTCGATGCGGCCCGGCCACGGCGGCGCATGGCCCATTTGAGGCTCAGCGGTTGCGCCAGACTCCGTTCTGGTCCTGGAAAATATCGGGCTCCTCCGGAGTCGGGAATCCGAAGACCTGCGAACCGGGCGCCCGCCGCCCGGCTTCGCCGCGGTTACGCCAAACCCCGTTATGGTCCTGATAATAGCCCAGTTCGCTCAGTCGCTCACCATCGTCCAAACTGCGAAGGCCGGTGTTCTCCGGCGACGGGTCCTCGGCCGAGGCGGGAACCTCAGTCGCCGCCAGGGCTTGCTCCGAATCGGAACCCGCATGCTGGCCGTGGAGAGTGCGCGCATCGAAGCGATTCTGTTCCGCGTCCAGTTCCCGGTTGATCCGGGCGTATTCCCCCCGGACGATGTCCGTCAGGCGGTCGCATTTCTGGTCGCCCAGTTCCCGCACCGTCTCCTGGAATATCGAAGCGAACTGGGCGGCCAGACGACAGTGCTCGAGCTCATGGCTCTTGAGCTCATTGAGATAGGCGGAGAACTCGGCCCGAACCACGGCATCGCCGCCTTCCAGCGAAGGCAGCGTGATGCGGCAGAGGCAGGAGACTTTGATATCCTGGAGCCGGCAGGGGCCGGTCACCGGCCGGCTGACCTTATATTGATATTTGATGCTTCGCTGGGCCCCGCCCATGTATTGGATATCGCCGTGAAAAATTGGGGTGGCCGAGAAAAGCGACTCATACAGCGAGCGCCCCTCTTCAGCCTTGACCGTATAATACTCATAGGTTATTTCCGGTATGACCTCGGCGCCCGCCGGCATGGGAGCCAACCCCCAGCCCAGCCCGATAACCGCCAAAAACCCGATGATCCCTCGACGCATGGCCCGCTCCTTATCCCGAAAAAAGAAAACTTTAATCCACAATTTACTATTGTATGGCCAAATCACGGATAAAATCAAGAGCGATGTGCGATTTATCAGGGCAATCGCCCGAAAAGCGGGGAGCATCGCGGTGGTCTCGGCGTCCGCCGGGGCGCTGCCCCGGACCCCGCCACCGGCGCGGCTTCGCCGCCCGGGAGGGGAGGGTGCTGCGCGCACCCTACCTGGACCCACCCGCGCCGGGGGCTTTCGCCCCCTGGACCCCCTTGGAATCGTTAGTGAAGCCGCGATGACCCATAGGCAGCGCCACAACTCGCCTGAACGGCTCAAACAGGTGGCGCTGCGGCAACATTTGAGTCACGCTGCGACGGCCAAAGATATCGACGGGAAGAATTTGGCGATATCAGCTCAAACCGTCATCGCGCCGCCGGATGTTTGAGCCGTACAGGCGAGTTCCGGCGGCG
>JAVBLB010000127.1:0-3062 GCA_031553735.1 Candidatus Adiutrix sp.
TGGGCCGACGGGCCCGACGGGGGCGGGGTGGGGCTGGCGGCCCCGGGCGCCCGGGGGGGGCTGGGCAACTCCAACTTTGCCTCCGGCGGCCACCGGGCCCCCCGCTACGCCCAGCCGGGCGAGGACGGCCAGAGCCGCCACCTGCGGCTGGAACTGCGCTTACTCGCCGACGCCGGGCTGGTGGGCTACCCCAACGTGGGCAAGTCAACGTTGATTTCCAGGATCTCGGCGGCCAGGCCCAAGATCGCCGACTACCCCTTCACCACCCTGATCCCCAATCTGGGGGTGGTGGCCGTGGAAGGCGAACGGGACGACGACAGCCCCGCCTTTGTCCTGGCCGACCTGCCCGGGCTCATCGACGGCGCGGCCAAAGGCGCCGGCCTGGGGCACCAGTTCCTCAAGCACCTGTCGCGCTGCGCGGTGCTGGTGCACGTGCTGGACCCGCTGCGCCTCGACCCGGAGCAGCCGACCAAGGATCTGGAAAAGATCAAAAAGGAACTGCGGGCCTTCGACCGGGAACTGGCCAAAAAACCGCAGCTCATCGCCTTCGGCAAAATGGACCTGGCCGAGGGCCCCCCGGCCCTGGAGGCCTTCAAAAAAGCCAGGCCCCGCACCCGGATCCTGCCCTTCTCCTCGGCCACCGGCCAGGGGCTTTTGGACCTCAAGCGGGCCATCTGGCTGGAAATTCAAAAATACCGAGAAATTGAAAAGGCCGCGCAGTCCCGGCCGGAAATGGAAGAATGAAGATGAAGAAAGTGGAACGAGCCTTAATCAGCGTATCCGATAAAAGCGGCCTGATGGAACTGGCCGGCGTTCTGGCCGAAATGGGCGTGGAGATCCTCTCCACCGGCGGCACGGCCAAGGCCCTGACCGCCGGCGGCGTCAAGGTAACCGAAGTGGCCGACTACACCGGTTCGCCCGAGATACTGGACGGCCGGGTCAAGACCCTTCACCCCAAAATCCACGCCGGCCTTCTGTATCGCCGGGACCTGCCGGAGCACGAGGCCCAGATGCGGGAGCGGGGCTACGGCCCCATCGACGTGGTGGTGGTCAACCTCTACCCCTTCGAAGCCACCATCGCCAAGCCGGGGGTGACCTTCGAGGAGGCCATCGAGAACATCGACATCGGCGGCCCCTGCCTTTTGCGGGCCTCGGCCAAGAATTTCGCCCACGTCACCGTGATCTGCGACAGCGGCGATTACCCCCGGGTGGCGGCCGAATTGAAGGCCAACGGCCGCACCAGCCCGGAGACCCGCCGCTATCTGGCCCAGAAGGTCTATCGCCGCACCAGCGAATACGACCGCACCATCGCCAACTACCTGGCCAATTATCTGGGATAAAAAAAACCGCCGCCCCGTGTAAGGATGGAGGCGATAGAACCTCCGTCTCAGCCGCGGCGACACGCGCATAACGAAATCACGGCGGCGCTTGGCCCCATTCGGGGCTTCGACGGGGCGGCGGCCGGAATCAAACTTTCCCCCTCAGCTTTCGCCGTGGGCCCGGAGCTTTTCAACCAGCTCCAGGGTGCCCGAGGACCAGCAGCGGGCGTAGAGGGCCCGAATGTCGGCCGGGGAGGAGACCCGGGGGTTGAAGGGACGGAAGACATCCTCTTCGGCGTCCTTGACCAGGGCGTCGACTTCGGTTTCAAAACTGGCGATGCGGCCCCGGGCGGCGGCGGCGTCGGTGATGTTGGCGATGATGTCCAAATCGTCGGTCAGGCGGCGCACGGCCCGGGCGGCCACAGCCGCGGCGGCCCGGCGGGAGAGCCCGGCCACGCTTTCGCCGGCGGCCACGGCGATGTCGGCCATCTTGTCCATGGCCGCGATGAGGTTGAAATCCATCACCCAGGGCAACAAAAGGGCGTTGGCCGCGCCGTGGGGGATGTCGTAAGTGGCCGACAGGGGATGGCTCATGGCGTGCACCAGCCCCAGCCCGGCGCTGTTGAAGGCCAGGCCGGCCATGGTCTGGGCGTAGGCCATGCGCTCGCGGGCCTCCAGGTCCCGGCCGTCGGCCACCGCCCGGGGCAGGTATTCGAAGATCAGCTTGATGGCCCCCCGGGCCAGGCCGTTGGTGTAATCGTTGGCCTGGCGGGCCAGATAGGCCTCCACCGCGTGGGTCAGGGCGTCGAGACCGGTGACCGAGGTCAGGGCCGGGGGCAGATCCACCATAATGACCGGATCCACAATGGCCATGGACGGCAGGAGATGGGGATCCATGATGGTCATCTTGTAGTGGTGGCCGGAGGTGTTGGTGACGATGGCCGCCGCCGTGCACTCCGAGCCGCTGCCGGCGGTGGTGGGGATGGCCGCGAGGTAGGGAATGGGCCGGGGCACGACGCCGGCGGGCCGGGCGTAATCCTGGATGCGGCCGCCGTTGGCCACGATGACCCCCACCGCCTTGGCGCAATCGATGGGGCTGCCCCCGCCGACGGCGATGAGACAATCGCAGCGCTCTTTTTTATAGACGGCCGCGGCCTCGTGGATCTGGGTATCCGGCGGGTTGGGCCGGGTCTGGTCATAGATGACCGGGTCGATCTTCTCACCCTTCAGGCAGTCCAGGAAAGCCTTGAAAAAGGCCAGCCCCGCGACCCCCTGGTCCGTGACCAAAAGGGGGCGCTTATAGCCGACCAGCCGCAGGCGGCAGGCGCCGCTCTGAAGAGCGCCCGGACCGGTCAGCACCAGGGGAACCGGGTTGAACGTCGAAACTTTGGCGAACATACCACCCCTCTTTCAGGTTGATCTCCCTTTATTTTGGCTAACCTGATATAGTATACTTTAGTGAGCTTAGACGGTCAACTCGGCTGCGTTAGTGTTCGTACGGGGACGCGGGCCGGTAAAAATTAGGAGGGCGTGCGCGGCCCCACCGCGCCGCCGGCAAGGGGCTTTGGGGATAGACAGTTGCCGTCGGCGACACGGCCGGGGCCCACGCGGCCGCCCACCGCAGATTTACCGGCCCGCGTCCCCGTACGAACACTCACGCAGCCGAGTTGACCGTCTAAGCTCACTCAAGTATACTATATCAGGTTAGCCAAAATAAAGGGAGATCAACCTGAAAGAGGGGTG
>JAVBLB010000157.1:0-8673 GCA_031553735.1 Candidatus Adiutrix sp.
GCCAAGCCCAAAATACCGCGTAACGAAAACGCCTGATCCCGCGACCCGGCTAAGCCGTCCACAATAAAGAACCGCGGCCCGGCCCCAAACCCTAAAAAATGCGGGCTTGGGGCCGGGCCTCGGCGCATACGCAACTGACGCGAAGCGTTAGATCAGCGGCAGCACGGCCACGGCCTCGACTTCGAGCAGCGCCCCGGAGATGGCCAGGTTGGAAATCTCCACCGCCGTGCTGGCCGGGGGGCTGGCCGTATTCAGGTAGCTGTCGCGCACTTCCCGAAAAATGGGCAGTTGGGCGCGAATGTCCGTGAAATAGGAGTTCAGCTTGATGACATTCCCGAAACCCGCGTCCACAGAGGCCAGGGCCGTCTTCAGATTTTCGAAGACCTGCCGGGCCTGGGCCCGGAAATCACCGGGAGCGCCGACCAGTTGCCCGGCCGGCTCCAGCCCGAGCTGGCCGGAAATGTAGACGAGGCGAAGCGGCCCGGTCACTTCCGCGACGTGGGAATAGCCCGCGGGCTTGGCGACGCCGGCCGGGTTGGAGAACGCGATGCGTCCGGCTTTGGTTTCACGACGATCCGACATAGTCTCCTCCTCCGGATTTGACCGGCCTCAGGCCAGCCCCAATCTTCTTTTGATGGCCTTGATTTTCGGTTTCAGAATCGGCTTGAGGTACCGTTTCAACGGCGAACGGTAATGGACGATCCGCCAGTGGCCGCCGTTTCTGGCCGGGTCGCCGCAGGGCCGCACCGGCAGCACCGGGTGCCCGCCCCACAGATAGGGCCGCAGCCAGCCGTACGTCTCCACCCAGTCCTGATCCATGGGGATAAAGGCCTGCCTGTCGATGGACTGCACCAGGATGCCCAGGCTCCGCAACGTGCCGACCTGGATGGGGTTGGGCAGTTCCGCGAAGGGAACCTTGTAAGTCAGCAGCCGCCCGTACCAGCCGTGATGGCTGAGGCCGACGGCCGCGGCCGCGCCGATAATGCCGTCGTTGGTGCCGCCCAGGCCCTCCAGGCGGGCCCCGACCTCGGCCACGGCCATCCGGGCCTCATCCTGGGTGACCACCCGGCGGGAGGTCTCCCGGCCGAAATCGGTCAGGCGGTCCAGCCCGGGGCCTTCAACCGCCAGGCAAAGACCCGGATCGCTGCCCGGGCTGGCCATGCCCCGGATATGCGCGGCGGCCACCCCGGCCAGGAGGTCCAGGTCGGGCTCGCCTTCACCATCGATCATCAGACAGGCCGGGCTGTTGTGGGAAGTGAAGGGTATCCCCGGCAACTGGGGCAACTGGTGACGGACCACGGCCCACAGGGCGTAGCCCTCCGGCAGTTTGGCCGCCAGTTCCTTGGCCACCTTGCCCGTGCCGAAGGGTCCCCCCTTGACGTCGGTGTCGTCCAGGCCGATATAAATCCGGCAGGTCATAGCTATACGCTCTCCTTGATTGTAATGTTTACCCGGAGTCTTACGAGCCGGCGGCGGTCGTTTGAGGGCCGCCGGACGACCGGCCGAAATCCGGATAGGCCACATACCCGCGCCGGGCCAGGGCCTTGCTCAACTGGTAAGCCAAAGCCGCGCCCACGGCCCCGAAGGCCATGCCGGACAAAAGCTTGGGCGCGCTCATCGCCAAAATCACCAGGATATCCATTCCGGCCAGGAGATCCCGTATCCAGCCGTCGAAGCCCCGGGGCAGAGTGGCCAGGGCGCCCCAGACCACCAAAAGCCAGCCCCGGCGGTGGAGCAGCGGGTCGGAGACCTTGAACAGCAGGTCCAGGGCCAGCCCCACCAGGCCGTATTTGGTGAACACCTCCACGGCCTTGAAGCCGCCGCCCAGGGCCAGGCAGATCAGGCCGGCCGCGCAGCCCATAAAGGCGCCGGACCAGGGCCGGGCGGTCAGGGCCCGCCCCAGGCACATCAGAAAGATGATCGGCAAAAGGCCGTGCCCGGGCATTTTCAACGGCAGGCGCAGGGTCACCTTGGAGGCGGCGATGAGCACCGCCAGGAAGACCAGGATCAGGGCCTCCCGCAGGTGGTCGTGTTTTCGGGTGTCAGGGGACATCTGGGAACCTCCGCGAAAGCGCCGGCCCCGGGACCGGGCGCGATATGAAAGGCTTCGCCGCCCGAAGCCCGCCGCCGTCCATTATAGCACTATCGGCGGGCAATGCGCCAAAAGCGTCATCTCGTGGGAAGCTTCGCCGCCCTCAAGCGGCCGGCGAAGCCTCGGCGTGAATGGGGCCGGCCGGGTTGCCCTCCAGGCCGCGCAGCCGGGCGATGACGGACATTTCGCCGGCCAGGTCCAGCACCCGGATGACCAGGGGCAGAAAAAAGGCCATCAGCCAGTCGGTGCGGATATCCTTCCGGAAAAACTTTTTCCCATACAGCCGAGCCCCCCGCAGCCGCTGAAGGCCCATCAGCAGGGGCGCTTCCCGAAACAGGAGCGGGGCGATCCGAATCGCGGCCGCCAAAAGAAAAGCGTTGCGGGCCGAAAGATACCGCCGCAGGCTCTTCTGCATGACTTCCGGATCGGTGGAACGTTGCAGGAGGAACAGCGGGAGGCCGGCGGTGATCAACCGGGCCCCCACTTCCAGGGATTCCAAAGCCGCCCGCCAACTGAAGCCGAAGCGCAGACAATACAGGAAGACCATGATCGGTATCGGCCACAGCAGCAGCCGCAGATCGCGCAGTATCGGCCTGATCAAACCGGCCGAAACGGCCAGACTCACGGTCGCCAGGCCGGCGGCCAGGGACAGCCAGGGCGAACGGGACAGGATGGCCACGGTGGCCACGGCGGTCAGGAGGCTGAATTTCCAGACCGGGGACAGGCGGTGCAGCCAGGAATCGCCCGGCTGGAACTGGCCGGGATAGCCGTAAGGCCGCCGCCGTTTCCGCTTTTGTTTTTCGGGCGCGGCCGCTGTCTCCGAAGGTCCGGGGCGCGGCGCCTGGCCGGTGACCAGCCGGCCGGCCAGAACGGAAGCGTTGGAACCCTCGAGCCGATCGTCACATCCAGCCCCTGGTGAACTCTCGGCGACGCCCGGCCCCTCCGGGGCTTCGAAGCGCCAGACTTCGTCGAATTCCAGGCCCTCCGGTTCGTCGTGGCAGAGCAAGAGGCAGGCCGGGCGATAATCGCCCCAGCCCCGGTTCAGGGCCGTTTTCAAATAATCCCGCCAACCCCGGTCCAGCCCGGTGAAGGGTTCGTCGAGCACCAAGAGCTCCGGCTCCGGGGCCAGAATCATAGCCAGCCCCAGCAGACGCTTTTGGCCGAAACTCAGTTCCTGGGGACGCCGTTCGGCCACCCCGGCCAGCCCCAGCCGCTCCAGCCACGTGTCGACGGCGGCGGCCGCTTCGTCGGCCGGCCGCGACCGGCGCTCCAGAGTGAAGGCCACTTCCTGGCGAACGGTTTCATTGAAGAACTGGCGCTCCGGATTCTGGGCCAGAAAACCCACCCGGCCCACCAGGTCCCGGACTGGATAGTCAAGGCGGCCGAACCAGCGCAGCGCGCCGTCGATCTCCGGGCCCAGCCCGGTCAGGGCGGCGAAAAAGGTGCTCTTGCCGCTGCCGTTGGGGCCGGTCAGGGCGATGGCTTGCCCGGCCCGGATGACGAAATCATCGACCAGCAGAGGCGTGGACGACCGCGGCGAGGCCGCCGTCGTTTGAGCCTTCACGCCGGCCGACGCCGCCCGGCCCTGCCGACGCCGCCGCGACGCCCCATGCCCCCCCCGGGGCTCGGAACCGGCCCGCCAGGTCAACTTCAGGGAAGCGCCCTCCAGCAGCACTTCCGGCTCCGTCGTCACGGGCGGAGAAACCGTCTTCTCCGCCGCCGAAAGGGAGGGCGGCCGGGGCGCGGGCGCGGCCGGGCGCAGACAGGTCCGGTGGTCCACCAAACCCTGGCCGGGGATGTCGCGGTGTTCGACCAGCAGCACGGCCAGGCCCTCGGCCTTCAGTTCAGCCAGGAGTATCAACAGTTCCCGGCGGCCGGGCTCGTCAAGCTGGCCCAGGGGTTCATCCAGCAGCAGAAAACCGGGGGCAAGGGCCAGGGCGGCGGCCAGGGCCAGCCGCTGCCGCTGGCCGGTGGAAAGCTGTTCCGGGGCCAAGCCGTCCCGCCCGGCCAGGCCCAGGCGATCCAGCCAGCGCCGGGCCCTCGCTTCGGCCTCGGCCCGGGGGGAGCCGTAATTGAGGGCCCCGGAAAGGGCCTCCTCCCACACTGTGGTCCCCAGGGTCTGAAGATCGGGATTCTGGGTCACCACGGCCACCGGCCGCGATCCGGGTTCGAAATCCAGCCGCCCGGCCATCAGGCGATAATCGGTCAGACCGGCCAAAACGGTCAGAAAACTGGTTTTGCCGCCGCCGGTCGGCCCGGTCAGGAGGGCCAGTTCCCCGCCCCGGAGGCTCAGGGCCGAGGTCAGGACCAGCCCCCGGCCGTGGACCTCCAGGCTCAGGCCTTCGGAAAAAGCCAGGTGAGGCCCGGCGGCGGGCCGGGCCTCGGTTGAAACGGATGAAGGCGATGGAACTTTCGTCCCGGCCGCCGCGGCCCGGTCATGAGGCGGCCACCGCGGCGGAGCATCGCCCCTTTGGGGCTCAGAAGCCAAGGTTCAAACCCAGGAACACGGTGCGGCCCGGGCGCGGCAAGCCGTCGCCTTCCTCGTAGTCGGCGTTGAAAAGGTTCTCGGCCCGGAGGTAGATCTCGCTGGCCTCGCCGATGTCGTAGCCCAGCTTCAGGTTGGTGACCGTGTAGTTGTCGCTCTTGATGTCCGACGTGGTGGCGCTGGACTTCAGGGTGCTGTAGGAATCCCGGAAATAGTTGGTTTCGGTGTGGAAGTTGATTCCGCAGTCGAAGGCCAGGTCCAGGCCCAGGCTGTATTTGTGTTTCGGCCGGTTCTGAAGGTTGCCGGTATAGAAGGGCGCCGGGTCGCGATCATAGGAATCGGTGTAGGTGTAGCCGCCCCAGAGCATCATCCAGTCCAGGGGCCGCACGGCCAGGGTGGCTTCGATGCCCCGGAAGCGATAGTCGTAGTTGCCCTTCTGATTACTGGCGGCACCATCGTCTTTTCGTTCGATGTAGTCGTCGGAATCGATCCAGAAGCCGGTCACGGACAGTTCGCTGCGCAGGGGCTGGAAGCGGCCCTTCCAGCCGATTTCATAGTGTTTGGTGATTTCCGGATTCAGGTTCTGGTTGCCGGCGATGGGATCGTAATAATCCTCCAGGTTGGGGAAGCGGATCTTGCGGGCGTGGTTGATCCAGAGCTGATGGTTTTCGTTGATGTCCCAACTGGCGCCCAGCATATAAGACGACGCGTTCTGGCTGCCCTCCGGCCGCCGCTGGGTGTAATAGCCGTAACCGGCGGTGAGGCCGACCCCGGGCAGGGCGGTGGGTTCGTAGTTCAGTTCCAGGGCGGTGTTGGTGGTCAGGGCGTGCTGGTCCTGGTTTTCCCTGGTCCAGACGCTGGAGTTGTTGATGTAGTTGTTGTGGGCCTGGTAATTGTCCCGCTTGAAGCCCAGGGCCAGGGTGGCCGAGAAGTTGTCGACCGGGTGGTAGATCAACTGGGTGTCGAGGCCCATGTTCTCAAAGACTTCATCGAACTCGCCGGCGTCCCGCTGGGTCTGCTTGGTGCGTTCATAGTCGTCGTAGAGGGAGCGCTCGCGGTCTTCCTGGTTGTAATAGGTCCAGCCGCGCAGGGTCAGGGGGGCGTCGAACTCGTGGTTCAGGGCCAGGGTGATGCCGCCGGCCCGCCAGTCGTCCACCGTCTCCCAGTCGGCCCGGTTGCGGGCCCGGTCGATGCGGGCGGGGATGCCGAAATCGCCCTGGCGGAAGTTCAGGGCCAGGCCGATCTCCGTCTGGCTCTGGGGGGTGTAGCTGAAGTTGGCGTAGGCGTTCTGCATCTGGCTCTGGCTGTTGGTCCGCAGTTGGTCCACGGTCATCCGGGGGTTGCCGTCATCGGGGTCGGCCGGGCGATACCCGTCGCTGTGGGTGCCGTAATAGCTGAGGAAGCTGTGGAAGTTTTCCGTGCCCATGGAGGCCGACAGCCACTGGCTGAGATTCCGGCCCGGGGTGCCGCCCTCGATGCCCACGCTGGGGTGGAAGCCCGTGCCGCCCTTCTTGGTGACGATGTTAATGACGCCGGCGTTGCCGCCCGCGCCGTAGAGCACCGACGAGGCGCCCTTGGTGATCTTGATGCGCTCGACGTTGGTCATGGCGAACTGGGTGGGGTCGAAGTTGTTGTTGCGGCCGGTGGAGACGGGGATGCCGTCCACCAGGAGCATGACTCCCCGGGTGCGCATGCCGCGGATATCCACCCGCGGGGTGCCCTGGCCGGCGGTGCGCTGATACATACCGGTCACCGGGCGCAGGGCCTCGGCCAGGTTCTGGCTGCCGCTGGCCTTGATCATGCCGCTGGTGATTTCGTCGACGCTGGCCGCCCGCTCGGAGACCGGGCGCCGGCCGTCGGCGGTGACCAGAACTTCCGGCAGGGTGAAGCCTTCATCCGCAATCGCCTGGGCGGCCTGGATGGCCGCCGGGTCCGTGGCCAGGCGGCCGTCGAACTTCGGGGCCTTGGGCGCGGCGGTCCCGTCATCGGAGCCGGCCGATTTGGCCGTGAACATATTGGCCACCGGGGCCCAAAAGTCGATGCCCTCGCCCCAGACGCCCTTGAGCCCGCCGATGACGCCATAGGTCTGCTGCCGCTGGCCCAGGTCGGCCTCGGCGGCCACGTTGAGGCTCAGGCCCTCGGTCAGGCCGTAATCGGCGCCGGCGGCCAGGGTGGCCGTGGTGCGGTCCAGGCGCGGGGACTGGATGAGGAAGGGAGTGTTGCCGCCGGTGAGGACGGCGTCCACCTCGCTGACCCGGTCGCCGCTCAGGATGCGGTTGACGTGGGCCGAGGCCCAGACCTTGCCGGCTTCCAGCTGGTAATCGGCCCGCACGCCCACCCGGCCGTAAAGGGTGTCGGAGCTTTCCTCGGAAAGGCGCTGGTTCAGCACCCCGCCGCCGCGCTCGGTGTAACCGTCCACCCGGCCGTGGTTATAGGAGAGGCCGAGGTTGGGGGTCACGGTCAGGTCTTCGGTGGCCGCCAGGGGGATGTCGAGTTCCAGGCCCGCCCCCCAGAAGTCGCCGTTATAGTCGGCCTCGAGATAGCGCTGGCCGCCGACGTTGACCCGGCGGCTGGAGTGGTAGTCGCTCCAGCCGTAATGGGCCCAGCCGCTGACAATGGCCGGCCCGGGATTCCAGGCCCCGTAAAGGCCGCCCATGAACTGGCTGGCCTTGATGTTGGCCAGGTAGCGGGTCTCGTCCACCCGGGCTTCCGGGCGGCTGAAGCCGAACATGACCCCGCCGGTGAATTCGTCGGTGAAGCGGCGGTCATAGCCCAGGTTGACCCCGGGGCGGGAGAGGCGGTAGCCGGGCATTCCGTTGTCGCCGTCCACCGAGCTTTTGCGGTAATAGGGTTCGAACCAGAAGCGGTTGTCGCCGGCGCTGTAGTCGCCGGAGGAGACGGCCGTGCGGCCGGTCATGTTCTGGAGGTCCGGCCGGGAGGAATACCAGCCGGTGCGGCCGGGCAGCATCATGATGCTGACGCCGTTCAGGGGGCCGATCATTTCCACCAGGCCCTGGTGAAGCCCCCGGTTGCCGAAGGCGTCCCGCAGGGCGGGCAAGTCGACGCTGCCGATCTGACCCCACTGGGCCACACCGTCGCCGTTGATGGCTCCATCGGCCAGGGCCCGGCTGAAGCCGGAGAGCCCCTTATATTGCCCCACCACCGCCGAAGCCCAGTCATGGTCGGCGGCCAGTTGGATATGCTTGCTGTCGACCACCGAGGCCTTCAGGAGAATATCGCTGACCGCGGCCGAGGTGAACTGCCCGGCGACGGTGGTGGAATCGCTGATGACGCTGATCGGCCCGG
Organism: Candidatus Adiutrix sp.; assembly: GCA_031553735.1. Lineage (GTDB taxonomy): Bacteria > Desulfobacterota > Desulfarculia > Adiutricales > Adiutricaceae > Adiutrix. The sequence goes on from JAVBLB010000157.1 coordinate 7,884, forward strand.
TAGGCTTCCAATCCAGAGTTTTGGTCAGATCCAGGTAGACGCTGGCGCCGCTCTGGATATTCACTGAGCCGGTGTTGATCTGGAGAGCCCCGGTGGTGTTGACCCCGCTGTTGACCCGGCTGTTGACCCACAGACGGCCGCCGTCCTGAAACTGAACCCGGTCACCGCTGCTTTGCAACTTCAGGGCATTGTTGGTGGCTTCCAGGGTGCCGCCCGAGACCACGTTGACATTCTTGAAATAGCCGCCGCTGTTGGTGGCCAGGGACCCCTGGCCGGTGACCTTGACCGTCCCCGTGACGCCGCCGCCATTGACCCCGCTGGAGATCAGCCGGCCGGCCTGGAGATCGATCGCCTGGCTGACGGGGCCGGTTCCGGAAAAAGTCTGATAGCCCGCGCCTTTTTTGACAATGGAACCCGTGCCGGTGAAGGACCCGGCGTAGACGTCGTTTTCATAATTGTCGATGGTCAGCTTCTTGGAGCCCAGAGCGACATTGGCCGTACCCAGGTTGGTCGTGGATTCGAAGGAGAGGCCGGACACGGTCAGGCTGGTTTCGGTCGCATTATCCGATTGCAGCAGACGCAATTCTTTGGCATTGGCATTATCGGTGAAAATGAACTTGGAAGCGGCGCTGACGTTGCCCGCCACATAGCCTTTGGTCAAAATCGTGCCGCCGCTGTAAGTATTGGCCCCCGATAGCCGGACGGCCCCCGCCGAACCGATGATTTCCACCGAGCCATATCCGGTGATGCTGGGAGATATCACCGCATTGTTGGACTGGTTGGGGAAATT